>NZ_JBEZLV010000018.1:0-156145 GCF_040652335.1 Streptomyces sp. NPDC048270
GGCCGGGGGGGGGGGCGGGGGGCGGGCCGGGCCCCCCCCGTGGGGGAGGGGCCGGGCCGCTACCCGGTCAGAGGGCGGCCGGGAACCGGTCCCAGGCCCGGTGCTCGCCCAGCGCCGCCGCGACCGCGTCCACGACGGCGGCGCCGCTGTCGGCGACCGCGATGCCCGGTTCGGACGTCGTGATGCCGGCGCTCTCCAGGAGCCGCTCCGCGCCGTTCCAGCCGCCGATGGCCTTGCCGTGCCGGTAGGCCTCGGTGACGAGCAGCAGTACGCGCGGGTCGGCTGCCTTCGGGGGCCGGGCGGTCCCGGCCTTGGCGTCGCGGGCTCCGTACGCGTCCGCGCCGGCCCCGGGCACTCCGGCCAGTACGAGTGCGTCGAATTCGACGGACCGGGCGGTGGCGAAGGTCCGCTGGATGCCGATCGGTTCGCCGTCGGCGTCGAGGGTGCCGCCGGTCGGGGCGATGACGAGGGGCACCATGCCGGCGTCCAGGACGGCCTGCCGTGCCGTCCGTACGCCGGCCAGGTCGGCCGCGGCGTCGGCGACGATGCCGATCACCCGGCCGTCGACCGGCCAGGTCCCGCCCATCTGGGAGAGGGCGGGGCTGGGGTCGGCCGCGACGAGCGGCACGGTGGCTTCGGGCGCCGGCAGTCCCAGACCCGCGGCGACCTGCTCGCACAGCTGCGGATCGATGTTCGCCAGGACCTTCAGGGTGCGTTCCTTGACGGCCTGCTCGTAGCACTTGTTCAGTTCGAAGGTGTAGGCGGCGATGATGTGCTCGCGCTCGGGCGGGGTCATGCTGAGCCAGAACAGGCGCGGCTGGGTGAAGTGGTCCGAGAACGAGGCGGGCGCCTCGCGGACCTTGCTCGCCGCCGGCACCTGCACGGGCGTCTCGGTGAACGCGGCCGTGCCGGCTCCGGCGACGAAGGGGCAGCCGCCGTCGAGGCTGTTGGGCCGGTAGGGGGCGACGCCCGTGTGGACGGCGCTCTGGTGCATGCCGTCGCGGAGCATGTCGTTGACGGGGGCGTGCGGCCGGTTGATGGGGATCTGCGCGAAGTTGGGGCCGCCGAGCCGGCTGATCTGCGTGTCGAGGTAGGAGAAGAGCCGGCCCGCGAGCAGTGGGTCGTCGGTGACGTCGATGCCCGGGACCAGGTGGCCGGGGTGGAAGGCGACCTGCTCCGTCTCGGCGAAGTAGTTCTTGGTGTTGGCGTTCAGGGTCATCAGGCCGATGGGCTGAACGGGCGAGAGCTCCTCGGGCACGATCTTGGTGGGGTCGAGGAGGTCGATGCCCTCGAAGGTCTGCTCCGGGGTGTCGGGGAAGACCTGGATGCCCAGCTCCCACTGCGGGAAGGCGCCGGACTCGATGGCGTCGAAGAGGTCCCGGCGGTGGAAGTCGGGGTCCATTCCGTTGATCATCTGCGCTTCCTCCCAGACCAGGGAGTGCACGCCCAGCTTCGGCTTCCAGTGGAACTTCACCAGCACGCTCTCGTCCGAGGCGTTGACGAGCCGGAAGGTGTGGACCCCGAAGCCCTCCATCGTCCTGAACGACCGCGGGATCGCGCGATCCGACATGTTCCAGAGGGTGTGATGCGTGGCTTCGGTGTGCAGGGACACGAAGTCCCAGAACGTGTCGTGCGCGCTCTGCGCCTGCGGGATCTCGCGGTCCGGGTGCGGTTTGCCGGCGTGGATGATGTCGGGGAACTTGATCGCGTCCTGGATGAAGAACACCGGGATGTTGTTGCCCACCAGGTCGAAGGTGCCCTCGTCGGTGTAGAACTTCGTCGCGAAGCCGCGCGTGTCGCGCACGGTGTCGGCCGAGCCGCGCGAGCCGAGGACCGTGGAGAACCGTACGAACACGGGCGTCTCCACGTCCTTGGCGAGGAACGCGGCCTTGGACACCTCACCGGCCGTGCCGTAGCCCTGGAAGACGCCGTGCGCGGCGGCGCCGCGCGCGTGGACGACCCGCTCCGGGATCCGCTCGTGGTCGAAGTGGGTGATCTTCTCGCGGAGATGGTGGTCCTGGAGCAGCACCGGGCCGCGCGCTCCGGCCTTCAGGGAGTGGTCCGTGTCGGGCAGCCGCGTCCCCTGGGCCGTCGTCAGGTAGGCGCCGCTCTGCGCCACGCGCGCCTGGTCCGCCCCCGTCGGCTGCCCGGTCGGGCTGACCGTGGCGGGGCCGTCCTGGTCGGGCTTGGGGGGAAGGGGCTCCGTGGGCTCCGTCGGCTCGGCCAGCTGCGGTGACTGCGGGCCGGGCTTGCCCGGGAGTGCGTTCTCGGCGGCCTCGTTCGATGACTTCTTCTTCGGCATGATCGTTCTCCTTGGGACCGCCGGAACGGCGGGGGCTGGGCGAAAAGACGCGGGGGCGGAAGGCGCTCGCCGCGGGTCAGGGCAAGGGTTTGCCGCCGGTGGCGTTGACGATCTCGCCGGTGATGTAGCCGGCCTGGGGCGAGGCCAGGAACACGTAGGCGGGCGCCATCTCCGCGGGCTGGGCCGGCCGGCCCAGGGGCGACTGCTCGCCGAACTGCGTCGCGTCGGGCATCGTCGCGGGGATCAGCGGCGTCCACACGGGGCCGGGTGCGACGGCGTTGACGCGGATGCCGCGCTCGGCGACCATCTGCGCCAGCCCGTGGGTGAAGGAGATGATCGCCGACTTCGTCATCGCGTAGTCGAGGAGGTGGGGGCTGGGCTGGTAGCCCTGCACGGAGGTGGTGTTGATGACCGACCCGCCGCGCGGCATGTGGGCGAGGGCCGCGCGGGTCAGCCAGAACATCCCGTACAGGTTGGTCTTCATCACCCGGTCGAACTGCTCCGTGGTGATCGCCTCGATCCCGTCGGGCTGGGACATCTGGTAGGCGGCGTTGTTGACGAGGATGTCGACGCGCTCCAGCTCGCTCACCGCCCGGTCGATGAGAGCGACGCACTGGGCCTCGTCGCGGATGTCGCAGGGGACAGTTACGGCCTTGCGCCCCGCCTCGCGGACCAGGCGCGCGGTCTCTTCGGCCTCGTCCGCCTCCTCGGGCAGATGCGTGAAGACGACGTCCGCGCCCTCCCGGGCGAACGCCAGGCACACGGCCCTGCCGATCCCCGAATCCCCGCCCGTGACCACGGCCGCCCGGTCGAGGAGCACGTCGTGGCCCCGGTAGGAGTCCTCACCGTGGTCCGGCCGCGGCTCCATCTCCTCGGTCGAGCCGGGGTGCTCCTGCTGTTGGTCGGGAAACGGGGGGCGCGGGTAGCGGGTGACGGGGTCGGGATCGCGGGATGCTTCCTCGGGTGACATGTAATCCTCCGGTCCGGGATGCGCTGTGCAGAGGGGCGAAGCCGCGGGTCAGCTCGCCGGGAAGGGCGCGGCCTTGAGGCGGCGGGCGAGGTGGGCGGTGTTCGCGGCGAGCGTGGCCGTCGTGCCGGCCGTCTTCTCGGGGGTCTTGTCGAGGTCCTGGTAGTCGGTGCCCTGCATGGCCTCGCCGACCCAGTAGGTGACGGCGTTCGGGGCGAGGGAGAATCCGACGTCGTTCAGGCCCTGGAACAGGTCGGCGCTGACCTTGTGCGCGCCGTCCTCGTTGCCCACGACACAGACCGCGGCGACCTTGCCGTAGGTGAGCATGCGGCCCTCGTCATCGGTCTCGGAGATGTCCGCGTTCAGACGCTCCATGACCCGCTGGGCGATGCTGGATGGGTGGCCGAGCCAGATCGGCGTGGACAGGACCAGGATGTCGCAGCCCAGGATCGTGTCCCGGATCTCCGGCCAGGCGTCTCCGTCACCCAGGTCGGTCTTCACACCGGTCTTCACGTCGTGGTCGGCGATCCGGATGGTCTTCCCGGTGACGCCGTGCTCGGCCAGGGCGGCCATGGTCTGCTCGGCCAGCAGCTGGGAGCTCGAAGGAGCGGGGGAGGGGGACAGGGTGCAGACGAGCGCGACAGCGCGGAGCGGGGTGTGGTTGTTGGGATCCATGGTGTCCGGCTACCCGCGCACCCCCGTTTGATATCGAAAGCGGCGCGATTCATCCCCTTTGGCGCAGTCCGCGAAGCCGCGGACACCTCCCCCCGCCCCCGCGGCCGCGCATGAAACCGCGGTTCCGAAGCATGCGCGGCCTATGGAATGCGTGGTGTACGAGGAACGGTCCGGCGGGTCGGAGACGGTCGAGTGCGGTCTGGACGACGAGGCGTGCCGGCTGGTGCTCAAGCGGTTGCGGGGGCTGGGCGACGGCGAATTCGGCTGGGTGCGCCTGGCCGACCCCGGCGAGGAGGAGCTCGTGCAGCTGGCCGCCGAGCTGGGCCTGCACCCGCTGGCCGTCGAGGACGCCGTGCAGGCGCGCCAGCGCCCGAAACGGGAGCGCTTCGGCGACGTGCTGGCGGTCGCACTGAAGACCCTCTGGTACGTCGAGGAGGAAGCGGCGGTGGAGACGGGTGAGCTGATGCTCTTCGTCGGCCCCCGCTACGTGCTCACCGTCCGCCATGGCAAGGCCGACCCGGCAGCCGAGGCGGCCCGCCGTCTGGAAGCCGACCCGGCGATGCTGCGCTTCGGCCCGCTGTCGGTGCTCCACGCCGTCCTCGACGTCGTCGTCGACGCCTACGGCGAGGCCGCCGAGACGGTGCGCGCCGCGCTGGACCGGCTGGAGGACCGCGTCTTCTCGTCCTCGCGCGTCGACCACACCGAGGACATCTACTCGCTGAAACGCGAGGTCCGCGAGTTCCGGGACGCCGTACAACCGCTCGTCCCGGTCCTGCCCGGCCTGCTGGGCGGACTGGGCGAGGAGGACCGCCCCGCGAAGGTCCTGCCCTACTTCCGCGACGTGGCCGACCACCTGCACCGCACCGACACCGAGGTGCGCACCCTCGACGAGCTGCTCAACTCGGTCCTCGACGCCCAGCAGGCCCGGGTGGGCACCTGGCAGAACGACGACATGCGGCGCATCTCCGCCTGGGCCGCGATCTTCGCGGTCCCCACCATGGTCGCCGGCGTCTACGGAATGAACTTCGAGCACATGCCGGAACTCGGCTGGAGCTACGGCTACCCCCTCGCCGTCGGCCTCATGGCAGCGGCATCGGGCTTCCTCTACCGCGCCTTCCGCCGCAACGGCTGGCTCTAGTGCTGTGACCGGAAAGGTTCACCGGGTCGCGACGCCCGGCACGGCACCTCGCTGCGTTGTCGGACCGCGCACGTACGTCCAGTACGAGCCGTGGCCCTCCGCCTTGCGATGCACCCCACCGGACGCCGCGCCCCGGCAAACCTTTCCGGCCACAGCACTAGGAAGGTTTTCCGGCTCCCTACGGGCATGAGTGGCGCCCGGCTGGAAAGCCGCCCGGTATGACGCCCCCAGCGAACCAAGACCAAGACCGCGGCCGCGAGCACGACCGGACGGAGCGGAACGCCGGCGCGGGTCCGAGCGAGCAGGTCCAGGAGCGGGCTCCCGACCAGCCCACGGACCTGCCGGCCCGCTCCTGGAAGGCGGTCCTGCGCGGCACGGTCAAGGAGTTCCAGAACGACGAGCTCGGCGACCGCGCGGCGGCCCTGACCTACTACGGGGTGCTCGCGCTGTTCCCCGCCCTGCTGGTCCTCGTCTCCCTGCTGGGACTGGCCGGACCGTCGACGATCGACCGGCTGCTGGACAACGTGCAGCAGCTGACGCCCGGCTCCGCCCGGGACGTGATCACGAACGCGGTCGAGCAGCTGAAGGGGCAGAGCGGCATCGGCTCCCTGATGGCTGTCGTCGGCCTCCTGGTGGCGCTGTGGTCCGCATCCGGCTACGTGGCAGCGTTCATCCGCTCCGCGAACGCCGTCTACGACGTACCCGAGGGCCGCCCGGTGTGGAAAGTGCTGCCGCTGCGCCTGGCACTCACCGTGACGCTGATGGTCCTCGCCTGCGTCGGCGGGCTGATCGTCGTCTTCTCCGGCGGGCTCGCGCGCCGGGCGGGCAGCGCCCTGGGGCTCGGCGACACGGCGCTGACGGTGTGGTCGATCGCGAAATGGCCGGTGCTGGTGCTCCTGGTCACGATGATGATCGCGCTCCTGTACTGGGCGGCGCCCAACGCCAAGGGCCGCGGGTTCAAGTGGGTCACACCGGGCAGCCTGCTGGCCCTGCTGATCTGGATGCTCGCCTCGGCCGGTTTCGCCTTCTACGTCGCGAACTTCGCCTCGTACAACAAGACGTACGGCACGGTCGCCGGTGTGATCGTCTTCCTGGTCTGGCTGTGGATCACCAACCTCGCGATCCTCCTCGGGCTGGAGTTCGACGCCGAGCTGGCCCGCCAGCGGGCGATCGCCGGCGGCCTCCCCGAGGACCAGGAGCCCTACGTCGAGCCCCGCGAAACCCGGGCCTGGAGCGACGAGGACCGCCGCCGGATGGAGCAGTGATCCCGGTGGACACCCGTAAGCCCGCCGAATGCGGGTAGGCGCCAGCCATGATTCCTACCGAACTTCTCGCGGCCGAAGGCCAAGGATCGCTCTTCCTCATCTTCGCCGGTGTGGTGGTGGTCGTCGTTCTGATCGGCGCGTTCTGGTACGGCAGCCGACGCAGCGCACGCCGCCGGGCCCCTGCCCAGCCCGCCGACCAGAATCCCGTGGCGCGCGGGCGGGAGGATTCCTGGCAGACGCCGGACGACAGCACCAGTGACCAGGGGCCCCGCGCCTGAGCCCGGGACCGGGCATGCGGCCGCCCCTGGCATCCGGCCGACCCCCTGAACACCGACCGCGAAGATCGATGGGAAATGCGGATGGGACGCTTCTGCGGGGGCAGTCGCACGATGTCGATCACAATCCCGAGGTCCGCTCCGCGGGCCGCATGCGAACCCGGAGGTGTGCGGTGCCCAGTACGGCCCTGTCCCTGCCCCCGCTGACCGTCGGCCTGATGGCCCTGCCGGGTGTCTACCAGCCCCAGTCGGACACCCTGCTCCTCGCCGAAGCACTCGCCCAGGAGGAGCTCGGACCGCGGACCGACGCCCTCGAGATCGGAACGGGCACCGGCGCACTGGCCCTGCACGCCGCGGGCAGGGGGGCCCGCGTCACGGCCGTCGACGTCGCGTGGCCCGCCGTGGTCACGGCGCGGCTGAACGCCCTGCGCCGCCGGCTGCCCCTGCGCGTCCTGCACGGCGACTTCGAGGCACGCACCGCCGGACGGCGCTTCGACCTCGTCGTCACCAACCCGCCGTACGTCCCCGCCCCGGGGACCCGGCTCCCGTCCCACGGCCCGGAGCGGGCCTGGGACGCCGGTCCCGACGGGCGCGGGGTCATCGACCGGATCTGCGCGAGCGCACCCGCCCTGCTGCGACCCGGGGGCGTCCTGCTCATGGTGCACTCGGGCATGTGCGGGGCCGAGGAGACGCTCGCGCGCCTGAGCGGGGCGGGACTGGCCGCCGAGGTCACGGCGCGGGCCTCCGTGCCGTGGGGACCCGTCCTGCGCTCGCGGCGGGAGTGGCTGGAGCAGCGGGGCCTGGCGGCGGAAGCCGAGGAATGGGAAGAACTGGTGATCATCCGTGCCGAATCCGACTGACCGCCGACCGCGCCCGGTCTCCGTGAAGGCGGCGCACACCCGCGGGGCCGAACCCGCGCGGGGCCCGGTCCTGGCCGAAGGCCGGGGCGAGCTGTCCGGGGTGGTGACGCAGGCCCTGCGGTCCGGCGGCCCGCCGGTGTACGCCACGGCCGCCGTGCTGAAGGCGGACCCGTGGGGCGAGGACCTCCAGCTCGCGCTGTACCTGCTGTACGAGCTGCACTACCGGGGCTTCGACGGCGTGGACGAATTGCGGGAATGGGACCCGGACCTGCTGCGGCTCCGGCAAGCCCTGGAGACCCGCTTCCTGCACGCCCTGCGCACCGAGCTCGCCGACGCCCCCGGATCGGTCGCGGAGGCCTTCGCGCCGCTCCTCGTCGAACCGGTGGACCTCTCCGGCAGCCTCAGCCACCGCCTCGAGACCGAGGGCGAGCTCTGGCAGCTGCGCGAGTACGCGGCCCTGCGCTCCCTCTACCACCTCAAGGAGGCGGACCCGCACGCCTGGGTCATCCCCCGGCTCACCGGGCGGGCCAAGGCCGCCATGGTCGCCATCGAGTACGACGAGTTCGGCGCCGGCCGCGCCGAGCGCATCCACGCCCGGCTCTTCGCCGACCTCATGGCCGACCTGGAGCTCGACACCGCGTACGGCCGCTACCTGGACCACGCGCCGGCCCCGCTGCTCGCCACCGTGAACCTGATGTCCCTGTTCGGGCTCCACCGGGCCCTGCGCGGCGCCCTCGTCGGCCATTTCGCGTGCGTCGAGGTCACCTCGTCGCCCGGCTCCCGCCGCCTGGCGAAGGCCATGCGGCGCTGTGGAGCGGGACAGGCCGCCGAGCACTTCTACGCCGAGCACGTCGAAGCCGATGCCGTCCACGAGCAACTCGTCCGGCACGAGGTGATCGGAGGGCTGCTTGCCGACGAGCCGGACCTGGAGGCGGACATCGCCTTCGGGTGCGCGGCGACCGTCCTGCTGGAGGACCGCCTCGCGGCCCACATCCGCACGGCATGGGAGCAGGGGCGCAGCGCGTTGCGCGCGCCCCTGCCGGGGGAGTGAGCGGGACCGGTTCCGTCAGCGGGGCGCGGCCCGGTGGCCGAACCAATGGCCTCGGCGGCGGGGAGCGTCGGCTGCCGGATCACGGGTTTCGACCGCGGTACGGGGGTCGACCGGGGCCCGGGTGTCGACCGGAGCACGGGTTTCGGCGGGGATGTCGTCGCGCTGCTTGACCAGATCGTCGCGCTGCTCGCGGTCCCGGTCCATGGCGGCCGCGGCCGCCGCCTCACGGCGCGAGGTCTCGAGTTCCCGTCGGGCCCGCGCCGAGCGGACGGCCGAACGGCGGGCGCCGACCATGACCAGCGTCAGGCCCAGGAGGGCCACCGCGCCGACGATCATTCCGCTCAGGAAGAGCGAGCCGGTCGAACCCGTCGCGTGGTAGCCGAAGACCGAGAAATCACCGCCGACGCCGAGATCGTGCCCCGCACCGGTATTGCCGAAAATGCCGGCCAGACCGACGACTATGGCGGCGATCAGAATGATGAGTCCGAGGATGAGGATCATGAAATGTCTCCTAGGATCCGCGCCCGGACAGGCCGCCGGACACGGCTGGCGCCTACCCTGGTTGTGAACCGTCAAGCGAATACGGAGGACCTCACATGCTCGTCCTCGGCGTCATTCTTCTCATCATCGGCTTCGTGACGGGAATCTCGATCCTGTGGACCATCGGGATCGTCCTGCTCGTCATCGGCGCCATTCTCTGGATCCTGGGAGCGGCCGGTCACGCCGTCGGCGGTCGCCGCCATTACTGGTAGCGCCGTTCAGGGAACCCGCAAGGCCAGTACGACGACGTCATCTCCGGGACCGGGGGCCGCCGGCCTGCTGCTGATCCGGTGGAGCAGGTCGGCCATCGGACGGTCGCCGTGGCGGGCGAACAGGGCCACGAGCTGTGCGATGGAGGCATCGATGTCGTGGCCGCGCCGCTCGATGAGCCCGTCGGTGTAGAGCAGCAGCGTGGAGCCCGCCGGAAGGTCGCGCCGGTGCTCGGTGCGCCGGAACGGCCCGAGGCCCCGGTGCAGGAGGATGTCGTGCTCCACCAGGCTGGTCACCCGGCCGTCGGGCGTACGCAGCAGCGGCGGCGGGTGACCGGCGTTGGACCAGGTCAGCCTCCAGTCGGGACCGCCGTCGGCCAGGTCGAGGCGGGCGTGGACGAGCGTGCCGCCGGCCTCGATGGGCAGCGCCGAGCACGCCGCTTCGAGGGCGCTCAGGGCCGCGGCGGGGCTGTACGGGGGGTGGTCGAGGGTGGCCTGCCGCAGCATGCTGCGGACCTGGCCCATCACGGTGGCGGCGTGCATGTCGTGGCCGGTGATGTCACCCACCGTGATCATGAGGGCCGGTGGCTCGCCGGACGAGGCGGGTGGCAGGTGGTAGGCGTCGTACCAGTCGCCGCCGATCATCTCGCCGTCCGCCGCCGGCTGGTACACGGCGCTCAGTTCGAGGTGCTCGGTGGGGGGCAGATCGGTGAGCATGGCCTCCTGAAGCTGCCGGGCTACGGAGATCCGCTCGTCCAGGTACCGGGCGCGCTCCACCGCCTGCGCGACGTAGCCGGCCGCCGCGGTGAGCGTAGCCCGTTCGGTGACGCCCACTTCGTGGCGCTTGGCCCAGCAGATCGCGAGGACGCCCAGCAGGGAGCGGCTGCCCCACAGCGGCAGGCAGAACACCGTGGTGAGGCCCATGCGGTCGAAGAAGCCGACCGCCTCGGGGCCGTAGTCGGCGACGAGCGCCTCCCGGTCGGGCACGAAGACGGCCCGCCGCTCCCGCATGGCCCGGGTGCTGGGGAACGCCGCGGTCACCGGCAGGATGAGGAACTCCCGCTCCACCGAATGTGCGAAGTCCGGGTCGGGCACCCGGTGCAGTTCGTCCTTGTCGGCGACCAGCAGGCCGGCGTACGAGGGCTTCCCGACGCCGACGAAGAGGTCCCGCAGCCGCCGTCGGACGTCGTCGAGCCCGGAGGTCTGGGCCAGCTCCTCCGAGGCCCTCAGCAGCAGTTCGGCATGGTCCAGCCCCGCCTGGGCCTCCTGCTCCAGGCGCTCCGCGTCGCTCCGGGCCCGCTCGGCGGCGGCCCGCGCGGTCCGCAGGACGCTCTGCGCGGACCGGCTGTGCGCCGACAGGGTGCGCAGGCGCAGCTCGGCCGAGCAGGCGGCGGCCAGATCCTCCAGGTCGGAGAGCTCGCCGTCGTTCCAGGCCCGCGGCCGGTGGTCGACGGCGCACAGGGACCCGAGGACGAGCCCGGCGCCGTCGGTCAGCGGCATTCCGGCGTACGCGACCACCCCGAGGTCCGAGAGGGCGGGGTGGTCGTGCAGCCGCTCGTCGGCGCGGGCGTCGGGCAGGACCAAGGGCTGCCCGGAGGTCGCCACACTCCGGCACAGCGCGTGCGACAGCGGCAGCTCCCGGGTCCCCGACCAGGGCTCGGGCAGCCCGATCAGGCCGGGCAGGATCTGCCGGTCGTCCTCGTCGAGCGAGACGAAGGCCACCGGCACGCGCAGCAGTCGTGAGACGAGCCGGGCGAACCGGTCCATCCCGGGATCGGAGGCCGCCGAAAGACCCGCCAGTCTCAAAGCCCGCTGTGGTGCGCTTCCCGGGTCCGCTCCGGTTTCCCGGCTCTGTTCCGGCATCTGCCCTCCGGTCCGATGTCCCGAGGCCCTCAGCGGCATCTTAGGGCAGCGCGGAGCCGCTCGGCCGGGGCTGCCGGCGCCCGTGGTCCGTCGGCGTGGATCATCCGCGGGTGCGGTTCACATGGGGTCCATGGTTCCGCTGCCCCTGCCGTTCTCGCGCTCGCTCTGCTCCCGGATGCGCAGGGCCTTGTCCGTCAGCCGCTGCCGCTCCGCCGGATCGGTGGCGTGCTGCGCCGCCTGCTCCAGCTCCTGGGCCTTGTCGCGCATCTGCTGGACTCGTTCGCTCGGTTGGCTGTCGCCGCTCATGATCACTCCTCGGGTCAGGGGTTCGGGTCCTCCCCGGCGCGCCGCGGGAGGCGGGGACCGCCACCGCGGCCTTCGCGTCCGGCACGTACCCGGCTCCGGCGACGAGAAACGTACAGGGCCGGGGCGGGGGTCCCGTGCTCGAACGGCCGGAGCCGGCGCGACCACTTGTGCGAACGGTGGGACGATGGCATGAGCAGCGGTGAGAGGCGCCCGTCCCCCGTGCGCCCATCGCGAGACAGACAGCAGGCGAGGCCATGACGAAGCAGCCGAAGCCGTCCCAGCCCACCCACGGCAAGGGTCCGAGCCGCTACGAGGGCACCGGGCAGCACGGGTGGTCGCCGGACGTGGACGAGACCCGTCAGCAGGACAACCCGAGTGCCCACCGCTCCTTCCATCCGGACGAGTACGCCCCGGACAAGGGGCCCGGCCGGACGGTTTCCAAGGAAGAGGCCGGCAACCCGCACGGCAAGCCGGTCAAGAGCAGGAGCGCGCGCGGGGAGGACCAGAGCACGGGTGCCGGAGAGAAGGGCATGCACGACACGGGCCGCCGGGGCCGGTCGCAGCGCCCCAGCGGTACGAAGGACGCCTCCGCCACGACGGGAGTGGACCCGCAGGACCCGCCGGGCAGGCGCAGCGGCGGATAGCCCACTGCCGGCGCGTGCCCGACCCGGGCGCGCGCCGCGGCAGGCGGCCCCGTGGCCCGGTCAGGTGGCCCGTGGCTCCTCGGCGGCGGGATCGGGGTGGGGCAGGGCTGCGCCGGCGTCCAGGGGGAGGGCGGCGCCGGTGCGTATGGAGTGGATGACCGCGTCGTGCAGGGTGCGGCTCGCGGTTTCGCTGGGGCACGGGACGGGACTTCCCGCGAGGGGGAGCCAGTCGGACGCCCCGCTGTACTGGACCGTGACGTGAGCCAGTCCGTCGGCCTCGATCCAGGTGGTGTGAACGTCGAGTTCACCGGTGAGGACGGGGCCCGCCTCGCCGGTCCGTACCCCGTCGCGCCCGGCGAAGACCCCGGGGGTGGTCCATGATGCCCAGCTCATCCGGCCTCCTGCTGCACTCGTCGTCCTGCCAGTGTGACCGCGTCGGCCTCCGCGCGCCCCCGCAGGCCGTGAACGCCCCGTCTGCCGGTCCCCGAGGGGGTATTCGTGAAGGTATTCCCGGGTGCATACTCGTGCCATGGCAGATACCACCGTAAAGATCGACTCGGAGACCCGCGACCGCTTCGCCACCCTCGCCGCCGCTCGCGGCAAGAGCGTGCGGGCCTATCTCGCGGAGCTGGCCATCGAGGAAGAGAACCAGCTCGCCCTCGGCAGGGCCACCGCCGCGTTCCGTGAAGCCGTCAGCCGGCCGGGCCTCGCCGAGGCCTTCGACGCCGAGTTCGGCGGGCTGCCGCCGTCCGCGAAGTCGCACCCGGCGGCCTGATCTTGGACCTGCACATCGACCTCCGGTGGCTACTCGACCGCCAGGAGGACCTCCTGGGCCGGGAGCTGGGGGTCCGGGACTACTCGGGCCTGGTCGCCGCGGTCGCACGGCATCGCGTGAACACCCCGGCGCTGGAGACGGGCAAACCCGACGCGTACTGGCGGGCGGCCGCGCTGCTGGAGCAGATCGTGCTCCTGCGACCGCTGCCGGCCAGGAACGAGTACTTCGCCTTCGGCATCGCCTACGCCTATCTCAGGGCCTCCGGCGAGGACGTCGACACCGCCTTCGAACCGTGGCGCGCCCTCATCACGGACATCCGGTCGCTGCGCCTGAGCGTGTACGACGTGGCGGCCCGACTCCGCGCGCTGGAGCCCCGCACCTGACCAGGGCGCGTCCGCTCCGGTATCAGGAGGCGGGGTGGGGGGCTGGCGCGCACGGGGTGGGGCGCCAGCCCCCTGGCAGGGCCGCCGGTCCGGGGGCGTTTCGGCGGCCGTGGTGTGCTGGGCCCGCCGTACGGCTCGACAGCGGCGTACGGCGGGCAGTGGTTGAACTGTAAAGCACGCGTCGGGTGGCGCGCGCCGGGGGGTGCGTGGAAGCCGCGCGGCACCCCCCGGTCCGGCTGGGCGCGCCGGAGCCCGGCCGGCTGCCCGCGGGCCCGGCCGGGCTCCTGTGTACGGGGAGACCGCGCCGGGTCAGACCTCGTCGTCGCGCAGCTCGCGCCCGCCGCGCATCGGGTCTTCCTCGCCGCGCCGCTTGATCTCCTCGGGGCTCTTGCCGCTACGGGACGGGGTGCCGGGCTCGGGGTGTACCGGGTCCTGGCCGGGCCGCTGGGGGCGCTGCTGCTCCTCGCGGCCCTTGCCCGGCTCCTGGCGCTTGTCCTTCATACCGCCCATGACGGTGACTCCTCGATGAGTGGGGTGGGGATACCTCCCGACCACGCTCGCACGCGAGGTCACTCCCTGCATCATTTCCGCTGCGCATCGTGGCGGGCGGGCCGGCTCGACCGGGGGCGGGCGGACCCAGCCGGCCCGTGCCCGTGCGGCCGTTACCGCGATCCGCTCAGCGCGTGGGGGAGTGGTGGTCCAGCAGGCGGGTGAGCAACCGCAGGAACTGGTCGCGTTCGGCCGGGTCCAGCGGCGCGAGGAGTTCGTCGTGGAGGTCGTCCAGGACCTGGTCGAGGCGGCGCAGGTGGCGACTGCCCCGGGGCGAGAGGGTGATGATGTTGCGGCGCCGGTCGTCGGGGTCCGGTGCGCGCGTGACGAGCTCGCGCTCGGCCAGTTCGTTGAGCACGCCGACCATGTCGCTGCGGTAGATCCCCGTGCGCCCGCTCAGCTCCGCCTGGCTGCCCGGCCCGAAGTCCTGCAGTGAGGCGAGCACCGCGTAGTGCCACTTGCGGGCGTCGGCCCGGGCCGCCAGGCCCTCGGTGATCAGCCGGTCCGACCGCGTGGTGAGCTGGGAGAGCAGCCGGCTCGCGCGCCGGCGCAGCCTGTCGGGCGTCCGGGGCGCATCGTCGGCGGTCAGGTCGACGGCTTCGTCTCTGGTCATGCCGCCCATCGTAGCCATTGCGTTAGTGAGACTAACGATATACGTTCGCCGGTGTCGAACAAGGCTGCTGAGGAAGCCTGTTGAGCGACCTCCACGGAAGGAAGCCCTTGCCCGCCAAGACACTGCACATCCCCACCCCGGACGGCCGGGCCGACGCCTTCGCCGCCTTCCCCGACGGCGGCGAGCCCCGCCCCGGCGTGCTGCTCTACCCCGACGCCTTCGGCCCGAGGCCCGAGCTGGAGGAGAAGGCCCGCGAACTGGCCGGCCACGGGTACTACGTGCTCGTGCCCAACCTGTACTACCGGCACGGCCCGGCGCCGGTGGTCGAACTGCCCGCGCACATCGGAGCGGAGGCCCGGCCCGCGCTCTTCGGCCGGCTGATGCCGCTGGTCGAGGCGCACACCACCGAACGCGTCCTGCGCGACGCCGACGCCTACCTCCGCTTCCTGGCGGCCCAACCGGAGGTCAGCGCGGGACCGGTCGCCACGCTGGGCTACTGCCTGGGCGCCGCGCTGGCGATGCGCACCGCCACGGCCCACCCCGACCGGGTGGCCGCCGTCGCCGGATTCCACCCCGGCTTCCTGGTGACCGACGCGTCCGACAGCCCGCACCGCCTGGTCTCCGAACTCACCGCCCAGGTGCACCTCGGTCTGGCCGAAGGGGATCTGACCCCTGAGGCCCTCGGCGAGCTCAACAAGGCCTTGGACGCCGCGGGCGTCGGCTACACCACCGAGATCCACCCCGGCACCGTCCACGGCTTCACCATGTCCGACACCGACGCCTTCGACCCCGCCGCGCTGCAGCGCCACTGGGACCGCCTGCTCCCGCTGCTCGCGCGCACCCTGGCCACCACCTGACGCTCCGGGCCGAACACCGGGGGCTCCGGTCCGCTGGCGGCCGCGCCCCCGGGTTTCCGGGAGGCCGTATCCGCTTCCGCGAGGGAGGCTGTTTCCATGAGGCCACATCCTCGCCCGCCCGTACCCGTTCGTCCGGGTGGGCCCTCCCGGCTGGTGGGAGGGGGCGGTCACGGAGAGGTCCTGTTCACGCTGGCGCAGTGCGCACCCTTCGCGATCGCGCTGGGGGTGCTGGCCATCGAGCTCTCGCCCGCACACGACCTGGTCACCGGCCCTGTGCTCGCCACGACCCCGGCGCTGGCCGCGCTGACCATGGGCCCGAGGGGCACACTGTGCGCGGCGGGCCTCGCCGTGTGCGTGAACATGACCTCCGCGACCTACAACCAGTCGTGGGGAACCCAGACCCAGTTGATCATCGGCAACTTCCTCGGCCTGCTCGTGGTGTCGGTGGCCAGTGTCATCCTGAGTAACGCGGTGCGCACGCGCAGGCAGATCGAGCTCGACCAGGTCCGCCGGATCGCGGTGGCGGCTCAGGAGGTCGTCCTGCGGCCCGTCCCCGAGCTCCTCGGCCCGGTGCGGGCGGCGAGCCTGTGCCTCGCCGCCGAGACCGGCGCCCGGATCGGAGGCGATCTGTACGAAGCCGTGCAGACGACCTATGGCGTGCGGCTGATCGTGGGCGACGTCCGGGGCAAAGGACTGTCCGCGATCCGCGCGGTAGCCGTGGCGCTGGGCGCGTTCCGGGAGGCCGTCCACTACGAGGCCGAGGTGCGGGAGGTCATGAACCACTGCGGGGCCGCACTGCGCAGGGAGTCCGCCGTCCCGGGCACCTACTCGCAGGCGGAGCTGCCCGAAGTCCTCATGGAGGGATTCACCACCGCGCTCATCGCCCAGGTGCCGGAGGAACCGGTGGTGCTCCTGGTCAACCGCGGCCATCCGCCTCCGCTGCTGCTGCACCACGGCAAGGTCCAGGCCCTGATGCCCGCCTCGCCCATGCCGCCGCTCGGCCTCGAAGACCTCGTCGACGGCCTTCCCCCCGAGCCCGAGAGCTACCCGTACCTGCCCGGTGACCGGCTGCTGCTCTACACCGACGGCGTGATGGAGGCCCGCAACCGCGACGACGAGTTCCTCCCCCTGCCGCAGACCATGGAACGGCTCCCGGCCGACACCTCCCCGCAGCAGTTCCTGGACGAACTGCACCAGGCCCTGCTCCGCCACACCGAGGGCCGCCTGACGGACGACGTGGCGATGATCCTCATCGACCGCCTCGCGTGAAGCCGCCCGGACTCCGGGCGGGGGAGGAGCGGTCGACCCGGGGCGGTGTCGGCACACGGCCCGGTCAGTTGCGGCTCGGCGCGCGGTGGAGGTGCTCCAGGCGGTGCTGGGCCAGTTCCAGGTGTCGGGGGTCGAGGGCCGGCAGCTCGCGCAGCAGGCGGATGAGGCCGGGCCCCGTCGCCAGGGCCGCGGTGGGGTCCTTGAGCTGCGTCCAGCAGTAGAGCGCGCCCGCGGCGGCCGCGTGCACGCCGGCGGCGGTCGGGGCCTGGGAGCCCAGGCGGGCCCGGGCGGCACCGGACCACAGCTCGGTCGCGAGCCGGAAGTCGCCTGCCATCCGGGCCAGGTCGGCCCGGATCTCCACCCAGTGCAGCGCCTCGCCCGACGCCGGACCGTGCGTCTGGTGAACGTACTCCTCCCAGGCCTGCGCGAGCAGGGCGGCCTCGGAGTGCCGGCCCGCGGTGGCCAGTCCGTGAATGTGCGGGCGGGGGTCGTCGGGCACGTTCGTGGCCGGGGCCTGCTGCGCCGCCGGGGACGCCTGTCCCGCACGCCGGCGCTCTTCACCGGGAAGGGGTACGGCCTGACCCGGTCCGTACCCGTACGCCGACCGCGCGGACCCGCCGGACGGGACCGGCGCGGACCCGGTCGCGACGGCGAGCTCGCGGGCGCCGGGCAGGACCAGTGCGCCCGGCGGCAGGCTGGCCGCGCCCACCGCGAGAGCGTGCAACTGCAGGTTGGCCGGCCGGCCGGGGCTGGCGCGGAGCTGGTCGATCCACGCCCGCGTATAGCCGCTCACGACCGGGCCGCCGCCGTGCCAGCCGGGCGGGCAGACGACTCCGTACACCTCCGCCGACGGGGAGGCGGGCAGGCTGCCGTACTCCTGGAGCAGCGGCCACGCCGCCTTGTCGGCCGCGAGATCGAGCAGCACCGTGGTCAACCCCACCGGCCGCCCCCGCAGTTCCGCCCCGAGCCACTCCCACGGCAGCGCCGTGTAGCGAACCGTGCCCGCCGTCGTCCCGGCCAACGCCAGGTGCAGGCGCTTCCCCCGCCCGTCGACGGTCAGCCGGCCCGAGAGGTACACGAGCAGCGGCCCGGGCGTGGCAGCGGCCGAACGCAGCCGCATCAACACCGTGTTGGGATCCCGCGCCCCGTCCAGGTACGTCGTGTCACAGGGAACACCGCTGTTCAGCAACGCCGACACGGGCACCACACCCAGCGCGGCCAGGTTCGCGCTCGGCGCCACCTGTACACCGCGGCGCCTGACCGCGGCATCTCCCGCTA
Organism: Streptomyces sp. NPDC048270; assembly: GCF_040652335.1. Taxonomy (NCBI): domain Bacteria; kingdom Bacillati; phylum Actinomycetota; class Actinomycetes; order Kitasatosporales; family Streptomycetaceae; genus Streptomyces; species Streptomyces sp. NPDC048270. The sequence goes on from NZ_JBEZLV010000018.1 coordinate 17,820, forward strand.
TGAGGAGCACGTGGCCCCGCTGCTCTCCCAGCCCGAAGTTGTGCATGAGCAGACGGTACTCATCGATACGGTCTGGGGTCACAGGCCCAGCGGGCCGGTGGCTCAGTGGGTCAGGCGCAGTGCCAGACCGTCGAGGACCACCTCGAGGCCGTACGCGAACTTCTCGTCGCGCATCCCGCTCGGATCCGCCGGGCCCGCGTCGGCGGGGGGCTCGCCGGGGTGTGCGTGACCGTCCGTCTGCTGCGCGGTGGGGGCGAGGCGGGCGATGAAGTCGGCCTCGGTCTGTCCGGACCGGGCGACCGAGGTCAGCCACGCCGACTCCGTCGTGGTCACGCCGATGACGTAGGAGTACACGACGTCGATCGCGCCGTGCGGCTCGGGGAAGCCGGCCGCGGTGAACAGGGCGCTGAGCCGCCCGGAGACGGCCGCCAGGTTGGGTCCCAGGTGCGCGAGGCCTGCCTGGCCCAACACCCCGCACATCCACGGGTGGCGGAGGGTCGTCCCCCGGAAGGAGGCGGCGAGTTGGGTGACGGCCGCCCGCCAGTCCGGACTGTCGGCGGCCGGGAGGGCGATCTCCGCGAGGACCTCGTCCACCGCCAGTTCCATCAGCTCGTCCTTGAGGGCGACGTGCCGGTAGAGGGAGGTGGCGCCGGCGTTCAGTCGGGCGCCGAGCCTGCGCATGCTCAGTGCCTCGGTGCCCTCCTCGTCGAGCATCGCGATGGTCTCGCGGACGATCACCGCGCGGCTGAGCGCGGGCTGGCTCGGCGCTGCCTGGGGGCGCGCCCACACGGACGGGATGGGGTGGGCTTGCGCCTTTCCTGCCATGCTGCGGATCCTCCTGGGAAGGCCAACTTCGGGGACTGGGAAGGACGCTCGGCGGACCGTCGCCCGTCCGCTCCGGCTTGGGCGGTACCGGTGGGGCTGGGTGCGCAGAGCGACCCGGCCCGACCCCCGTGGCGGGCCGGGTTGCTCCGCGCACCCAACCGTTCCGTCGCGGCGGTTGAGTGATCGCCTGACGGCTTGCGCACACTGTACGCCAGGTTGGGAACAGTGTGCGCATCAGGTTCGGCGGAGCGGGATCCGGCCCACGTGCCTGTCGGCGTGCGGCAGCGGCGACACCTCGGCTCAGCCGGGCAAGCGCGTCTGAACGGGGGTGTCGAAACGTTACGGCAGCGGGCATTTGAGTGAACCGGCGTTCCCCGCGGTGCCCCCGGGTGGTTGGACCGGCCGACGCGCACATCGACCAGCGCTTCGTTTCGAAACATCCTTAGGGGAGTCATGCGTATTCGTTCTGCTGTCACCGCATCCGTCCTGGCCGCCGGCATCCTGCTGGGCGGGGCCGGTGCCGCCCTGGCCAACGACGGGGTCGACATCGACTACTTCTCCGGCGGTCGCGCGGGCTTCTCGTCGGACTGCTCCTCGGTCGCCGCGGTGCCCAGCAACCGTCCGGCGTTCACCGGACCCGTCTACACCTCGAACTGTGCCACGGACGGCCTGGCGGAGTGGGCGAAGGGGCACCACGTGGGCGCCTGACCCGGGCGGCTCGCGCCGCGGGGGCGGACCGACGGCGACGTCGGCCGCCCCCGCGGCGTTTGCGCCGAGAACGCCCGCGAGCACCTCGGCGGACGGCCGGTCAGACGGCCGCCGCTTCGATGATCGAGGTGAGCGAGGGGGTGGGCAGGATGCGGTCGAGGCGGAACCCGCAGCGCCGCAGCAGGCCCTCGAAGTCCGCCGCGGTGCGCTCGCGGCCCCGGAGCGTCATCAGCATGACGATGTCCAGTGCGATGGCCGGGTGCGGGGCCCCGTCCTCCGGCAGCACCGCGTCGATCACGAGCAGCCGGGTGCCGGGGGTCACGGCGCGGCGCAGCGTGCCGAGGATGCGTGCGCAGTCCTCGTCGGAGAAGTCGTGGAGGATGTTCTTCAGCAGGTAGAGGTCCCCGCCCTCGGGGACGGCGGCGAACAGGTCTCCGCCGCGCGCGCTCCATCGGCCCGTCAGCTCCGGGGTGTCGAGCAGATGGCCGGTGACCGTCTCGGGCCGGTCGAAGAGGACGCCCTCCAGGCCGCGGTGCCGGGTGAGGACCTCGCGCAGCAGACCGCCCCGGCCCCCGGCGACATCGACGACCGTGCCGCTGTCCGGGAACGGGTAGCTGGCCACGATCTTCTCGTTCACCCCCGACGTGAGCGAGGACATGGCGGCGTCGAAGAGGCGGCTCTTGTCGGGGGCGGTGCCCAGGAACGCGAAGAACGGCAGCCCGTAGGCGGCGTCGAAGCCCGGCTGCCCGGTGCGCAGAGTGGCCTCGATGCCCGCCGCTGAGCTGCGGAAGATCTCGTCGCTGAACAGCAGGACCGCCGCCCGCTGGGAGCCGGGCACATCGGCGCGCAGCGCCTGGCCGCTGCCGGTCAGGGAGAAGGCGCCGTCGGAGTGCTGCCGGAACAGGCCGCGCACGGCGAGCAGGCGCAACACCCGGTGCAGGGGGCCGGCCTGGGTGCCGGAGCGGGCGGCCAGCTGTTCGGCGGTCAAGGGCCCTTCGGCGAGGTGGTCGGGGATCTCGTGGACCACGACGGCGCGCAGGGCGCAGGCGTGGAGGTGCCCGTACATCAGGTCGTGCAGGGGCGAGGAGGGAACGTGGCTGTTCCCGGTGGCCGACTCCGGCGCGGGGGTGGCGGTCAAGGGGGTTCTCCCGTTTATGGGCGTGGTGTTCGCGATGCCTCTATTGTCGGGTATTTGTGCAGGTCAGCGTAGGTATGGGCGCTGCCGCGGAAGGGCCGGGGCGACGCTGGAGCGGCGGCGGCGCACGCACCCTCCGCGCCCCATGCGGCTCGGCTCCCGCGGGCTGGCAGGCCCCCTTCCGCGGACTCGCGGGGCCATTCCCGGACGCCGCGCGGTGCCTTTCTCGAAGTTCTCGCAGAGCGGTCGTGTCCAGGCGTCCCGAGGAGGGGGCCGTACGCGGCGCGGCCGGCGATCCGCCGCTCCGCACCGGCCGGCGTCCGCCGCCCCGGTCCGCATGCAGGGGGAGTACGGCTTCCCTCCAATGGGGATGGGAAACAGCCGTGTTTCTCGCGCATGGCCGGAGGGTGCGGGGGCATTCGGCTCTCTGGAGGTTGATAACTATGGTTCCCCTGCTTCTCGTTCTTCTGCTCGCTCTGATTCTGTTCGGTGCCGGATTCGCGGTGAAGATTCTCTGGTGGGTCGCGATCGCGGTCCTGGTGTTGTGGCTGATCGGTTTCGTCGCCCGGCCGAAGGGCGGCAGCGGCCGCTGGTATCGCTGGTAGCGGACGGTAAGAGTAGAGCTCAGAGCTCTACGGCGGTGGCTGCGGCCCGTCACCTCTCCTCGCGAGAGGTGACGGGCCGCAGCCATGTCCGCCGGTGCCGCGGCCGGATCGCGGTATCGCATCCGATCCGGAACGTGTGAATGGGTCCATAGGGGGCACGCGGGTTCCAGGCGGAACGCACACCCCGCCCACCACGACGTACGGAACAGGCGGTAAAAGGCGCGGCATTGTTTTCCGCGCCCGCCTTCCCGATTTCATCGGAGGAGTTGTTTTCGCGTGACTGAACATGTGTGGAGCTACAAGTCGACCGCGGGCTACCTGCAGGGCACGGACCTGACCGGCTTCACGGTCGAGGCGACCGACGGCAGCATCGGCAAGGTCGACAAGCACTCCGACGAGGTCGGGGACGCCTATCTGGTCGTGGACACCGGCGTGTGGATCTTCGGCAAGGAGGTCCTGATGCCGGCGAGCACCGTCGTCAGCATCGACCCGGAGGAGAAGACCGTCTTCGTCGACCGGACCAGGGGCCAGATCAAGGACGCCCCCGAATTCCGCCGCGACGAGCACCTCGGCGACGCGGGCTACCGCGAACAGCTGGGGACCTACTACGGCGCCGGCATCCCCTTCGGCGGACGCCCCGCCTGATCGCCGCCCGACACGGCTTGGGCCCCGGCACCCCCGACGGTGCCGGGGCCCAAGCCGTCGGCGGGGGCAGATGCCACGTTTCTGCGGTGAAAGACTGCCTCCGGGCGGGTGAGCGCACAGGCCGACTCCTGTGAGGCACGACGCCGAGCGCGCTACAAACCTGGCGTGACCAGGAACCTGCTCCGGAGCGTGACCGCGCTCCTCCTCGTACTCGTGCCCCTCCTCCCCACCCCCGCGTCCGCGGACGGCGACCGGCGGGAGGTCGGCCGCCCCGACCCCATCGTCTTCGTTCACGGCTGGAACTCCGACGGCTCCACCTGGGAGACCATGGCCGGACGCTTCCGGGCGGACGGCTGGCCGGCCGGCCACCTCGATCCGTGGACCTACAACGCCACCCAGTCGAACGTGAAGACCGCCGAACAGCTCGCCGGCGAGATCGAGCGCGTCCTGGAAGCCACCGGTGCCACCAAGGCCGACGTCGTCACCCACTCGATGGGCGCCCTGTCGTCCCGCTACTACCTCAAGAACCTCGGCGGCGCTGCGAAGGTCGACGCGTGGGTCTCCCTGGCGGGCCCCAACCACGGTACGGAAACCGCTCGTTGGTGCGGCGGCGCCCCCTGCGTCGAGATGCGGCCGGGATCCGCCTTCCTGAACGCCCTCAACGCCGGTGACGAGACCCCCGGCTCCCCCCGCTACGCCACATGGGGCTCACCGTGCGACATCGTCGTCAACCCCGTGAGCAGCGTTGCCCTGGCCGGCGCCCTCAACAGCACGACCGCCTGCCTCGGCCACAGCGGCCTGACGACCGACCAGGCGGTGTACGGGGCGGTCAGGGCGCACGTCGGCTAGGACCGTCCGGCCCGTGTCATCCGGCGATGCGGAAGGGGCGGCTGTAGGCGTCGAGCATGCCCTGGCTGGTGACGAGGACCAGGTACTCGCCGGCGGGGAGGCCGGCCGGGACGGTGACCTTCACCGATGTTCTGTGCGAGGGAAGGCCCTCGGCCAGGACGGCGCGGGTGACGGTCGAGGATCCGTCGCGCTGGACGAGGTGGATGTCGACCGGGTCGATCGGACCGGTGATGAACCAGCGCACGACGTGCTCCGCCCCGGCGGTCCACACGGTGCCCTCCGCCGGGGCCTCGACCAGGAGGTCGTCCGCAGCCAGGAGGACCGCGGCGGACGGCCGGCTGATGCGGGAGTTCACCATCCGCGTCATGCGGTGCAGGACGGTGCGCAGGCCGGTGGGGGAGGTGTGGTTGTCGAACAAGGGAAAGTCCCTCCAGGGCCGGAAGTGGATGATCTGTCCGTTTCACCCTAGGAAGGCGAGGGGACGGCCGTATCAGCTGAACGGCCGTTCTTGTACGGACTTACGTCCTGAGGTCATCCACCGGCCCGGGCGGGGGGTTCACGTACCCGCCGCCCCTTCCGCCCCCGCCTGCGCGTGCACCGCCGCGGCAGCCTCCCACGGAGGCGGCGTACGGGACTCCGTCCACGCGGCCAGCGCGTCGCCGTCGACGCAGACGATGTCGCAGGCCGCGGCGTACTCCGCGGCCGGAGCGGTGAAGGCACTGGTGGTCACGACGACGGCCACATCGGCCTCGTGGACCGCGAAACAGGTGCCGCCGAACCGCTGGAGGTCCTGCGAACCGACCCGGTTGCCCTCGCCGTAGTGCTTGCACTGGATGACCACGCGCAGCCCCTCCGCCGTCGTGGCGATCACATCGGCCCCCAAGTCCCCGGCCCCGCCCACCACTTCCACCTGCGGGCAGCCGTCCCGGGCGCACAGCGCCGCGACGGCGTGCTCGAAGCCGTCGGCGTCCACCGCCGCGTGGTCCAGGGCGACGGAGCCCACCTCGGGCAGGCCGACCGCCTCCGGTACGGCCTCCGCTCCGGCCGACGGCACGGCGGCGGGTGCCGGCGCGCCCGGCCCCGCCGGCCCACCCGCCGCGCGCAAGCCCGGGCCGCGCCCGGGGGAGCGGCGCCGGCTCGGGGCGATGCTCCACCGTGCCAGCGCCACCCCGGCGGCGAAGACGATCGCCGTGACGATCGGCATCACCGGTATGCCGCCACCCGCCACCGCGGCCGTTTTGACGAATACGGCCGCCCCGCCCAGGCAGATCCCCACCAGTCCCACCGCCAACACGACGTCACGACCCACCGACGCCGCGCCGTGGCCTCCCTCACGCCGTCGCCCTCGCGATACCGTCATACGGGCCCCCTCCTCACTCTTCACGGACGCGCCTCCTCGGCGCCGTCCGCCCCCTCTCGCCACCCGACACGGGCGATCACCGCCCGGGCGATGGCGGACCCGGAACGTCTTCACTCGTCTGGTCGGGATCTCCGGATCCAAACCGCCTGGTACACCAGGACTTTCGCCGGTCAGAGGCGCGACGGGGCCGGTTTCGGCCCCGCCCGGCGCATCATCGGGCCCGGTGCGGCAACAAGATCCCCATGACGCGAGAACACGGTCCCGCCGCGCGGCGCAGGACCTGGCCGTTGCTGCTCCTGCCGGTTCAGGCCGGCCTGATGGTGGGACTGGGGGCACTGCTCACCGGACCTGCCGCGGACCAGGGGTGGTCGCCCTGGGAGGAGCGGGCCAGTCGGGAACTCGCCGAGGAGCGCGTCGCACCGCTCACGGCCGTCACCCGTTGGGTCTCCGTACTGGCCGACACGGAGACCGTCATCGGGGTCACCCTGGTGTGCGTCGTGGCGATGCTCGTCCTGCCGCGCGTCGCGTGGCGTGCCGAAGCCCTCTTCCTCGCCGCGTCCGTCGCCGCCCAGTCGGCCGTGTTCCTGCTGGTGACGGCGTTCGTACGACGGCCGCGCCCCGACGTCCCCCGCCTCGACGGCGCGCCGCCGACCTCGAGCTTCCCGTCCGGGCACGTCGGGGCCGCCGTCGCCCTCTACGCGGGACTGGCCGTGATCGTGCTGCTGCGGACCCGCGGCCGGGCCCGCTGGCGGTACGCGGCGGCCGCGGCCGCGCTGCTCGTGCCGGCGGCCGTCGCGCTGTCCCGGGTGTACCGCGGCATGCACCACCCCACCGACGTGGTGGGCGGCCTGTTCAACGGCGCGGTGACGCTGCTGATCGTCGGGTCCGTCGTCCTGTCCGGCCGCGCCGGGCAGGCGCCCGTGACGGCGGGCACCGGCCCGCCCGGCCGGACGCGGAGCACCGTGCGGGCCCTGTCGGCACGCTGTTCCGGCCCCGACGCCACCTTCGGCGCGAGGCTGCTCCTGACGGCCGGCGTCACGGCCGCGGTGTCGATGCCCTTCGCCCTCGCGCTGGTGCTGGTCGAGTCCCGGTGGCCACCGCTGTACCGCCTCGACCGGATCGCCGCCGAGCGGCTGAACGAGGAGGCCCTCCGCCATCCCGGCTGGGTGCGCGTGCTCAGGATCCTCTCCGACTTCGTGTGGGACCCCGTGACGATGCGCCTGCTGGTCGCCCTGCTCGTGATCTGGCTCCTGACCCGCCGCGCCTGGCGGCTCGCGGCCTGGGCGTCCGTGACCGCGGTGGCCGGCGCCCTGACCGGGGTGCTGGCCAAGATCGTGGTGGAACGGGCACGGCCCCATCTGCCCGAGCCGGTCGCCCACGCGCCCGGGTACTCCTTCCCGTCCGGCCACGCGATGACGGCCGTCACCTCGTGCGCCGTCCTCCTGTTGGTCCTGCTGCCCCTGGTACCCCGCGCCTGGCGACCGCTTCCCTGGGCGCTCGCGATCGTCTCCGCGGTGGGGGTCGCCTACACGCGCGTCGCGCTGGGCGTGCACTGGGTGAGCGACGTGGTGGGCGGATGGCTGCTCGGCCTCGCCGTGGTCACGGCGACGACGCTGGTCTTCGAGGCCTGGCGGGCGGACACCGGGCAGCGCCGGACGGACGTCACGCAGGAGGGCCTGGAACCGGAGCTCTCGGCCCCCGCACCCGAACCGCCCCTGGGCGTACGCGCCTCACGGGCCGGTCGGTGGCGGGGGCGGCGAGCGGAACGCCGGCCCGGGGATCCGGTCGGCCGCGCGGAACGCCCGCCCGGGCGGTGACGCCGCCCAGACGGCGGCCGTCGACGGCGGGCGCGCGCCGTACGGCCTGGCGCACACCGTCAGGCGGGTGCGCCGCGCACCACGGGAAGCCGGTCTACACCTGCCCGAGGTCCGCACTCACCCACCGTGACGGGCGCATGTGGATCACGACCTGCTCCCCATGGTTCTTCCACGCGTCGTCGACATAGCCGTCCACCTTCTCGGCCGGCAGGTACCGGGCGGAGACCTCGACCAGCTGCTCGCGCAGCGCCGGTGCGGTGGAGACGACCGGACCCTCCACCGACACGTACCGGATCGTCGGCTCCACCTGGTCGACCATCAGACTGAACCGGCCTGCGGCCTCGATCAGTTCAGCCTTGCGGGAATCGCGGCCGGTCATGATCCAGATGTCGCCGCCGGGGGAGTACTGGTACCAGATCGGCACCGTCAGCGGCGCACGGTCATCGCCCGCGCTCACGGCGAGCGCGGCGATGTGGGGTTCGGCGAGGAACTGCTCACGCTCGGTCCGGGACAGTGCCACAACATCCTCCTTCAGGCGGGAATGCGTACTCCCTGGGAACGCCTTGCCCTCCGGCCCCATTCCCCACCGGGGGAAACCCGCCCGGATGGGGGAATGGACAGTCAACTGCGCGTGGTTGCCAGCCGGTTGTCCGCCCAACGGTCTCCAGGTAACCCCTTCCCGGCCGAGGGGCGGCAAGCTCTGGCCAGGCGTCCCCAGGAGCACCGAGGGGGCACGGCGGGACCGACGGCGAAGACCCCCGCCGGGAGTCCCGTGCGGGGGTCTTCGCAGAGGGCCGAGGGCCGGCCCCGCCGGGCGGTTACGACGGGACGGGAGCAGCGGGCAGTGGTGCGTCGGGCTCCGGCTCGTGCGGGGGGTCGCTGAGCTGGTCGCGCAGGTAGTTCCAGACGACGGCGACGAGTGCGGCCGCCGGAACGGCGAGGAGGGCGCCCACGACGCCGGCCAGGCTGCCGCCCAGGGTGACGGCCAGCAGGACCACCGCCGCGTGGAGGCCGAGGCCGCGGCTCTGGATCATGGGCTGGAACACGTTGCCCTCCAGCTGCTGCACCGCGACGATGATCGCCAGCACGATCAGCGCGTCGGTCAGGCCGTTCGACACGAGCGCGATCAGCACCGCCACCAGGCCGGCGAACAGGGCTCCCACGATCGGTACGAACGCCGAGACGAAGGTCAGGACCGCCAGCGGCAGTACCAGCGGTACGCCCACGATCCACAGGCCCAGGCCGATGAAGACGGCGTCGAGGAGGCCGACGAAGGCCTGGGAGCGGACGAACGAGCCCAGGGTCTGCCAGCCGCGCGCGGCCACGACCGGGACGTCCGTGGCGAGCCGGCCCGGGAGCTGGCGGGTGAGCCACGGCAGGAAGCGGGGGCCGTCCTTGAGGAAGAAGAACATCAGGAAGAGCGCCAGCACGGCGGTGACCAGGCCGTTGAAGATGGTGCTCACGCCCGTGACGACGGTGGAGACGGCGCTGCCGACGCTGTTCTGGAGGCGCGCCATCGCGGCGTCGAAGGCGCCGGTGATCTGGTCGTCGCCGATGTTCAGCGGCGGTCCGGCCGCCCACTCGCGCAGCCGCTGGATGCCCGCCGCCACGCCGTCGACCAGCTCACCGGACTGGGAGGCCACGGGCACGGCGATCAGCGCCATGATGCCCGCGGCCACCAGCAGGAACAGCACGGTCACCACGGAGGCGGCCAGGGCCGGCCGCCACCCCCGCCGGCGCAGGAACGCGGCCAGGGGCCAGGTCAGGGTGGTGAGGAACAGGGCGACTATCAGCGGCCAGACGACCGACCACATCCGGCCCAGAACCCACAGGGCCGCCGCCGCCATGACGAGGACCACCAGCAATTCGGCGGAAACCCGTGCAGACGTACGGAGTGCGGCAGCGGCTCTTGCGGAGCTCAACGTGGAAGACATGGGGTCACCCTATTCACAGTCCGTTCCCACCTCGGCACCGCCGCCGACGGCCGACGCCCCCGGCCCGGCGCGCGGCCCCCGACCGGCTCAAGAGCTGTGCCCGGCTTCGAGTTCGGCCATCTTCTGGAACTCGCCCAGGTCGTAGTTGGCCAGCGTCGAGTCGAGGTTGGTCAGCGCGCCCAGGTGCTCCACGAAGCCCTTCGGCTCGTACTCGATCTGAAGGGTCACCCGGCTCTCGGTGTCGCTGAGCCGGTGGAAGGTGACCACCCCCGCGTGGTGGACCCCCTCGGTGGTGCGCCACGCGATGCGCTCCTGCGGGATGACCTCGGTCAGCTCCGCCACGAAGCCCTTGTCGGCGCCCGGCAGGGACACCTGCCAGGCGAACGTCGACGCGTCGATGCGATCGACGTGCCTGACGTGGCTGAGGAAGGCGGGCCAGCGCTCGACGTCCTGCCACAGGGACCAGCTCACGGCCACCGGTGCCTTGATGTCGACCGCTTCGAGAACTGAGGACGCCATGGGTGTCATCTCCTCCGTGTGAACCACACGTGAATGTGCGTGTGAACGTGACTCGGCTCCCCTCCGGTACCCGCAGGATCACGTTTCACCACCCCGGTTCGTGACGCGGCCGCACGGGGCGGGGGACCGGCCGGTGTCACGGCTCCGCCCGCCCGCTCCGGAGGGCGGGCAGGGCGACGACAGGCGCGGCCCGCGGTGGTGGCGCGGCCGCCCCGGGGCGGATGGCAGGATGGCCGGATGGACATCCTGCGCAGGAACAACGTCAAGGTCATCGGATCGCCCGGCAAGCCCGTGGTCATGATGGCGCACGGGTTCGGCTGCGATCAGAACATGTGGCGCCTCGTGGCGCCCGCCCTGGCCGAGGACTTCCAGGTGGTCCTGTTCGACTACGTGGGGTCGGGCGGTTCCGAACCCTCCGCCTGGGACGAGTCGCGGTACGCCGCGCTGGACGGCTACGCCCACGACGTCACCGAGATCTGCGAGGCCCTGGACCTGCGCGACGCGGCCTTCGTCGGCCACTCGGTCAGCGCGATGGTCGGGGTCCTCGCCGCGGCCGCCGCCCCGGAGCGGATCTCCTCCCTGGCCATGGTCGGCCCCTCGCCGTGCTACATCGACGACGACACCTACCGCGGCGGCTTCACCGCCGAGGACATCGACGAGTTGCTGGAGTCGCTCGAGTCCAACTACCTCGGCTGGTCGGCCGCCATGGCACCGGTGATCATGGGCAACCCGGAGCGGCCGGAACTGGGCGAGGAGCTCACCAACAGCTTCTGCGCCACCGACCCGGCCAAGGCCCGCGTCTTCGCCCGCACCACGTTCCTCTCCGACAGCCGCGACGACCTGAAGTCGGTGGCCGTGCCCACGCTGGTGCTCGAATGCACCGAGGACGTCATCGCACCGCGAGAGGTGGGCGCGTACGTGCACGCGGCCATTCCCGGCAGCCGCCTGGTCACCCTCGACGCGACGGGCCACTGCCCCCAGTTGAGCGCGCCCGAGGCCACCGCGGCGGCCATCCGGGCGTTCGTCCAGGACCTGCGGTGATGTGCCGCACCGCCCAGAACCCGGAACGGCCGGAGGGCGACCAGGACGCGACCGACGTCGTCTTCTCCACGCTGCTGGAGGACACCGCCGAGGAACTCTACGAGTCGGCGCCCTGCGGCTATCTGTCCACCCTGATGGACGGCACCATCGCCAAGATCAACCAGACGCTCCTGGACTGGCTCGGCCTCACGCGGGAGGAGGTCGTGGGCCGCAAGCGCTTCACCGACCTGCTGAGCGTCGGCGGCAAGCTCTACCACGAGACGCACTTCGCGCCGCTGCTGCGCATGCAGGGGAGGATCAGCGAGATCGCGCTGGAGCTCAAGGCGTCCGGCGGCAGGCGGCTGCCGGTCCTGGTCTCCTCCACGGTCAAGACCAGCGCCGACGGCGAGCCGATGCTGATCCGCACCACCGTCTTCGACGCCCGGCAGCGCCGCTCCTACGAGAACGAGCTGCTGCGCGAGCGCCAGGCCGCGGAAGAGGCACGCCGCCAGGCCGTAGCCGACCGGGAGCGGCTGCGGGAGGCGCTCACGGTACTGCAGCAGAGCCTGCTGCCCGCCACCCTGCCCGCGGTGCCGGGCATGGAAGCGGCCTCCCACTACCACACGGCCTCCATCGACAGGCTCGGCGGCGACTTCTACGACCTGTTCCCGCTGGACGACAAACGCTGGGCGTTCTTCCTCGGAGACGTCTGCGGCAAAGGCCCCCAGGCCGCCGCCGTGACCTCCCTGACCCGCTACACGCTGCGCGCCGCGGCGCTCCACGATCCCGACCCCGCGGTCATGCTGAACACCCTGAACACCGTGCTCCACGAGCGGTTCACCGGTGAGGACCCGCGGTACTGCACCGCGATCGTCGGCGTGATGGAACCCGACGCCGCCGCCGGTACGACGGCCGTGCGCCTCGCGTCCGGCGGGCATCCCCCCGCTCTCGTCCTGCGGGCCGGCGGACGGGCCGAGTACCTCCCCACCCCCGGCGGCCTGCTCGTCGGCATCCTGCCCCAGCCCCACTTCACCTCCGCGGAGACCGAGCTCGGCCCCGGCGACACCCTGCTCCTCTACACCGACGGCCTCACCGAGGCCCGGATCGGTGCGCACCGCGAGCTGTACGGGGAGGAGGCCCTGCGCGCCTTCGCAGCCGACCACACCCACGGCGGGCCGCACGAGCTGGTCACCGCCCTCACCGGGCTCCTGGACGGCTTCGGCGACGGCCTGGACGACGACACCGCCCTCCTCGCCCTCGGCATACCCCCAGTCCCTCCCCGTCTCGCGGAGCACGAACTGACATGAGCGCCCTGACGATCACCATCCGAGACGCCACGACCGGTCCCGTACTGGAACTCGCAGGCGACCTCGACTACGACCAGGCGCCCCGCCTGCGGCAGGCCCTGGAGACCCTCACCCCGAAACCGGGCCAACGGCTCGTCATGGACCTCTCCCGCATAGAGTTCTGCGACTCCAGCGGCATCACCGTCCTCATCGTCGCCCGGAACCTCGCCGTGGCCGCCCGAGCGGACATCGCCCTGGCCGGGGTCCCCGACAACACGCTCCGCATCCTGCGGATCGTCGGCCTCGACCAGGTCTTCCCCATCCACCCCGACGTCGACAGCGCCGTGGGGGCCGGACCGACCGCGCACTCCTGAACCGGCGCCGTGGTCGTCGTACGGCCCTCGGCCCCGTCGTCCAGGCCGTGGTTCAGGCCGTGGTTCAGGCGCCCTCGCCGAGGACGGTACGGATCAGTTCCCGCTGGGCGTCGGACAGGCAGGGGTCCTGGAGGTCGAGCACCTCGTCGTCGACGGTGATCCGGTAGTGGTAGCCGTCGGCCACGGGCGCGACGGCCCGCTGCGCGACCTTCTCCAGCTCCGCCTCGTCCGCGCGGCCCGAGGTGTCGAGTGCGCGGAGCTTCTCGAAGCCGGCCAGGCCTCCGGAGCGGGTGACCGTGATCAGCATGGCTGTTCCTCCCTGTGCGTGGTGTCGCGCGGGCTGCGCGGTGCAGCCACTGCTCGGGTGCCCCGAACCCCGGCCTGCTGTCACGGACCGGCCTCCTGACGGCCCGAACGTCCGGAAACCGCCGCTGGGAGGCCGACCTGTCGTCACATGCCGCGCTGCTGGCGGGTGTCCTGGCGGAGCCGTTCCGTGTGCTGGGTCAGGGCGTCGATGCGCTCGGCGAGGTCCGCGTCCTGGGGCCGCAGGTGAGGGCGGCTGTCGGCCAGCGGGCCGATGAGGCGGGCCGCGTCGTTGTCGGCGAGGGCCGCGTTCAGGTCGCCGATCGCGGCTGCGGACCCGTCGGGCAGGCCGCTGAGGGAGCTGATCCGGCCGGCGAGGCGGCGCAGGTCGGCGGCGTTGTCACGGGCCCAGGCGGTCACGGAGCGGTCGGCGGCGCGGGTGTCGCGGGTGGCTTGGACGCGCTCCTCGCGGGTGCTTCCGGCGGTGCCGGGGCGCTGGCGCAGGTAGCGGCGCTCGGCGGCCTGGCGGCTGGCGACTCCGAGCGGGCCCGCGAGGTCGGCCCAGCTGGCGCCCCGGTCGCGGGCGGTCTCGATCAGGCCGCTCTCCCAGCCGGCGAGCTGCTCGCGGACCTCGCGCAGCATCAGCAGCGCGGCCAAGGCGGGGTGCGGGCCGGAGTCCGCCGCGGGCGGCGCCCCGGCCGTGCCCGCGGAGGGCTGCTGCGCGTCCCGCACCGCCTGGTTGATGGTCTCCAGCGCCGCCGCGGCGGCCAGGAAGGGGACGGGTGCGGTCGGCTCGGCAGCCTCGTTCATGGCGCTCTCCCTGGCTCTGTCATCCCTTGGATGACACCTTGCTTGTCATCGTTTCGATGACATGTTACAACGGAAGCACGTTGAAGCGCATGGGCAGTTTCTGCCTGAACCAACCGGAGGTGTTTCGCGATGTTGATGCGCACTGACCCGTTCCGCGAGATGGACCGCATCGTCCAGCAGCTTTCCGGCACGTCGGGCACCTGGTCGAAGCCGTCCGTGATGCCGATGGACGCCTACCGCCAGGGCGACGTGTACGTGATCGCCTTCGACCTCCCCGGAGTGAGCACCGAGGCGATCGAGATCGACGTCGAGCGGAACATGCTGACGGTGAAGGCCGAGCGGCGGCCCACGGGGAAGTCCGACGGCGTGCAGATGGAGCTCTCCGAGCGGCCCCTCGGTGTCTTCTCCCGCCAGGTCATGCTGGCCGACACCCTCGACACCGAGCACATCGAAGCCGACTACGACGCGGGTGTCCTGACCCTGCGCATCCCGATCGCCGAGCGCGCCAAGCCCCGCAAGATCAGCATCGGCAGCGCCGACGGCCGCAAGCAGATCTCCGGCTGACCAGCCCGGGACCAGCGGCGGAGGACGGGAACCAGCCCCTAGGTGCCCCGTCCTCCGCACCCTCCCCGCCCCTCCTGCCGAGGCCGCCTTCCCGCACCCACCCACCCACGAAGAGAAGGGCAACCGCAGCACCATGTACGACCAGCCTCGAGCGAACCCGTCCCTCACGGCCATGACGTTCGACCAGATGCTGGAACGCGTGCGCTACGAGGGTGCCTACCCCACCCGCGAACGGGCCGAGGAAGCCGTCCGCACGGTCCTCGCCTCCCTCGGCCGGCAGGTCACCGGGGACGAGCGCGTCGACCTCGCGCAGTGCCTGCCCGTCGAGGCCGCCCTCGCCCTGACCGCCCAGATCCCCGACGCCGAACAGCTCACCGGCTGGGGGTTCGTCAAGGACATGGCCTCCCGCACCGGTGCCACTCCGGCCATCGCCCGCTGGGACACCGGCGCCGTACTCGCCGTCGTCGCACGCCTGGCCGGGCCCGACCTCCTCGCCCGGATCCTCCACCGGCTCCCCGGCGGCTACGCACTCCTCTTCGGCCAGGCGGAACTGCGCCAGCCCCTGCCCGCGACCTGACCCGCCCCGCCCGTCCCACCCGCCCCGCCTGCCGGGCCGCCCGGTGCGTGCCCGGCGCGGGGCGGGGCAGGCGCACCAGTGCAGGGGCCCGGCTCCGCACCGCCGGAGCCCGTGCCCGCCTGCGGAGAGGCGGCGGACCATGACCGGCAGGAACCAGGACCCACGCCCGGCACTGCTCCCCGACCAAGGAGCCATGGTGGACGAACACGGCCGCCCCCCGGGAGCCCCGTCCCGCACCGGACCGGGCCACGGCCCACCCGCGGACCCGGCCCGCGTGGACCGCGCCCGTGCGCAGGAGAAGCGCGAGAAGGCGAGCGAGATGCCGCCGGCGGCCACACCGAACGAACCGCCCGCGCGGCCCGGGCCGTAACAGCCCGATCTCGAGCCGCCGACGGCGGCCTGAAGCCCCTGCCCTGCCGCGCACACCTCGCCCGGCCAGGCTTGGCCTGGCCGGGCGGACGTCGGTGACGCTTCACGGCGGGCTGGTAGCGGGCGGTCACATCCCCAGGGAAACGGCCAGGCGGGTCAGCTCGGCGGTGCTGTGGACGTTCAGCTTGGCGCGGATGCGGCGCAGGTAGGCGTCGACGGTGTGCTTGGAGAGTCCCATGGTGCGGGCGGTCTGCAGGTAGGTGCGGCCTGCGGCGATGTGGCGCAGGGCTTCCTGCTCGCGCGGGGCCAGGGTGGCGGCGGGGGCTGCGGTGTGGGGGACGGTGAGGGTGAGGCTCATGGGATTTCCTCCGCCTGATCGGCTCGGTCATCTCTGCTCGCGTCCTCGGAAGCAGTGGGCTCAATGCCCGTTTTGTCTCTTGTTAAGAGATTGGCCGGCCGACTTCGCGAGAGTGTCCGCCGACTGTCACAGGCGTGTGACAGGCCACATCGGCCCCGTATCCAGCGGCTCGCCCCAGCCCGCACGGGACGGGGGTCCGGCCGGATTGTCAGACCTCGTCCGTAGCGTCGAAGACGGGACCGGATCGTCCGGCCCGCGCGGGAAGGGAGCACACCATGGGTGAGATCAGCGTGAACAGGGAGCGCCTCGACCGGCTCCTCGCCGACAGTGCCGGAACCTACGGCGCCCCCTACCAGC
Source organism: Streptomyces sp. NPDC048270 (assembly GCF_040652335.1). Taxonomy (NCBI): domain Bacteria; kingdom Bacillati; phylum Actinomycetota; class Actinomycetes; order Kitasatosporales; family Streptomycetaceae; genus Streptomyces; species Streptomyces sp. NPDC048270. The sequence continues at coordinate 34,235 of NZ_JBEZLV010000018.1, forward strand.
GCGCCTTCGCCGAACTCGCCCGGACGCACCGGGGGCGGCCCGTCACGGACATCCTGCCGCTGCTGCGCCGCGCCGCCGACCAGGCCCTGCTCGACTTCGCCCGCCAGGACCTGCGCGAGCAGGCCGAGGCGATCAGCAGCGGCGAGCCCTACATACTCCGCGTCACCGTCACCTGAGCTCGCGGCCCGGCGGCGATCGGGCCAGGAGAGGGCGTGCAGGGAGCTGACGTGACCGCAGCCGCCCCACGTGCCCGCCCCTCTCGTGCGGTCGATAATGGCCGTAGGGGTGGAGCTCCCACTGCGAAAGAGGAAAGACAGTGGACATCAACACTGACTTGACCGAGGCGCAGAAGCGTGCGCTCCAAGAGAACTCGGACGACCTGGAGAAATTGCAGAGCCAACTGGACGAGGCGCGCAGCAAGGCCCGGTCGCGCCTGGAGAGTGCGGGCCTGACGAACGGCACGGACGTCATCAACTGCCTTGCCTGCATCGGATGTGACGGGTGGTCACCTGACGATGACGGAGGATGCGCCAACTGCCCGCACGGCTTCTTCTCCCACAACGTCATCTAGGAGTCCCACTACGACGACTGAGCGCGCAGTGAACATCCGCGCGGCGGTGCGTCGCGTCGGCAGCCGCCGGTCCGCCCGGCGTCCTAGTCTGATCGGATGCAACAGCGCATCACCCTGGTCACCCTGGGGGTTTCCGACCTCGCACGCGCCAAGGGCTTCTACGAGGCCCTGGGCTGGCAGGGACAGGAAGTCGAGGAGACGGTCTTCTTCCAGGCAGGCGGCCTCGGGCTGGTGCTGTGGGATCGGGACAAGCTGGCCCGCGACTGCGGAGTGGAGCCCGGGCCGGCCGGCGGGTTCGGCGGGATCGCCCTGGCCCACAACGTCCGCTCCGAGGCCGAGGTGGACGAGCTGCTCGGAGCAGTCGCCCGGGCCGGCGGCACCATCACGAAGCCGGCGGCCGTCAATGCGATCGGGTTCTATTCCAGCGCTTTCGCGGACCCGGACGGCCACTCCTGGGAAGTCGCGTACAACCCGGGATTCCCCCTGGCCGCAGACGGCTCGGTCACCCTGCCCGATTTCGGCGGCGCGAAGGCCTGACCGGCCGTAGGCCGGGCCGACACGGTCCGCGACGGCACCGCTTCCCGCTCCCGGTCCCGCCCGGGCGTCGTACGGGCGGACGGGGAAAGGGCGCCTGTCAAGGCACGAATGTCCGAGACATGACGGGCGCTCTTCCGATCATGCCTAGTGGATCCCAGTACCTCACGTGCGGCGAACCGTCGCGCATGGCGAATTGGGAGAGACGAGTGGCCACGACCTGCGAGAAGAGCACGGACCGATGCGTACGGGACAACGGCGGCCGGGGCTCCGTGTGTGCAGCGCGCGGCAGGTGCGGATCACGTACGTCGACCCTCCGGGAGGTCAGGCGCTGGGCAGCCGTCCATCGGGCCCCCGCAGAATCCGACGGAATATCCCTGGCCCGGTCGGTGACGGAACACGTACGGCTGACCGGAAGGCATTTCCTGCCGGACCGCGTGCTGCTCCAGTTGCGCGACATCCGACAGCGCCATGCAGCGGACCGCCCCCTCCTCCACGCCTTTCTCGACTGCGTGCTCGACAAGCACGAGGGGCGCTTCCACAATCGCACCTACCTCGCGCTGCCGGTCCTGGAGCTCCTCATGGACGAACGGCACGCCGCCCTGAGCGCGGACCGGATGTCCGTCATGCTCATGTCCGACGTCGTCCGCTTCGAGATCGAGGCGGCGGGCGGGGCGCACGAGGGGACCGGCCGCGGTCGACCGGACCCGGCGAGGCTGGGCACCCGGTTGCGGCACGCCCTGCGCTTCGTGGCGAAGAGTCTGGGCCGGCCGGAGGACGGGGACTGGCCGTCGCGGGTGGCGCACCTGTCGCAGTCCCGCCTGGAAGACCTCGTGGACCACCTGCCCCGGCCGCCGGCGACGGACGGTTTCCGGTGGTTCGACGTGACCGTGCAGCCCGTCTCCGTACTGCACGACGAATACTTCTTCATCCGCGTCCTCCAGACGCACGAGATGCTCTTCACCGCGATCGCTGCGGACATGGGAGAGGTCATCCGGGAACTGCGGGCGGGGGACCTGGCAGCGGGCGTGGAGCGGATCGACCATGCGGTCGCCATGTTCGAGCGTGCGGCAGTGCTGTTCCGCATCGTGGCCACCCTGCGGGCGGAGCACTTCTCCGGCTTCCGGCAGTACACCGAAGGCGCCAGCGCCATTCAGTCAGAAGAGTACAAAAGGTTCGAGATCCTGTGCGGGGTTCCGACCGCCGCGCGCTTGTGCTCGTCCGCGTTCACGAGCGTGCCCGCCGTGAAGGCCGAGGTGGAGGACGAGCATCACGACAGCGTCACCCGGGCCTGTCTCGACCTCCGGGCCGAGGGCCGTGTCGGCCCGGGGGAGTGGCACCGCCTCGACGCGGCGCTGGGCCGCCTGGAAAACGGGCACCAGCGGTGGAAGGCGGCCCATCGCAGCCTTGCCGTGCGCATGCTCGGCGATGCGCACGGCACCGGGTACACCGACGGGGTGCCGTACCTGACGCAATGCCTGGACAACCGGCTGTTCTGGCAGCTGGGCACGAGCCGCTGACCCGTTCCCGCCGCCCGCGGCTCGACGTCGTCGGCCGACTCGCCCCGCTTGCCGGGCGCCGGCCCGGGCGTGAGGATGGAAAGGGCGGCCTCTGCACTGACCGAGGAGGCCATGGTGACCACGAGTACGCGCAGGCGCGGGGTACTGCTTTCCATCTCCGTGGCGTTGGCAGCCGGGCTGGTGACAGCAGGCGGCCCCGCGAGCGCCGTCAGCCCCGCAAGCGCCGCGCGCGTGGCCGCCCACGCGCCGGTCGGCGCGGTTGCCGTCGCCCCGTCACCGGAGCCCACGACGGACCTGTCGGCAGTCGCGGAGCTGTTCCTCACCCACGTGCTGGACCTGCTCCAGGAGCACTCGCTGGAGCGGAACAAGGTCGACTGGCCGGAGGTGCGGCGTCAGGCGTTCGCCGATGCCGCCGGAGCCAAGACCACCGCCGACACCTACGACGCGATCGACGCCGCCGTCAAAACCCTCGACAATCCGCACACGGTCTTCCTGCGCCCGGGCCAGGCCGCCGCGGTCGACCCGTCCATCGAGGTTCCGGGGACCGCGGGACCACCGCCCGTACCCCGGGGCCACCTGATCGGGCAGAAGATCGGCTACGTCTCCCTCCCGACCACGGACAAGATCCCGGGCTACGCGCGGGCCGGCGCCCAGGTGGTCCGTACGCTCGACGCCTCGGGGCCCTGCGGCTGGATCGTGGACCTGCGCGCCGACAGCGGAGGCGCCATCTGGCCCAAGCTCGACGCCCTGGCCCCGCTGCTCGGTGACGGCCGGCTCGGCGCCTTCGTCGACGCCGACGGCAACCAGAGCGCGTGGGAGCTGAAGAAGGGGCAGCTGTCCGTCGGCGGCGAGGTCATCTCGAAGGACGTACCGCCGAGCATCGAGACGGGCGAGTCCGGCATCGACGACTACGTGACCCACAACGCGTACGTGCTCAAGAGGCCCGGGCCACCGGTCGCGGTGCTGACGGGACCCGAGACGGCGAGTGCCGGCGAGGCCGCCCTGATCGCCTTCCGGGGCCGCCCGGAGGCCCGCAGCTTCGGTCTGCCCACAGCCGGACTGGCAACGGGGAACTCGACCTACCCGTTCGACGACGGCTCGCTCCTCATCCTCACGCAGACGGCCGACCTGGACCGCACCGGGCGCCGGTACGGCAACACCCCCATCGCCCCGGACGTACGCGTGGACTTCACCGACCGGGACGTGGCCGGCGGCGCCGACGATCCGGTGGTCGACGCCGCCCGGAAGTGGCTGGAGACCCGGCCCGCCTGCCGCTCCTGAGTGGCGCATACCCGCAGAGCGGCCGCCCCGCGCCGGGCTCAGCCCGCCGCTGCCGCCGGGTCCGCTGCGGCGGGCAGGTGGACACACGCCAGATCGGTGGAGGCGGCGGGGATGCGCATGCGCCGCAGCAGGTCACGTGTGGTGCGCAGGGACAGGGTGCTGGTCCAGGTGGTGCCCGGGTGGCGGGATGCCAGGTGTGACAGGGCGCGGGTGCCGAGCCCGCTGGAGAGGAACCGCTCGTCGAGGTCGATGCCGGTGATCACGCCCTCTCCGCAGGCGGCGCAGATCCGGTAGTGGACCTGCCCGACGACCTTGCGGACGTGGACCAGGAGCAGGCACTCCTGCCCCGGGCCGGCGTCGCCCGGGACGTGGGTGGAGAGGAACTCGATGTCGCGGTAGGCGAGAACCCTGCGGCGCAGCCGCATGCCGAACCCGCCGCGGCGCCCGTGCCGCGTCCCGTGTGGGGGCGGCGCGGTGTCGGGGGCGGAACGGGAAAGGAGGCTCGTCGGACGTGCGTGTTCACCGGACATGGACCTCGTGTGCCCAGCCGGCGGCCGCTGACGCGCGTGGCGCACGCGGGCGCCGGCCGATCTGCCCGATCTGCCCGCTCCCGATCCGCCCGCTCCCGGGCCGGGCGGCGGCACCGGACCTGCGTCCGCCCGGGGCCGCCTATCGTCCGCCCGCTGCCGCCGCCCGGTCCGCGACCAGCCGGATCGCCGTGATCGTGAGGTCCGGGTCGTGGAGCTGGACGTAGTGGTCGCTGCCGGTCGCCAGGAGGTGCGGGGTCTGCGGGCGCAGCTCCACCAGAGCCTGCTGCGCCTTCGGCCAGGCCGTCTCCAGCTTCGCCAGCAGGGCCTTCGACATGGTGGCCGGCGCCGCGAAGGGCTCGGTCTTGCTGAGCACCGCGACCGGGACCGGCGGGAGCGGGCCTCCGCGGTCGAGGGCGGCGACCCCGCCGTCGATGTCGACCTGCTCGAAGTCCGGGTCGGCGTCGAAGGGCGTGCCCGGGTGCCGCAGGGCCTCGACGTACTGCGGCCACTGCGCCCCCATCGCCGGCTTCAGCCCCGGCCCCAGCGCGTCGACCAGCACCAGCCCGCGGGTCCGCTCCGGGTGCTCCTGCGCGTACCGCAGGGCCAGCATCCCGCCGAAGGAATGCCCCACCAGCAGATAGGGACCCGGCACCCGGGCGGCGGTCAGAAGCCGGTCCAAGTCCTGGACCATCGCGGGCAGTTCGCGGGTGCCCCGGACCGGCGTGCTGCGGTCGGTGAGCGTCGGCGGCTGCGTGTACCGGATGGTCCCCGGCCGGTCGTACACGCACACGCGCGTGAAGGCGGCCACGCCCGGCAGCACCGCCGGAGCCTTCGGCACGGGTGGCGCGGTGTCGGTCAGCGACCACGGGTCGGAGGCCTCGTGCAGTCCGGACAGCAGCACTACGGTCGGGCTTCCCGACCCAGAGCAGCGCAGGTACAGACTCCGGCCGCCGCCGATGTCCACGCGCTGCTCGCCGGCCGTTCCGCCCGACGGCTCGGGCGTGCCCGCCACCAGCAGCAGGACGGCGGCCGCCACCGCGGCCGTGACCCCGCCGGGCACACGCCATCGCATACCTCCACCCTCCTCCCGCCCCTGCCGGCCCGCCACCTGTTGCCCGGTCGCCGACTGGCGGCGTGAGACCGGGTCGTGGGGAGACGTGCCCGGTCGTACGGTGGTCTGGGGGGGACCGGAACCGGCGCCCCGGCCGGTATGCCGCCGGGGTCTTCGCCGTCCGGTCGAGATGACCGCACTCCGAGAGCAGGTGCATCCCCTTGCGCACGTCAACTCGTACGTCGACCCGTATCGCCGGTGTCCTCACCGGACTGGCCCTGGCCCTCGGCGGCGCGGCCCTGGCCGCCCCCGCCGCCCACGCGGACGTGTCGGCCTGCATCAACCAGGTCGAGCGCGAACTCCGGGGCGGCGAGGCCCCCGAGTACGTCCGGGTGGCGTGCTCCGGCGCCCTCTCCGGCAGCCACGACCAGTGCGTGTCCGGACTGACCAAGGGCGGTGTCACCAACGGCACCGCGGTCAGCGCCTGCCGGGTGGCCGTGAACTAGTGCTCCGCCACGACCCCGGTCCGTCGAGCGTGTCGCCGCGCTGTGGCCACCCTGCATGATGGCGCGGTGATCACCATTCATCTGAAGTACGAGATCGACGTGGACAAGCTCGAGGACTTCGAGGAGTACGCGCGCCGTTGGGTCCGACTGGTCAACCGCTTCGGCGGCACCCACCACGGCTACTTCCTGCCCAGCGAGGGCGACAGCGACATCGCCTACGCCCTCTTCTCCTTCCCGGGCTTCGCCGCGTACGAGCAGTACCGGACGGACAGCATGACCGACCCGGAATGCCGGGCGGCCTTCGACCTGGCGCGCGAAACCCGCTGCATCAAGCGGTACGAGCGCCGCTTCCTGCGACCGCTGGAGACCACGGGAGACTGAACACCCGGCCCGCACCGGCCGGGTGTTCGGTCTTCCGTGCACCCGGCTCGCGCACCCGTGGACACCGGCACTATCCGGTCAGCCTGGATGGACGTTCGATGAACCGCGTTCAGCCGACAGCAGGTCAACGCCCTGCACAACGGCCATCCTGCCGAGTGTCACCCTCCGTTTGCATGTGATCGCAAAGGGCGCATCCCCCTTCCGAGCTGCCCGAATGACCGTTCGGTCGCCGATAATCGAACGAGATGTCTGTAAATCGGTGCTCGATGTGCAGGCGACCTTCGCACCCGACAGACTCAGCGATGTCCAACCGATACATCGCAGCCAACTGCTGCATCCTCCCTTCGATTTGAAAGAGAGTTTGTCGTGCGTCACCGCATCGCTACCGTCTCCGCTGCCGTCCTCCTGACCCTGGCCGGTGCCACGGGCATCGCGCAGGCACAGCCCGCCAGCCTGTACGCCCCGTCCGCCGTGGTCCTGACCGTCGCCCAGGGCGAGGACGCGGACACCGTCGAGCGGGCCTCGACCCTCAGCTGCGCCCCGACCGCCCAGGGCACGCACCCCGACCCCAAGGCCGCCTGCACCGCCCTCGCCGCCACCGCGGGCAGCCTCGACGCGCTCCTCGCGGCCCCGGATCCGAACCGCGCCTGTCCGATGCACTACGCCCCCGTCACCGTCACCGCGGAGGGCGTCTGGGAGGGCAGCCGGATCTCCTGGAAGCACACCTTCTCCAACGCGTGCACCATGTCCGCGACCCTCAACGGGAACGCCGTCTTCGCGTTCTGACGGCTCCTCCCGACCGTCCGTCCCATGCCTGCGCCTGCTCCTGCGCATCCGCCGCCGCCCCCGCCCCTCCCCGGGGGCGGGGGCGGCGGTGCGTCCCGCCACCGCCGTGCGCCCCGCAGCGCCGCCCCCGCCGGGGTGTGGGATCAGGCCACCGTTCCGTCACCCGACCGGCCGATCAGGTCCTAGAGTGTGCGCGTGACCGAGCAGAATTCCGAACTCATCGCCGGCCGGTACCGGCTCGTCGAACGCATCGGCCAGGGCGGCATGGGCCGGGTCTGGCGAGGCCTCGACCAGCAGCTCTTCGGACGCGAGGTCGCCATCAAGGAGATCCTCTTCCCGACGGGACTGGACGACGGCGACCGCGCCACGCTGCTGCGGCGCTTCACCGGCGAGGCCCGCGCGGCCGTCAGTCTCAGCCATCCCGGGATCATCACGATTCACGACGTCGTGGAGCACCGCGGGGCGCCCGTGATCGTCATGGAGCTCATCAGGGGGCAGTCGCTCGCCGCGGCCCTCCGGGAGCAGGGGCGGCTGCCCGTGCAGCGGGTGGCGGAGATCGGCTCCGCCATGCTCGACGCGCTCACCGAGGCGCACGGCGCGCGGATCGTCCACCGCGACATCAAGCCGGACAACGTGCTCCTGACCAAGGACCGCGTGGTCCTCACCGACTTCGGCATCGCCCACCTGGCGGACGCCACGACCAAGCTGAGCCACAGCGGGACCGTCATCGGCACCCCGCAGTACATGCCGCCGGAGCAGTTGGAGGGCAAGCGCCCCACCGCCGCCAACGACATGTGGGCACTCGGCGCCACCCTCTACCACGCCGTCGAGGGGCGTCCGCCGTTCGAGGCCGAGGGGCTCCACGCCCTGGCCGTGGCCGTCTTCACCCGCCCCCACCGGCCGCCCGCCCACGCCGGCCCGCTGGCGCCGCTCCTGGACGCGCTCCTCACCAAGGACCCGCAGGAACGCGCGGGCGCCGCCGAGGCCGCCGAACTGCTCGCAGCGGCGCTGCGCTCCTCCCGGTCCACAGCGGACGCGACCGCCGGCGCCGTCGTACGGGACCCCGAGCCGGGACCCCGCCCCGTCCCCGTGCCGGAGGCGGCGACCGAGCGCGCCCCCACCCCGACGGAGCGCGAAGCGGAACTGCCGCCCCCGCCGCCTCCACCGACGCCCGCACCCACTGCCACTCCCACACCCACTGCCACTCCCACGCCCACGGCCAGGGACTCCGCGCACACCCCCGCCACCCTCTCCGCCCCCGTACCGGACCGGCCGACCACCCCGCCCGTGCCCGTACCCGAGCCTTCGGCGGAGGACCTGGTCTCGCTCGGCGGGGCGGACCCGAAGGGGCGCGGCGAAGGGGCGTCCGCCCGGCGCCGCTCCCTCACCCGGCGCTCGGCCGTGCTGGGAGTGGCGGTGGCCACGCTCGCCGTCGGCTCCGCCCTGACCTGGCAGTTGACCCGTGACGACGCGACCGGTGGCGGTGCAGGGTCCGGCGGTGGCTCCACGGCCGCGCCCCTCACCGTGGTGATCGGGGTGGAGGCACCGCTCAGCGGCGATCTGTCCTCCCTCGGCATCGGCATCAAGAACTCCGCCGACCTCGCTGCCCGGACCGCCAACCGGACCCGGCACGTCCCCGGCGTCAACTTCGAGGTCAAGGCTCTGGACGACCAAGCCGATCCCGCCAAGGGCCGGCCGAACGCCGCCCAGTTCACAGCCGACGAGAAGGTGCTCGGCATCGTGGGGCCCCTGAACTCCGCAGTCGCCCAGACCATGGCGGAACCGCTCGGACGGGCGAACCTGGTCAACGTGTCGCCGGCCAACACCAACCCCGTGCTGACGCTGGGACCGGACTGGGCCAGGGGCATCAAGTCCCGCCCGTACAAGACGTACTTCCGTACCGTGGCCACGGACGTCGACCAGGGCCCGTTCGCCGCCCGGTACCTCCACGACGAGGCCCGGAAGACGAAGATCTATGTGATCGACGACAAGAGCGCCTACGGCACCAGCCTCACGTCCTCGTTCAGGGCCGCGTACACGAAACTCGGCGGGACCGTCGTCGGCGCGGAACAAGTCGACCCCGCGGAAAGCGACTTCACGGTGCTCGCCTCGAAAGTCCGCGGCTCCGGCGCCGACGCCGTGTACTTCGGCGGCTACCACACCACCGCCGGGCCGCTCTCCCAGCAGCTCAAGCAGGCGGGCGTGACCGTGCCCTTGATGGGCGGCGACGGCATCTTCGACCAGCAGTTCCTCACGACCAACGCGAAGGCCGAGGGGGACCTCGCCACCAACATCGGCGTCCCCGTCGAAGAACTGGCAGGAGCGGCGGACTTCCGCGCGCAGTATGAGAAGGCGGGGTACCCGGAGGCGGCCGGTTCGTACGGCCCCTACGCCTACGACGCGGCCTGGTCCGTCATCGAGGCGGTGAAGAACGTCGTGGCGGCCCACGGCGGTACCCTCCCCGCGGACGCCCGGGCGAAGATGCCGAATGCCGTGGCGGGACTGGCTTTCGACGGCGTCACCGGCCGCGTGGCCTTCGACGAGTACGGCGACACGGTCAACCGGCAACTGACGGTGTACGCGGTGAAGGGCGGCAGCTGGACGACCGTGAAGAGCGGACCCGCCGCCCCCTGAGCGGACCCGCCGCGAGGCAGGAGCCATCGGGTGGCGCTCCCCCCAGGACGGCTCCGGCTTCGGCGAGTAGCGTGGAAAGCAGAGCATCCTCGGCGGGCAGGCGTCGGTGTGACCGGCCGGCGCCGCCGGCCGTGGCACACAGACCAGGGCGGAAGGCCCCGCCCGCCGCCGCGTCGGCCGTGTCTCACGTTCCTCCGTGCAAGGAGCGTCGCCCGCATGTCCTCTTTCCCCCCGCCACCGCCGCCCCCCGAGCCGAACCCGCCGCGCTGGGGGCCGCCCGGGCAACCGGGTCAGCCGGGCCAGTTCCCGTCACCGCCGCCGCCCCCGCCGCCGCCCCCACCTGGGCAGCCCCCCGGGCCGTACGGCGGTCCGACGGGCTGGTACGCGCCGCCGCCGGACTCGGAGAAGACCAACACGCTGGCCGTCGTGGCCTTCCTCATGTCGATCCTCTGCGCGATCCCGCTGGTCCCGCTGATCCTCGGCATCATCGCCCTGCGGCAGATCCGCGAGCGCCGGCAGAAGGGCAGGGGCCTCGCCATCGCGGCGATCGTCATCCACTGCGTGACCCTGGTGTTCTACGCCCTCGCGCTGGTCTTCGGCTTCTCCGGCGTGCTGGACGACGCGCCCAAGCGCGACGCCGCGGGCCAGGTCACCGAGGAGGGCTCCAGCGACGTGGAGGACCTCCGGGCGGGGGACTGCTTCACCACGGACGACGACTTCGCGGAGTACCAGGGCAAGAGCGGGGGCGACGCTCCCTTCACGGTCACCGTCGTGCCCTGCGCCCAGCCCCACGAGGGGGAGGCGTTCGCCGTCTTCGACCTCGACGACGGGCCGTACCCGGGCAGGGAAGCGGTCATCGAGACCACCGACGAGAAGTGCTCCGGCACGCAGCTCACCGACTACGTCGGCCCCTCCGCGACCCTCCCGGACGAACTGGAGCTCTACATCTACTTCCCGTCCGAGGGCACCTGGGACGTCGGCAACCGCCAGGTCGTCTGCTTCCTGGGCGACACCAACGGCTCCACCACCGGCTCCGTCCGCGCACCCGGCTCCTGATCCCCCCCGCAGGCCGTGGGCGGCGACGCCCCGGCCGCGGGGATCGCTGCGTTCCGCCCTCTGGCGTACGCGCGTAGACCTCGGGCACCATCACAGGGTCCCACCCGATCCACCTGCACTGCCCAAGCCCCGACGAAGCGTCAGCGGTCACCAGCAGGAGGAACCAGAGTGAAGATCCGCCCCCTCATCACCGCGCTCGCCCTGACCACCGGTGCGCTGTTCGCACCCGGCTTCGGAGTCCTCTCCGCCACCACCGAAGCCCACGCCGCCACGAAGATCAGCCACGCCACCGCGACGTCGATGTTCCGCCAGGTCGGCATCACCTGGTCGTCCTCCGGCGGCTGCTCCGACCGCAACAGGCCGACCTGTACCTCCTTCGAACAGCTCAACCTCGCCTCCGCGCAAGGGGCCCAGACCCTCAAGCGCGCCACCGGATGTGCCCTCAACATCACCGGCGGCACCGAGACGGGGCACGCGAGCGGCACGTACTCGCACTGGAACGGCTACAAGCTCGACTACGCGAAGGGCACGTGCGTCACCAACTACATCAAGAGCACCTTCACCTACATCGGGGTGCGCGGCGACGGTGCGCCGCAGTGGCGGTCCGGCTCGGGGAACATCTACGCGGACGAGGGCAACCACTGGGACGTCCTGTACTACAACTGCGGCGGCTGCTGATCGGACCGGCTCGGTGTCCCGGCTGCGTCAGGACAGGGCGAGAACGCAGAACTCGTGGCCCTCCGGGTCGGCCAGGCACGTCCACGGGACGTCGCCCTGGCCGAGATCGAGATCGATGGCCCCGAGGGCCCGCAGCCGGGCCACCTCCGCCTCCGCGTCGTCTCCCGGGTACGGCAGCAGGTCGAGATGGACGCGGTCCGGCACGGTCTTCACATCGGGGGTGCGGAGGAATTCGAGATACGGGCCGACACCCCGCGCGGAGCGCAACGCGACATGATCGTCCGTCATCTTTCGGGGGGTCCAGTCCACCGCCTCGCCCCAGAACCGGGCCATGGCCCGCGGATCCGCGCAGTCGACCACCACCGCCGCGATCGGCCCGGTGTCCCGGTAGACCTCCCGGGGCTCCAGCACACAGAACTCGTTGCCCTCCGGGTCGGCGAGCACCGTCCACGGCACATCGCCCTGACCCACGTGGGCGGGCGTCGCACCGAGCGTCCGGAGTCGCGCCACCAACTCGGCCTGATGCGACGCAGAGGTGGTGGCGAGGTCCAGGTGTACACGGTTCTTCGTCGTCGTCTTGCGCTCCGGGACGGACACCACGTCGATACCGACGGCGAGCGGGTCCGGCCAGACGAGACCGCCGGCAGGCCCCACGTACGTGGTCACGCCGGACCCCGTGCCGTAGGCGCTCCAGCCGAGCGCCTCCGCCCAGAAGCGGCCGACCGCCGAGTGATCAAGAGCCTTGATGTTCACGTGCACGGGTCGCAGCGCCATGCCGCGGATTCTATGCACCCGCTTCCCGCAGCAGCTCCGCGACCACGACAGGCATCGGCCGGCCGCGAGGGCCGGTCTCGGGCCCTCGCGGCCCCGCTGTCACGGACTCCGGTATCCGCCTATGCTCGCCGTGACTCCAAGCACGGCGACACGAGGGACGCGGTCATGAGCACAGGCGGGGGCGGTCGTGAGGCGCCGTGGAATCCGTACGGATCGGGACAACCCCCGGTGCCGGGGCGGTCACCCGTACCGCCGACCGGTCCTTGGCCGCCAACCCCGGTGCGCCGACTGACCTTTGGGCGCCTGTTCAACCCCATCGCCGTGGCGCAGGCGGTGTTCACGCCGTCCAGGCCGGACCGGGTGCACGATCCGGTGGTGAAGAGGGCCCAGGTCGCCCGGACGGTCATCGGGCTGGCCGCCATCACCTGGATGCTGCTGTCCTACGGGCTGGCGCCGGACGCCGACGCCGTGGTGGACGATCGCTTCGCCCAGATCAGGACCACCCTGATCGTGCTGGCGGTGACGTTCCCGATAGCCGTCGCCGCCTTCGTCCTCGCGGCCCGCTCGCCCAACCGGCGCCTGTTCCTGCGCCGCGCGGTCAGGCCCGTCGGCGCACTCCTGGCGCTGGTCGTCACGCTCGCCGTGCCGAGGCTGATCACCGGCCTGGGCTACGTGGACGAGAACACGGACTGGACGGCGTCCGCGGGGCGGGTGGTCCTGTTGTTCGCCCTGGGCGCCTTCATGCTGTGGCTCGCCCCGTTCGCCCTCTACGGCATCGTGCAGTCGCTCATCCACGTCTTCCGGACGGCAGACCTCCACGAGACGGTTCCGCCGCTGCTCGCGACGCTCCTCGTATGGGAGGTCGCCGTGTTCGACATGTTCCGGGGCACCTACGACAGCGTGCCCCTCGGCGTGCGGCTGGCCTTCACCCTGGGAGGGCCGCTGTCCGTCACCGCCGTGGCCCTGTGGGAGCTGCGACGGCTGCGCACGCGGCACGGCATCACCCTGCGCGGAGCGCTCCTGCGCTGACCGGGCGCGGCCACGGGCCGCCCCGTCCTCCACCGCGCTCGGCCGACGGTGCGGGCGGCCCCGCCCGGGCAAGGCGCCTACGGCGCGCCGGGAAGCCGGACCGTGACGAGCAGGCCGCCGGCCGGGCGGGGGTCGAGGTCGAGGGTTCCGGCGTGGGCGCGGACGATGCTGTGCACGATGGCCAGGCCGAGTCCCACGCCGGCGTGCTCGTCGGTGCGTACGCGTTCCGTTGCGCGCTGGAAGGGTTCGGTGAGGGTCGGGACCAGTTCCGGCGGGAGCCGGCGGCCCGTGTTCTCGACCCGCAGCACGCTCGTGTCGCCCTCCGTCCCGGTGTGCACCGTCACGGTGCCGCCGGCGGGGAGGTTGTGGACGACGGCGTTCTGGACGAGGTTCGTCACCATCCGCAGCAGGAGCTCCGCCGAGCCGCTGGTCCGGGCCGTGCCGCCGGTGACATCGAGTGTGATCCGGCGCTGTTCGGCGAGGGGGAGCAGGGTTTCGGCGGCTTCTTCGGCGAGGAGGGAGAGGTCGACGCCCTCGCGGGTGAAGGTGCCGCTGTCGCCGCGGCTGAGCAGCAGGAGGGCCTCGGTGAGATCGATCGCCCGCGTGTTGACGGCGTGCAGGCGCTCGATGACTTCGCCCCGGTCCCGCGCGGGGTCCTTGCGGGCGACGTCGAGGAGCGCCCGCGAGATCGCCAGCGGGGTGCGCAACTCGTGGGAGGCGTTCGCGGCGAACCGCTGCTGCTCGGCGACGTGGGACTCGAGCTGTTCGAGCATCGCGTCGAAGGCGTCGGAGAGTTCGCGGAACTCGTCCTGGCGGCCCGTCATGCGGATCCGGTGGGACAGGGAGCGGTTCCCGGCCGTCCGTGCCGCGGCCGTGATCTGGGTGAGCGGTGCGAGCATCCGGCCGGCGAGGATCCACCCGCCGACGAGGCCCAGTACCAGCAGGAACGCCAGGACCGCGGCCGCCCTCGGAGCGAAGACGCGCAGGAGGCTGGACCGGATGGGGAACACGCCATGGGTGGGGGCGCCGGAGGGGACGATGAGCGTCGCGCGCTCGGGGACGTAGCGCAGGAGGAACACCCACACCGCGGCGAGCAGCAGGACGCCGGCGAGCATGAGGAAACCGGCGTAGCTGAGGGTGAGCTTGGTGCGCACGCTCAACCCGGGCGCCCTATCCACGGTCCCCGCCCTTCTCTCCGGCCCCGGGTTGCGTGTCGATGCGGTAGCCGACGCCGGGTACCGTGGCGATGATCCATGGTTCGCCGAGCCGCTTGCGCAGTGCGGAGACGGTGATGCGCACGGCGTTGGTGAGGGGGTCGGCGTTCTCGTCCCAGGCCCGTTCCAGCAGCTCCTCGGCGCTGACGACCCCGCCCTCGGCGGCGGCGAGGACCTCCAGCACCGCGAACTGCTTGCGGGTGAGCGCGACGTAGCGGCCGTCGCGGAAGACCTCCCGGCGGAAGGGATCGACCCGCAGGCCCGCGATCTCGCGGACCGGGGGCCGGGCGTACGCCCGCCTGCGGTCGAGCGCCCTCAGCCGCAGGACGAGCTCCCGCAGCTCGAACGGCTTGGTGAGGTAGTCGTCGGCGCCGAGCCCGAACCCGGAGGCCTTGTCGTCGATCCGGTCGGCAGCGGTGAGCATGAGGATCGGAATGCCGCTGCCGGAGGCCACGATGCGTCGGGCGACCTCGTCGCCCGAGGGGCCGGGGATGTCGCGGTCGAGGACCGCGAGGTCGTAGGAGTTGACGCTGAGCAGTTCCAGCGCGGTGTCGCCGTCGCCGGCGATGTCGGCGGCGATCGCCTCCAGCCGCAGGCCGTCCCGGACGGCTTCGGCCAGGTAGGGCTCGTCCTCCACGATCAGTACGCGCATGTCCGCAGCCTAAGCAGCACGGCTCGTCGCCGGCGCACGCACCCGCGCGGGCACACCGCACACGCGGATCAGCCCACCGGTGCCGGCGCCGGGCGAGGCCCGTCGGCCGGGGTGTGCGCCCTCGTGCGCCACCAGCGGCGCGACGCCAGCCCCGCCAGCACGGCGCCGGTGGCGTTGACCAGCACGTCGTCCACGGAGGACACCCGGTCCAGGCGCAGGACGTACTGTGCGGTCTCGACGAGGACCGAGCAGCCCGCCCCGAGCGCCAGGATCCGCGGCACCGACGCCAGTGCCGCGAACCGCATCGGGGCGAAGAACCCCAGCGAGGCGAAGACCAGCAGGTTGCCGACGATCCCGAGCGGCCCCATGACGACCAGGTCCCGCAGCGGCACCAGGCTCGTCCGGCCGGGGACCAGGCCGGGGGCGGCGCCGGGCATCAGGATCAGCCAGACGAACGGCACCGTCCCGTGGACCATGCCCACCTCGGCCAGCGACCGCCGCCACGGCGAGGTGACGCCCGCGGCGCGCCGCCGGCGTGCCAGGGCCCACGCCACCAGCGCGGCCAACGGCAGCGTGACCAGCGTCATGAGCACCACGCCGTTGAACGTGTCGTAGCAGCCGTGCCACCGTCCGGCCATGCACACCGGCGCGGACATCATGAGCGGCCGCCGCATGAGGAACGCGGCGGCCGTGAGGCCGAGGACCGCCAGGCCGAGGAGCACGAGCCTGCGCGTGGGGCGGGGCGGTGGTGGCGGGGATGCGTCGTGGTTCATGGTCCCCATCGGAAGCGGAGGGCCGTTGCGGTGGCGTATGCGCTTTTCGATATGTCCGCGATATGCGAGGGCGGCGCTCGCGGTCCTGCGGGGCGCTGTCCTGCCCCGAGAAGCCTGGAGCCGACGTCCCGGCGGCCCGCGGAGCTCGCAGCGGCGCGTTCGCTCGTGCCTCCACTCGGGTGAAGGACGGCCCCGTGAATCGTATCTTCATATATTCGCATTCGTTGCAGAATCGATACATCCACACCCATGTCCGGACCTGAATTCGGGCCGGGTTCGGAGAAAACTGTCGGCCGTTGCGCGTCAGGAATCACTTCCGAGAAAGCAGGCTCCAGGTATCCGTTCGACCGACAGTCCATTCGAACGCGGAGGTATTGCGATGTCCGTCTGCAGGAACGACTTCCATAAAGCCCACCAGGCTCTCCGAGTTGTCCGACGCACCACCGGATCCCGTCTCCCTCGCCTTTTTCTGCTCCTCAGCCTGCTGACGGCGGGCACCCTGGTCGGCCCGGTGTCACCGGCCGAAGCGGCCACGTCGTACGGCGCCAAAGCCGTGGCGGTGGCCGCTTCCAAGAAAGGTTCCCCTTATGCGCGCGGCGCGGCGGGGCCGAGACGGTTCGACTGCTCGGGGCTGATGCTGTACTCGTTCCGGAAAGCCGGAAAACAGCTGCCCCGCACCGCCGAGCAGCAGTACGAGCACACCTCTCACATTTCCCGAGACAAACGCGCATTGGGTGATCTGGTCTTCTTCCCGCAGGGCTCGACCATGGAACACGTCGGCATTTACGCAGGTCAAGGCAAGATCTGGCACGCCCCCCGGCCGGGGACCCGGGTAAGGCTGGAACGTATTTGGAGCAATAACGTCCGCTACGGGCGGGCCGGTTGACAACAGGTGGAACCCCCGGCCCCCTCCGGGGCCGGGGCTCCACCGGCGCCGGCTTCGGCGGCGGACTTGAGCTCGCGCAGCCCTGCTTCGAGGCCCTCGCGCAGGATTCGGGTCGCGGTGGGGACGTCCGCTCGGCGAGGGCGGGGCCGTTGCCGTCCCGAGCGGTGCGCGGTGCGTCAGGCTGCCGGGCCGGCCGCGGTGGCGCCGACGGGCTGGGGTTCGAGTACGTCCTCGCCGTAGAGGTCCTGGACCCAGTCGGCCTGGTAGACGGTTTCGAGGTAGCGCTCGCCGAGGTCGGGGGCGATGGCGACGGCGGTCACCTGCTCGTCCCGCCGGGCCAGCCATTGGCCGGCGCCGTGGACGACGGTGCCGGTGGAGCCGCCGAAGATGAAGCCGTGGCGGGCCAGTTGGTGGCAGGTGCGAATCGTCTGGGCCTCGTTGACGTGTACCACCTCGTCCACGAAGGAGGTGTCGAGGAGCGGGGGGCGGATGCTCGTGCCGAGGCCGGGGATCATACGGCGGCTGGGTGTGTGCCCGAAGGTGGCGGAGCCCTCCGAATCGATCGCGACGATGCGCACCGGGCGGTGCCAGGTGCGGAAGAAGCGGGCGCACCCCATGAGGGTCCCGGTGGTGCCGGCCCCGATGAAGAGGACGTCGAGGTCGGGGAACGCGCGGGCGATGTCCGGGGCTGTGGTGCGGTAGTGGGCAGCGTGGTTGTTGGGGTTGGTGTACTGGTTCAGCCACACGTAGCGGTCGTCGGATGCGCACAGGGCGCGGACGTGGTCGATGCGGGCGCCGAGCAGGCCGCCGGTGGGGGAGGGCTCGGTGACGACGTGGATCTCGGCGCCGAGGGCTTCCAGGAGCAGCCGGGTCGCCAGGTTGCAGCGTGAATCGGTCACGCACACGAACCGGTAGCCCTTGCTCGCCGCGATCATGCTCATCGCCACGCCGAGGTTGCCGGAAGAGGACTCGACCAGGACGGATCCGGGGCTGAGCAGGCCGTCGCGTTCGGCGGCCTCGACCATCGCGGTCGCGGCTTTGAGTTTGATGGAGCCCGCGAAGTTGAATCCCTCGCATTTGAGGAAGAGTCGGTGCCCGCTGATCGCCTCGAGGTCTACGTAGAGGTCGTCCGTGTTGAATTCCTGCGGAGTGGATATGACCGGCATGGGCACCTCCTTGTTCGCGCTCACGGCGGCTCTGGTACCGCTGGCTTGTGTGGGCGGCTCGGTTGGGACGTCGCTGCTGCCACGTCTTCGGGACCCCTCCAGTACGCGGGCTGACCGCGACCCTGTCATGTCACCGGAATTCGGGACTTGACACTGGCCGCGACCGCCGGCCGGCCCATGCCCAGCGGCCGGCTTACGGCGCCGCCAAGCTCGGCGGACGGGGCTTGTCAAGCCACGACATTCAGCGGCGTGACGGACATGTCGCGGCCGGGCCTACTGGAAGGGCGGCATCACGAGGGCGCCCTTCAAGGCCCCCGCTGCCGCAATTCACCCACGCGATCGATGCCCCGAGGCATCCCCCGACTGCGGAATGCACGCATTGAGGTGGTTCACCGATGTTTTCCTTGCCTGATGACCGGATGGGAGCTCAACCCACCGATGTCCTGACGGCCGGCCCGGCCGGCACCTCGACGCTGTCCGGCAGCAGGTCCGACGACGCCGGCCCGGCGGCGGAGACCGCGCGGCTCCTGGCGGAGGTGCTGGCCGGTGTCGTGGGTGTGCAGGAGGTGCCGGGCGACAGCGACTTCTTCGCGGAGCTCGGCGCCGACTCGCTGGTGATGGCGGGGTTCTGCGCCCGGGTGAGGAAGCGGTCGGACCTGCCGCCCGTATCGATGAAGGACGTCTACCGCAATCCGACGATCAACGCTCTGGCCTCCGCGCTGACCCAGGCCGCCGCCGCGGCCCCCGCACCCGCCCCCACGGCGCCCGCGGCCCCCGCACCCGCCCCCACGGCGCCCGCGGCCCCGGCGCGCGGGTCCGCAGCGCCCGTACCCCCTGGTCCCGCGGCCGGCGGACCGGCACCGGCCGCGCCCGGCCGGCCGCCTGCCCGTCCGTCCGTCCAACCGCCCGTCGAGCCCGACCCCGTCCCGGCCCCCACGCCGGCCCGGGCGGGGACGGGCCGGTACCTGCTGTGCGGCATGCTGCAGTTCCTGGCGTTCCTCGGCTATTCCTACCTCGCCGCCCTGAGCGCGGTCCGGGGCTTCGAGTGGGTCGCCGCCGGCACCGGTGTGCTCGACGTCTACCTGCGGTCCGTACTGCTGGGCAGCGCCGTCTTCGCCGGCCTGTGCGTCCTGCCGATCGCGGCGAAGTGGACCCTCATCGGTCGCTTCACACCCCGCGAGTTCCCCGTATGGAGCCTCGGCTACGTCCGCTGGTGGCTGGTCAAGACCTTGATCCGCAGCAGTCCTGCCCGCATGTTCGCCGGGTCCCCGCTGTACGCGGCGTATCTCAGGGCGCTGGGCGCGAAGATCGGCCGGAACGTCGCGATCTTCTCCACCCACATTCCCGTCTGCACCGACCTGATCACGATCGGTGACGGAACGGTGATCCGCAAGGACGCGAACCTCTCCGGCTACCGGGCACACGCCGGTCTCCTCCAGACCGGCCCCGTCACCCTCGGCAGCAACGTCCTCGTCAGTGAGCAGACCGTCCTCGACATCCACACCTCGATGGGCAGCCAGGCCCAGCTCGGACACGCCTCCAGCCTGCACGCCGGCCAGGCCGTCCCCGCCGGCGAGCGCTGGCACGGCTCACCGGCCGAGCCCACCGGCACGGACTTCCGCATGGCCGGAGGCGGCGCGTGCTCCACCGCCAGGAAGGTCCGCTACACCGCCGGGCAGCTGCTCGCCCTGCTGCTTGCGTACCTGCCGCTGGTCACGGGCGGCGCCACCGTGCTGCTGGCCCCCCTGTGGGAGCTGGCCGCGCCGTCAAGGGCCGGCAGTCCGGCGTTCACCAGCGCACCCTTCTACCTCGGTGCGCTGGCCGCGTCCTTCGTCCTGTTCTTCGGCGCCGCCCTCGCCGGGCTGGTCATCCAGGGCGTGGTGCCGCGCCTGCTCAACCTGGCGGTCAAGCCGGACACGGTCTACCCGCTCTACGGCGTGCACTACGGCCTGCAGCGCGCCATCGGGCGTCTGACCAACAGCAAGTTCTTCACGGCGCTGTTCGGGGACAGCTCCGCGATCGTCCACTACCTGCGCTACATCGGCTACGACCTGTCGCGTGTCACGCAGACCGGCTCGAACTTCGGCATCGAGGTGAAGCACGACAGCCCGTTCCTGAGCACGGTGGGCAGCAAGACGATGGTCGCCGACGGCCTGTCGGTCATCAACGCCGAGTTCTCCGACACGTCGTTCCGGCTGTCCCGCGTCTCGATCGGCGCCGACAACTTCCTCGGCAACCGCATCGCCTATCCCTCGCAGGCCAAGACCGGTGACAACTGCCTGCTGGCGACGAAGGTGATGGTCCCGGTCGACGGGGAGGTTCGGGAGAACACGGGCCTGCTGGGCTCGCCCGCCTTCGCCATCCCCCGCACGGTGATGCGCGACACCCGCTTCGAGGACCTGGAGACCGGCAGCGAACTGCACCGGCGGCTGGCCGCCAAGAACCGGCACAACGCCGTCACCGCGGCGCTGTACCTGACGGCGCGGTGGCTGCACGTCTTCGTCGTGACCCTCGTCGGCCTGGGCGCGGCAGTCCTCTACCCCGCGCTGGGTGTGTCCGCGTTCGCGCTGGCCGGTGTCCTCATCCTGCTGTTCACCGTCGTCCACTTCGCGCTGCTCGAACGGGCCACCACCGGATTCAAGACGCAGAAGCCGCTGTACTGCTCGATCTACGAGCCCTCGTTCTGGCGGCACGAGCGCTTCTGGAAGATGGCCTCGGTCGGCTACGCGCGGATCTTCGACGGGACCCCGTTCAAGAACGTCGTCTGGCGGCTGCTGGGCGCCCGGATCGGCAAGCGGGTCTTCGACGACGGCTGCTCCTTCCCGGAGCGGACCCTCATCACCATCGGGGACGACTGCACGCTGAACGCGGGCACGGTCATCCAGTGCCACTCGCAGGAGGACGGCGCCTTCAAGTCCGACCGGACCACGATCGGCGACGGCTGCACCCTCGGGGTCGGCGCGTACGTCCACTACGGCGTGACGCTGGGAGACGGCGTCCAGCTCGCCTGCGACTCCTTCCTCATGAAGGGCGAGCAGGTCCCGCGGCTCGCCCGGTGGGCGGGAAACCCGGCCCGGCAGATGCCCGACGAGGCCCCGGCACCCGCGAGGCCGCCGGCACACCTGCCCGGCGCGGCGCCCCTGCACCCCGACCCGCTCACCGGCATCTGACCCCCACGCATCAGCACCAGACAGGAGAGACCCCCATGGCACGCAACGCATCCACCAGCAGAGAGTTCTGGCACGGCGTCCTGGCCGCCGGCAGCGGCTTCGCTCCCCTTCCCCGATGGACCCGGGTGCCGGTGGCGGGCGTGGCCGAGTACGAGGCACCGGTCCCCGCCGGCCAAGCGGCTGCACTGCGCCGGCTGGCGGACGACCTGGCGGTGCCGCTGGACCGCGTGCTGCTGGCCGCCCACGCGAAGGTGCTCGCTGCGCTGAGCGGGGAACGGGACGTCACCACCGGTTACGTCACCGCCGCCGGGGACCGCCCGCTGCCGTTCAGGCTGACGACCGCCCCCGGATCGTGGCGCAGCCTGCTGGAGCACACCGGCCGCGCCCTCGCGGACCTGCTGGCCCACCGGGACTTCCCCGTCGAAGACCTCAGGCGCGAACTGGGCCTGGCCGACGCGCCGTTCGAGACGGTGCTGGATCCCACCGGCATCACCGGCATCACCGGCCTCAGCAGTGACCTTCCCGGCACCGACGGCACGCCGGCCCGGAACCGCAGCACCCTGCCCGCGGACACGGCGCTGTGGATCGGCGTCGCCCACCACGACGACGCACCGCCGAGGCTGCTGCTGCGCTACCGCACCGACGTCCTCGACGCGGACTGTGCCGCCCGGATCGCCGGCTACCACCTGACCGCGCTCGCCCTGATGGCCGCCGACCCGGACGCCGATCACCGAGGCCGGAGCCTGCTCTCGGCCCAAGAGCTCCGCTTCCAGCTCCACGACCTGGCCGGGCCGAGCCGAGACCTTCCCGGGCTCCGCGTGCACGAGCTGTTCGAGCGGCGGGTGCGGCAGCACCCGCACGCCGTGGCCGCCCAGCACGGCGACCGGCAGTGGACCTACCAGGAGCTCAACACCCGCGCCAACCAGCTGGCGCGCGCCCTGCAGGCCCAGGGCCTGCGGCGTGAAGGGGTGGTCGCGGTGGCCATGGAGCGGGACCTGGACTGGCCGGCCGCCGTCCTGGCCGTCTTCAAGGCCGGCGGCGCGTACCTGCCGATCGAGCCGGGCCTGCCGGCCGGACGCATCAAGTCCATGCTGGCCCGTGCCGGATGCGGGCTCGTGCTGACCCAGCCGGCCGCCACCGCCCACGTGCGGCAGGCCCTCGCCTCCCAGCCCGAGGTCCGGGTCCTGTTCGCCGACACCGTCTACGGCCAGGAGCACTCCGGGACCGACCTCGGCATCGACGTCGCACCCGACCAGCTGGCCTACATCTACTTCACCTCCGGCTCGACGGGGGAGCCCAAGGGAGCGATGTGCGAACAGGAGGGCATGCTCAACCACCTCTACGCCAAGATCGACGACCTCGAGATGGGGGAGGGGCAGGTGGTCGCCCAGACCGCGCCCCAGTGCTTCGACATCTCGCTGTGGCAACTGCTCGCCCCCCTGCTGGTCGGCGGGCGAACCCTGCTGATCGAGCAGGAAGCGATCCTCGACGCCGCACGGTTCGTCGACACCGTCGCCCGCGGCCGGGTCACCGTGCTGCAGGTCGTCCCCTCCTACCTCGACGTGGTCCTGTCCCACCTGGAGCAGCACCCCCGGACGCTGCCGGACCTGCGGTACGTGTCGGTCACCGGCGAGGCGCTGAAGAGGGAACTGGCCCAGCGCTGGTTCACCGCCCAGCCCCACATCAAGCTCGTCAACGCCTACGGGCTGACCGAGACCAGCGACGACACCAACCACGAGGTCATGGACCGCGTACCGGACACCGACCGGGTCCCGCTGGGCCCGCCGGTCAACAACGTGCACCTCTACGTCGTCGACGAGCACCTCGACCCGGTGCCGCTGGGTGCGCCCGGCGTGATCGCCTTCTCGGGGGTCTGCGTAGGCCGCGGCTACGTCAACGACCCCGAGCGCACCCGGCCGACCTACCTGGCCGACCCCCACCGCGAGGGCATGCGCCTGTACCGCAGCGCCGATGTCGGCCGCTGGCGGATCGACGGCAAGCTGGAGTTCCTCGGCCGCCGCGACAACCAGGTCAAGATCCGCGGTTTCCGTATCGAGACCGGCGAGATCGAGAACACCCTGCTGCGGGCCCCCGGGGTCCGCGACAGCGCCGTGGTGGTCACCGAACGGCCCGATCAGAGCGCCCACCTGGTGGCGTTCTATGCCGCGCCGCATCCGCTCGAAACCGGTGTCCTGCTGGACCTGCTGGGCGCGTCGCTGCCCGGGTACATGGTCCCCTCGGCCCTGCACTGGCAGGAGAGCCTCCCGCTGACCGCCAACAGCAAGATCGACCGGAAGGCCCTGACGGCCCTGGCCGCGCAGCTCCACGCCGTCGAGGACGCAGTGAAGGACGACACCCGGGAGCCGGCCACTCCCGCCGAACAGCGGCTGGCGGCCGCGTGGGCGAAGGTGCTCGGCGTCCCGCAGGGCCACATCGGCCGGCGCGACAACTTCTTCGACCGGGGCGGCACGTCCCTGTCGGCGGTGCGGCTCGCCGTCACCCTCGACCGCGCCGTGTCCCCGGCCGACGTGGCCCGCCACCCCGTCCTCACCGATCTGGCCCGCTTCCTCGACACCACGTCCCACCGGCGCCCCACCGCGCCCTCGGCCTCCTCCTGATGGCCGGCCGCCTCACCCACACCCCTGAAAGGACCCAGACCATGTCGCTCACCCGTCCCGCCCCGCTCAGCCCCGGCGCCGCGCCCACGGCCGCTTCCCGGGTCGACCTGAACCCCGGCAAACCCCCGATCCTGCACGTCCGCACCCCCGCGCCGGCCGATCTGCCGGCCTGGGCGGCCGAACACCGCCCCACCTTGCACGGCCTCGTCGCCGAGCACGGCGCCGTCCTCGTCCGCGGGGCCGGCCTGAGCGACAGCGGGCAGGCGGGGGCCGTCTTCGGCCAACTGGTCCCCGCCCTGATGACCGACACCGAGACCTTCGCCCCCCGCCAGGCCCACGCCCCCGGCGTGTACTCCTCCACGGTGTGGCCGGCCAACCAGCCCATGTGCATGCACCACGAGCTCAGCTACACCCACAGCCCTCCCGGCCTGATGCTGCTGGCCTGCCTGACGGCACCCGCCGCGGGCGGGGCCACCGCCCTCGCGGACGCCGCCACCGTCCTGGACGCGCTGCCGCCGGAACTCGTCCACCGCTTCGAGCAGGAAGGCTGGCTGCTCACCCGCACCTACAACGACGACATCGGCGCCTCCTGGACCGAGGCGTTCGGCACCGAGGACCCGGCCGTCGTCGAGGGCTACTGCCGCGCCCACGCCATCGAGTTCGCCTGGCAGGGCGACGGCAGCCTGCGCACCCGCCAGCTCCGCCCCGCCGTCGTGCGCCATCCGGTCACCGGCCGGCGCTGCTGGTTCAACCAGATCGCGTTCCTCAACGAGTGGACGCTGGCGCCCGAGGTACGGGAGTACCTCGTCGACGTCTACGGACCCGAAGCCCTGCCGTTCAACACCCACTTCGGAGACGGCGCCCCGATCAGCGAGGACGTGGTCGAGCTGATCAACACGGTCTACGCCGAGCACACCGTCCGCGAGCCGTGGCAGTCCGGCGACCTGATGCTCATCGACAACATCCGTACCGCCCACAGCAGGGAGGCGTTCGAGCCGCCGCGCGAGGTCCTCGTCGCCATGGCCGCACCGCAGGCCCCGGCCTCCTTCCCGCCCGCCCCGACCGCGGCCTCCGAGGGGAGCACCCGATGATCACCGTCCATTCCACTCCGACCCAGTCCCCCCTGTCCGACCCGAACGCGGCGTCACCCCGGTCCGCCGTGCCCCCGTTCGCCGTGATCCCCGGAGCCCAGGTCCAGCAGACCCTCCAGGGCCAGGAGCGCCGGATCACGGAGCTGATCGAGGACACCTACCATCTCCACGCCGCCGGGCAGTCGGTGAACCCGCCGTCGTACTTCCTGCGCTTCCCCGACCGCCCGACGGCCCGCATCATCGCCCTGCCCGCGTCGATCGGCGGACAGGCGCGGGTGGACGGCCTCAAGTGGATCTCCAGCTTCCCCGACAACGTGCAGGCCGGCCTCCCCAGGGCCTCCGCGGTGCTGATCCTCAACGACCACGACACCGGCTACCCGTTCGCCTGCCTGGAGAGCTCCATCATCAGCGCCACCCGGACCGCCGCGATGGCCGCATCGGCGGCCCGCACCCTCAGCCAAGGCCGGGGGACGCGGCCGGCCCGCGTCGGATTCTTCGGAACCGGGCTGATCGCCCGCTACATCCACACCTTCCTGGCCGCGACCGGCTGGTCCTTCGACGAGATCGGCGTGCACGACATCTCCGCCGACAGCGCCGCCGGCTTCCAGAGCTACCTGCAAGGCAGCGGCACGAGCGCCCGGCTCACCGTGCACGACAGCCCCGAGGAGCTGATCCGCTCCAGCGACCTGCTCGTCTTCGCCACCATCGCCGACCGGCCGCACATCACCGACCCGGCGTGGTTCGACCACAACCCCCTGGTCCTGCACGTGTCGCTGCGCGATCTCGCCCCCGAGATCCTGCTCGCCTCGACCAACATCGTCGACGACGTCGAGCACTGCCTGAAGGCCGACACCTCACCCCACCTGGCCGAACAGCTGACCGGAAGCCGCGAGTTCCTGGCCGGCACGCTGTACGACGTCACGGCGGGCCGCGTGGCGCTGCCGCAGGACCGGCCGGTGGTGTTCTCGCCCTTCGGCCTGGGCGTCCTCGACCTCGCCGTCGGCAAGCACGTCTACGACGAGGCGGCCCGCACCGGGCAACTGCAGGTCATCGACGGCTTCTTCCACGAGCTGCGGCGATACGGCTGAGGCGCCCGCGGCCGGCGCCGCCCGGGTGCACCGAACCAGCCGCGGAATCGGCGCGGTCGAGCCAGTCCCGGCCGCTGTGGCCGGTGACCCTGGTGGGGTCACCGGTCACTATGTAATGTCACATCGCGTGATCTTACGTCGTGCGGTATCGGCCGCTGCCCTCCTCGCCACCCTCCTCCCGGTGGCCGTCGCCTCGCCCGCCCACGCGGCCGACGGCGCGTCCGCCTGCCGCCCCCCGGCCCCGGCCGTGCCCGACGCCGAACAGGAACGGCTCGCGGACCCCCGTACCACCGCCCTCGTCGAGCGGGCCGGCCTCGGGGAGTTCGTACGCCGGCTGCCCACCGCGCTGTGCACGACGCGCAGCCCCGCCGAGTCCGAACGGCTCCTCGACTCCTGGGGCCAGGCCCTCTGGCAGGCCTCCGTGCGCAGGGCCCAGGGACAGCGGCCCGGCGGCGACCTCGCCCCCGGCGACGACCGGCCGCTGTACTGGGCGCGGCTCGGCATGACCGCCGTACTCGCCCGCTGGCAGCCGGTGTTCACCGTCGACCGGGCGGCGCTCCGGGCCCGTTTCGAGGACGCCTCCCGCGGCCTCACCGACAACGCCTTCCGGACGCAGCCCGGCGTACGAAGGATCTTCATCAGCGGGTTCGACCCCTTCGGCCTCGACGCGGAGATCCGCCGCGCCAACCCGTCCGGCTCGGCCGCCCTCCAGCTCAACGGGCGGCGGGTGACCCTCGCCGACGGCAGCCCCGCCGAGATCCGCGCCGTCGTCCTGCCCGTGCGGTACGCCGACTTCGACGCCGGCATGGTGGAGCGGGCCTTCGCCCCGCACCTGGCCGCCGGCCCCGCCGCGGCCGACATCATCACCACCGTCAGCCAGGGCTACCCCGGCATCTTCACCCTGGAGGACTGGGCGGGACGGGCGCGCTCCGCCGACCCGTACCCCGACAACGCGCGCGCCCTCTCCGGCGGCACCCGCGAACGTCCGGTGACGGCCCCCGGGCTCGGCCCGGGCCCGGAGTTCATCCGCACCACGCTGCCCGCCGACGCGGTGACCGCCGCCGTGCAGAGCCCGTACCCGGTCCTCCTCAACACCGAGGTGACCGAGATCCCGGCGGGCGCCACCGCTCCCGTCGACCGCGCCGACGGCCCGACACCCGGCTCACGGGCCGTGGCGGGCGGCGGGGGCGGCTACCTGTCCAACGAGGTCGCCTACCGCTCCAACCGACTGCGCGGCGAACTCGCCCCGCACCTGCCCGGCGGCCACCTGCACACCCCCGTGCTCACCGGACTGCCGGCCGACCCCCAGCAGCTCACCGGCCCCGAGTTCGAACGCAACGAGAGCGCGATCACCGCGGAGGTCCGCGCGGTCCTCGAACACGCCGCCGTACGGCGGTAGTCGCCGCCCCCGCCTGCGGTGCACCACCCGTCATGGGGCAGGATGGCAGCCCGTTCCGGATGCGCACACGCGCCCGAACGGGGCTTACCGCACGACGAACTGACAGGTGACAAGGTGACGACACACCTCATACGACGGTCGGCAGCGCCCGTCGCCACGCCCCGGAGCCGCCGCGCAGCGGAGGGGGTCCGTTGAACCGGGACCTCGTCCTGCACGACTGGCTGATCGCGGGCATCGCGGTGGCCGCGGGCGCCGCGGCCGGGCTGCTGCTGCGCGCCCTCCTGCGGTGGCTGGGCCGGCACGCCGAGCGGACCCGGTGGCGGGGGGACGACATCATCGTCGACGCGCTGCGCACCATCGCCCCGGGTGCCGCGGTCATCGCGGGCGCCGCGGTGGCCGCCACGACCCTGCCGCTCACCGCACGGGTCTCGGGGATCGTGAACCAGTCCCTCACCGCGCTGCTCATCCTGATCGCCACGCTCAGCACGGCGAGGGTCGTCGCGGGCCTCGTCCAGTCCGTGGCGGGGGCGCGCACCGGGGTGGCCGGGTCGGCGTCCATCTTCGTCAACATCACGCGGATCGTGGTCCTCGTGATGGGCGTGCTCGTCGCCCTGGAGACCCTCGGCGTGTCCATCGCGCCCCTGGTGACCGCCCTCGGCGTGGGCGGTCTGGCGGTGGCCCTGGCACTCCAGGACACCCTCGCCAACCTCTTCGCAGGGGTGCACATCCTCGCCTCCAAGACCGTGCAGCCCGGTGACTACATCCGGCTCACCAGCGGCGAGGAGGGGTACGTCGTCGACATCAACTGGCGCAACACCGTGGTGCGCAACCTGTCGAACAACCTGGTCATCATCCCCAACGGACGGCTCGCGCGGACCAACATGACCAACTTCACCCAGCCGGAAGCCAAGTTCTCGATCCTGGTCCAGGTGGGAGTCGGATACGAGAGCGACCTGGAGCACGTCGAGCGGGTGACCCTGGACGTCGTCGACAGCGTGATGGCCGACATCAACGGAGCGGTCCCCGAGCACGAAGCGGCCGTCCGCTTCCACACGTTCGCGGACTCGCGCATCGACTTCACCGTGATCCTGGGTGTGGGCGAGTTCAGCGACCAGTACCGGATCAAGCACGAGTTCATCAAGCGGCTGCACCGGCGGTTCCGCGCGGAGGGCATCTCGATCCCCGCCCCGACCCGTACGGTCGCCCTCCAGCGGGACCAGCTCCCGGCACCGTCCGCGCAGGTGCCGGTGCCCCAGCAGCGCGGGGCGTCACCGACGGTCCTGACGGACAGCGCCGGACGCTAGAGCGCCGTACGCCGTACGCCCCTGCCGGAGGCGAAGGACGCGCTCACGCCGAGCCGGCCGGGGCGGCCGGCTTCGCCACCGAGAGCGGCTCGGCGATGTCCTCCAGCGAGCGCCGCTCGGCCTTGACCGCCAGGAAGGCCGCCACGAGGCCGGCGGCGCACATCAGCGCGGCGCCGATCCGGAAGGCGAGTGCCGTGTCGCCGACCACCCCCGACTCGGTGAGGTCGGCGAAGATCAGCGGCCCGCTGATGCCGCCGGCCGCGGTGCCGAGGGCGTAGAAGAAGGCGATGGCCATGGCGCGGGTCTCCATGGGGAAGATCTCCGAGACGGTCAGGTACGCGCTGGAGGCGCCCGCCGACGCGAAGAACAGCACCACGCACCACCAGGCCGTCATGGTCGTCGCCGTGAGCGAACCCCGGTCGAACAGCCAGGCCGTGACGAACAGGAGCAGGCCCGAGACCAGGTAGGTGGAGGAGATCATGATCCGGCGGCCGAGCGTGTCGAACAGCTTGCCCAGCAGCAGGGGCCCGAGGAAGTTGCCCGCGGCGATGACGGCGAAGTAGTAGCCGGTGTGGCCCGTCGGCACGTCGAAGAACGTGATGAGGATGGTGCCGAAGCCGAAGGTGACGGCGTTGTAGAGGAACGCCTGGCCGATGAAGAGGGACAGGCCGAGGAAGGCGCGGCGCGGGTAGCGGCCGAAGACGGTCTTGGCGATCAGGCCGAAGCCGATGCTCTTGCGCTGGTGGATGGTGATCTCACCGGCCGGCGGCGGAAGGGGTTCGCCCTTCTCCTGCTCGATCTCGTGCTCCACGGAAGACACCAGGGCCTCGGCGTCCTCCTGCCTACCGTGGATGAACTGCCATCGCGGGCTCTCCGGGACGTGCCGGCGCACGAGCAGGATGACGAGGCCGAGGACGACGCCGAGCGCGAAACTGAGCCGCCAGCCCAGGTCCTTGGGGAAGATGGCGGTGTCCAGCAACACGACGGACAGCAGGGCGCCGCCGATCGCGCCCAGCCAGTAGCTGCCGTTGATGATGAGATCGACCCGGCCGCGGTAGAGGGACGGGATCAGCTCGTCGATCGCCGAGTTGATGGCCGCGTACTCGCCGCCGATACCGAAGCCGGTGAGGAAGCGGAAGAGGAAGAACCACCAGGACTCGAACGACAGCGCGGTCATCGCGGTCGCGCCGAGGTAGACGACCAAGGTCACCATGAAGAGCTTCTTGCGGCCGTAGCGGTCCGTCAGCCATCCGAAGAAGAGCGCGCCGGTGCAGGCCCCTGCCACGTAGAGGGCGGCGGCGATACCGGTGACCTGGGCCGCGGTGATGTCGAGGCCGCTGCCCTCCTCGGCGAGGCGGCCGGCGACGTTGCCGACGATGGTGACCTCGAGTCCGTCGAGGATCCAGACGGTGCCGAGGCCGATCACGATCATCCAGTGCCAGCGGGACCACGGCAGGCGGTCGAGTCGGGCCGGCACGGCTGTGGTGACGGTGGCCGTGGCGGCCGGCGCGGACACCGGCGACGAGTCGGATGCCATATTTCCCCGTTCCCTCCATCGCGAACGATCTCTGCCGTGCCGGATTCCCGGGAACCGGTCGGACATGCGGCCGTGGCCGCGCACGGCTGCCGGCCGGGTCCGGCGCGCCGCGCTGTTCGGCCCGCCGGCGCAGCCGGATCCCAGCTTGCGCGCAGTCCCCGGGCACACCCGCTGCGACACACCTGTGCGGCCGGCACGGTGCCCCGCGCCGGGGGACGGTGGCACGGATACGACAAGAAGATCCCCTCCGTGGGATCGACACGAATCCATTGACTATCGATCGCTATCGATCGATTATCGATGCATGCCTCGCTTCTTCATCACCGTGCTCCGTGCCGGCATCGCCGCGGCGATCCTCTTCGGCCTCTTCGGCCAGCTCGTCATCATCCCCACCACGGCGGCCGACGAGGTCGACGGCTTCCCCCCGTACGCCCCGTACGCCCTGCCCTACACGGTGGTTGCCCTCGCGGGGGTCGCCTGTGTGCAGGCCGTCCTCGCCGCGGCGTGGAGGCTGCTCACCATGGTCGAACGCGATGCGATCTTCTCGGCGGCGGCCTTCCGGTGGGTGGACACCATCATCGGCACCACCATCGCGGCGACGCTCCTCGCCTTCGCCGTCACCTGCCACCTGATGCTGGCCGACATCCCTTCCCCCGGTGACGGGATGGAGCTCATCAGCGCCTTCGCCGCCGCGACCGCGACCACCGGCATCGGGGCCTGCCTGGTCATGCTCCTCGTCATCATGCGCGGTCTGCTGCGCAAGGCGACCCACATGAAGAGCGAACTCGCCGAGGTGGTCTGATGGCCATCATCGTCGACCTCGACGTGCAACTCGCCAGACGCAAGCTCTCGGTGGCCGAGTTCTCCGCCGCCGTCGGCATCAGTCCCGCCAACATCGCGGTCCTGAAGAACGGCCGGGCGAAGGCGGTCCGGTTCACCACCCTCGACGCGATCTGCCGGACCCTCGACTGTCAGCCCGGCGACGTGCTGCGCTGGGTGCCTGATGATGCGGACGAGGTGTGAGTGCAGTGCAGCTCGGTGGTGTTCGGAGTGGAATTCGGGAAGGCTGGGGCGCATGGTTTCGGTAGTGCAGAACGTGGCGATCGACTGTGCGGATGCCTATGAGCTGGCCCGGTTCTGGAGCAGTGTGACGGGCCGTCCGATGGACCCGGACGCCGGCCCGGGGGACCGCGAGACCCAGGTGCTGCTGGCGGAGGGCCCGGTGCTGTACTTCAACCAGGTGCCCGAGGCGAAGACGATCAAGAACCGGATCCACCTGTGCCTGCGCCCCGAGACCTCGCGCGACCAGGAGGTGGACCGCCTGCTCGACCTCGGTGCCGCCTTCGTCTCCGATCACCGGAATCCTGACGTTGAGCCGGGAACACCCGGCCTGGTGGTCCTGGTCGCAACACGGCGCCCGCCGCCGCGAAGTCGGGCTCCGCACCCGCGACCCCCGCTTCGCACCCCTCGACACCCTCCGCTTCGGCCACCCCCGTGAGGCGGCCGCCTGGCTCGCATCACTCTGATCCGCCGGGCCGGGCCCGGACGGCGCCTTCGCGGCGCGGGGCCCCCGCGGCGAGCCCCCGCACCGCCCGCCGATCCTCCTCGCCACCCGTGCGGCCTAGCACCTGGTAGCGGGGCGCCGATCGACGCCTGTTGATGCCGGGACAGGTGTGCGCGCCGTGGTACGGGATATCAGAAGCCAAACCGGGCCATGATCGCGAAAGGTGCCGCCTGTGTCTCAGGAGCAACGTAAACGGGGGCAACGGCTGCGGCTGCCCGTGAAGGCGGCCCTCCCCGGCCGCCACCCGCAGGAGGACAAGCCGCCCGTGACCGACCGGGTGGTCTTCGGCGTGACGGCCGTGCTGACCTTGGGCTTCGTGATCTGGGGCGTCACGGCCACCAGCGCGCTCGAGAGCGTCTCCGACACCCTGCTGAACGGGCTGATGCACAACGGCGGCTGGGCGTTCGTCCTGGCCGCCTCGGGGTTCGTCGTCTTCGCCCTCTGGCTCGCCATCAGCCGGTACGGGCGCATCGAGCTGGGCCAGGAGCACGAGAAGCCGGAGTTCAGCACCGTCTCCTGGGTCGCCATGATGTTCAGCGCCGGCATGGGCATCGGCCTGATGTTCTACGGCGTCAGCGAACCCCTGGCGCACTACACCAATCCGCCGCCGGGCACCGACCCCGCGGACGCGGCGGACGCCATGCAGACGGCCCTGGCCACCACGCTCTTCCACTGGACGCTGCACCCGTGGGCCATCTACGCCGTGGTCGGCCTGGCCATCGCCTACAGCACGTTCCGGCGCCGCAGGCGGCAGACCATCAGCGCCGTCTTCGTCCCGCTCCTCGGGAAGAAGCGCGCCGAGGGCGCACCCGGCCGGGTGATCGACATCCTGGCGATCTTCGCCACGCTGTTCGGCTCCGCCACCTCCCTCGGGCTCGGCGCGCTCCAGATCGGCAGCGGCATGCACGAGGTGGGCTGGCTGGGCAAGGCCGGGACGGGGCTGCTCGTCGCCATCATCGGCGTACTGACCGTCTGCTTCGTCTTCTCCGCCGTCTCCGGTGTGGAGAAGGGCATCCAGTGGCTTTCCAACATCAACATGGTGCTGGCCGTCATCCTCGCGGTCTTCGTGTTCGTCGTCGGCCCCACCATCCTGGTCCTCGACCTGATCCCCACCTCCCTCGCGGCGTACTTCGACGAGCTGCCCCAGCTGATCGGCCGCACCGAGGCGTCCACCGGTGGCGGTGACGTCGCCGACTGGCTGAGCAGCTGGACGGTCTTCTACTGGGCCTGGTGGATCTCCTGGACCCCGTTCGTCGGCATGTTCATCGCCCGCATCAGCCGGGGCCGCACCATCCGCCAGTTCGTCGGCGGCGTCATCCTGGTGCCCAGCACCGTGAGCCTGGTCTGGTTCGCCATCTTCGGCGGCACGGCCATGCGGCTGAAGGAGCAGGGCGCCCTCGGCGCGGCGACCACGCCCGAGGCGCAGCTCTTCGGCGTGCTCCAGGAGTTCCCGATCGCCGGCGTGATGAGCCTGCTCGTGATGATCCTGGTCGGCATCTTCTTCGTCTCCGGCGCCGACGCGGCGTCGATCGTGATGGGCACCCTCTCCCAGAAGGGCACCTTCGAACCCGCCCGGTTCATCGTGGTCTTCTGGGGCGTGGTGACCGGTGGCGTGGCCGCGGTGATGCTGCTCGTCGGCGAGGGCAAGGGCGACGCCCTCGCGGGCCTGCAACACCTGACGATCCTCGTCGCGGCCCCGTTCGTCCTGGTGATGATCGGCATGTGCTGGGCCCTCCTGCGCGACCTGCGCCGCGACCCGCTGATCGTCCGCGGCGAACTCGCCGAGGAGGCGGTGGAGGAGGCCGTGATCGCCGGCCACGAGAAGTACGCGGGCGATTTCGAGATCCGCATCGGCCCGGCGAAGGACGAGCCGCCCCGGGAACCGAAGGAAGACCGCGACCGCAAGGACCCGGAAACCCCGCCGCCGTCCGCCTGACGGGCACACCCGCGTACGCCGAACCGCCGGCCCGGGCCTCGCACCCCGGCCCGGCGCGGCCGGCCCCGCCGCCCGAGCCCGAGCCGAGAGTGACTGCCGTGAACCGCATGGCCCCGGACCCGACCGTGCTCCACCCGTTTCCCGACCAGCCGCGCGTCGTTCTGCTGAAACCGCTGGTGACCTCGCCGCTGATCGAGGTCGGGGAGTACTCGTACTACGACGACCCGGAGGATCCGACCGCGTTCGAGTCCCGCAACGTGCTCTACCACTACGGGCCGGAGAAGCTGGTCATCGGGAAGTTCTGCGCGCTGGGCGCCGGGGTGCGGTTCATCATGAACGGGGCCAACCACCGCATGGACGGCCCCTCCACCTTCCCCTTCCCGATCATGGGCGGATCCTGGGCCGAGCACTTCGACCTGCTGGCCGGCCTGCCGGGAAGGGGTGACACCGTCGTCGGCAACGACGTCTGGTTCGGCTACCACACCATGGTCATGCCCGGCGTGCGCATCGGGCACGGCGCGGTCATCGCGTCCGGCGCCGTGGTCGTGGAGGACGTCCCCGACTACGGCATCGTCGGCGGCAACCCGGCCGGACTCATCCGCACCCGCTACGACGGCGACGAGGTCGCCCGCCTGCTCGACCTCGCCTGGTGGGACTGGCCCGCGGACCACCTCACCGAACACATCCGGACCATCATGTCCGGCACCGTCAACGACCTCGAAGGGATCGCCCCACGGGCCTGACCCGCGTTCCGAGTCGCCTCGCGGGGCGCCGGAACGGAGGATGGGGTGGGTGATGACGGTTCTGGTGGTCGGCGTGCCCGAGGGCGAACAGCTGGAGCTGCTGCGCTCGGGCATCCAGCGCAACCCGCACTTCCGGGTCGTGTCGCACGCCCACGATCCCGTGCTCGCGCTCGCCCGCGCCCGTGTCCTCCTCCCCGACATCACCGTCCTGTCCGTGCCCGCCGGGCTCGACAGCCTCGACGCGGATCCCGGCATCCTCCGCGTGTTCCACGGCGTGCGGACCCTGGACCCGCCGAGCGGAGTGGTGCTGCGCACGGCGGCCGCTCACGTGCCCCGCGCGGTGGCCGGACTCACGGTCGACGGAGCCGTCCACGTCGTGCGCGAGGGGGACGCCGAGGCCCTGATGCGCGCCCTGCGCACGATCGGGCTGCGCCGGGCCAGCTGCGACCCCGACGAGATGCCCTGACCGGACCGGGGACGACCGATGAGTTCCTCCGCGATCCGCAGTCATAGATCATGGTGGGCGCGCCGCGGCCACGAGCGTGGTCCGTGCGTGCACCGCCCGACCTGCTGCGAACCAGACACGAGGATCCTCAGATGCGTACGCTGATCAGCACCGCTTTCATCTCCCTCGACGGCGTCGTCGAGGGCCCCGGCGGCGAGCCCGGGTACCGCAACTCCGGATGGACCTTCAAGGACGTCGAGTTCCTTCCCGAGGCCTTCGAGATCAAGGGCCGTGAACAGAAGGAAGCCGCCGCGATGCTGCTGGGCCGGGCCAGCTACGAGGCGTTCAGCGCGGTGTGGCCGGACATGGAGGACTTCGCCGACTACAAGGAGATGCCGAAGTACGTCGTCTCCACCACCCTCGCCGAGGACGACCTGGTGGCCAACTGGGGCGAGACGACGATCCTGCGCTCACTCGAGGAGGTCGCCGCACTGAAGGAGACGGAGGGCGGGCCGATCATCGTCCACGGCAGCGCTTCCCTGAACCGGGCCCTGTCGGACGCCGGCCTGATCGACCGCTACCACCTCCTCGTCTTCCCGCTGCTGCTCGGGGCGGGCAAGCGCCTGTTCAGCACCACGGACAAGGACACCCAGAAGCTGAGGCTCGTCGAGCACGAGGCGTACGCCAACGGTCTGCAGAAGAACGTCTTCGACGTCGTCCGCTGACGGGGCGCCCCCGCGGTCGAGGGAGGGGAAGCGGACAGTAGCTGTCCGCAAGGGGGTGCACTCTGGGGTCGTCGGCCCACCCCGCCGACGGCGCTGGGCCCCGGACAGCCCGTCCGGGGCCCGGCGCTTCCCACCCCCACCAGCGAAAGGACGGCCCCGGCGGCCTCGGCCGCCACCGCCAGCCATGACGATCTCCCGACCGAGGATCACCGACGAGCAGCGGCGCGCCCGCCTCGCCACCGCCCACCTCCTGGCCCCCGGGGCGCGGGCGGCGACGCCCGAGCAGGTCGCCGACGCCCTCCTCGCCCTGCACGCCACGGACCCGGCCACCGTCTACCTGGCGGCAGCCGCCCGCATGGCCGATCCGGCGCCGGCGCGGCTGGAGCGGGCCCTGTACGAGGAGCGGAGCCTGCTGCGGATGCTGTGCATGCGCCGCACCATGTTCGTGGTGCCCCGCGACCTCGCGCCCGTGGTCGACGCGTCGACCGCAAGGGCTGTCGCGGCCCGGGAGCGCAAGAACCTCCTGAAGGTGCTCGGGGAGCAGCACGGCCACGGCGAGGGCTGGCTGGCCGCCGCGGAGCAGGCCGTCCTCGAGGCCCTGGCCGACTTCGGCGAAGCCACCGCCGCCGAGCTCGCGGCCGCGGTGCCCGCCCTGCGCACGCAGATCCTGGTCGCGCCCGGAAAGCCGTACCAGGCGACTCCCCGCATCACCAGCCGGGTGCTCGGCGTGTTGGCCGCGCAGGGCCGCATCCGGCGCGGCCGCCCGCTGGGCACCTGGGCGTCCTCGCAGTTCCGCTGGGCGCCGGCCGAACCCCACCCCGACATCCCGGCCGACGAGGCCCGTGCCGAACTCTGCGCCCGCTACCTGCGCTCCTTCGGCCCCTCGACCACCGAGGACGTCAAGTGGTGGACCGGCTGGACCCTCACCGACACCCGCCGGGCCCTGGAGCGCACCCACGCCATCGCGGTCGACCTCGCCCACGGGCCCGGCCACGCCCTGCCCGACCAGCTCGACCTGCCCTCCGGAACCGAACCCGCCGCCGCCCTGCTGCCCTCCCTCGACCCCACCGCCATGGGCTGGCGGCACCGCGACTGGTACCTCGACCCCGCCCACGTTCCCGAACTCTTCGACGCCTTCGGCAACATCGGCCCCACCATCTGGTGGGACGGCCGCATCGTCGGCGGCTGGACCCAGCGCCCGAACGGCGAGATCGCCACCCACCTCCTCGCCCCCGAAGGCCGCACCCGCGCGGCCCGGACGGCGATCGCCACCGAGACGGGGCGCCTGGCCGCCTTCCTCGGCGAGATCCGCATCCGGCCCAGCATGCGCACTCCCCTCGAACGCCGCCTGGCCGGCGGGTGACCCCGTCCGCGCCCGCCCTCGTGGTCTGACCGGCGACGAGGCAGGCTGATCACCGGCACATGAGGGAACGAGCTGCGGGGGTACGAGTTGGAGCTGATCGGGCGGGGACGCGAGGCTGATGTGTACGCCGTGGACGGGGACCGCGTGCTGCGCCGTTTCCGGGACGGGGGCCCGGCCGAGGACGAGGCACGGCTCCTGCGGTGGCTGGCCGCGCACGGCTACCCGGTGCCGGCCGTGCACGGGGTGGACGGCGCGGACCTGGTCATGGAGCGGCTGCACGGTCCGACCATGAGCGAGGCGCTGCGCAGCCGCCCGTGGCGGGCTCCGGCGTACGGCGCGCTGCTGGGCCGGCTGCACCGGGAGCTGCACGGTCTGCCCGATCCCGGCTGGCTGACCCGGCTCCCGGGCGGCGGCGGTGACGTCCGGGTGCTGCACCTCGATCTCCACCCGGAGAACGTCATCATCACGGACCGCGGTCCGAAGGTCATCGATTGGAGTACCTGCCGCGTCGGCGCCCCCGAGGTCGATGTGGCGATGACCTTCGTCATCCTCCGCGGCATCGTGCTGCGACCGCACGAGCGGCTGTTGATCCGGGGGTTCCTGCGGGCCATGGCCCGCACCTGCGGGGCCGACCGGGCCGCCGGCATGCCCGTGGCCACCGGGCGACGGCTGGCGGACCCCCACCTCACGGACGCCGAGGCCGTCCTGGTCCGTCGTCTGCGGCGCCTCTACGGCTGAGCCGGTTCGGCGACCGCGGGCGGTACGGCCCGCGGGTGCCGGGCGGCCTCGGCGGCGGTGTAGGAGGAGGTGAAGGTGAACGCGCGCGGGGACGGCCCGTGTGCGCGAAGGTCCGCCAGCCGCTCCAGGGCCTCGCCGACGGTCGGGAGGTGGCCGGCGGGCACCCACCAGAGCACCAGGTGGGACTCGACGTGCCGTTGGAACCATTCGCGGCGCCGCCGCATCACCTCCAGGTGTCCGCTGCGGTAGGCGAAGTCCCACAGGGCCTCCCGCGTCTCCCACACCGACAGGTTGACGATCACGTCCTCACCCGCCGGGCGCAGGCCGGTGGCGTCGCCCGCCCCTTCCTCCACGAGCCGCCACACGAAGCCGGGCGCGCCGTCGGCGGCCGCGTTGACCGGGTCGAGCATCTCGACGAAGGGCGCCATGCGCGGGTCGTCGAAGGGGTGGCGGAGCGTGGAGACGTTGAGTTGGGCGAGGTGGGCGGCGTGTCGGGATGCGGTCATGGCCTCATCCCAGCACGGCCCGCTTTTCTATGTCAACCATCATTGTTTTTAGAAGCCTCGACCACCACACAGCACTCGCCCGGTCGGGCGTCCATCCGGGCGCGGACCGGACCGTCCGTACCCAACAGCCCTTCCAGCAGTGCGAGGTTCATGCCGCAGACGAGCGGCGGGAAGCGTTCGGCGACGGCGTGGAAGGGGCAGTTGCGCATACGGACGACACGCGAGCCCGCCCCCTCGCCGCATTCGACGTCCTGGCCGCCGCCCTCGGCGGCCTCCGGCCCTTCCAGGTGTGGTTCGTAACCCCGGGCGGCCAGCACCTCCACGGCCTCTTCGAGGCCGGCGCAGGCCCCCGCCGAGCCGCGCAGGGCCTCCCCCCGGCGGCGCGCCGCCGCGCAGAGCCCGGAGTCCAGCCCGGCCTGCTCGGCGGCCTCGGCGAGCAGCTCGGCGGCGGTGCGGTAGTCGCGGGCGGGCAGCGACACCGACCACTCGGCCGGCGCCCGCGTGTACACCTTGGCGGGGCGGCCCGCCCCCGGCCCCGAGCGGCCCGTCAGGCGGCGGCTGCCGCTTTCCAGCAGTCCGGCCTCGGTCAGCTTGTCGAGGTGGTGTGCGGCGAGCGTGCGCGCCACTCCCGCCGCCTCGGCGGCCTCGTTGCGGCCGACCTCGCGGCCCTGCCCCGCCACGTACTCGTACAGGCGGCGCCGCACCGGGTCCTGCAACACCGCGATCGCATCAATGTCCTCCACCCGCCCATTCTAGGAACAACGCAGGTTGGAGATAGAGAAGCGAACCCGGCCGCCCGCTCCCGCCGCGCTTCACGGGGGTGTGGGCGAGGCGCGCCGCAGGCGGTCGAGGCGGCGGATGCCGGGGGTGGCGGCCGTGCCGTGGAGGAACACCGAGAGCAGGACGGTGAAGGATACGACGGACCACAGCTGCTCCGCTGTCGTGCCGAACTGCTCGCTGTGGCCGAGGGCGTAGGCGACGTAGAACAGGGAGCCGATGCCGCGCATGCCGAACACGGCCGTGACCAGGCGTTCGCGTGGGCCGGCCACCGTGCCCAGGAGGCCCACCCACCCGGCGACGGGCCGGACGACCAGGACCAGGAGCAGTCCGACGGCGGCGCCCTGCCACGTCAGCGAAGGCAGTCCGTACCGGACGAGGTAGCCCCCGAGCATGAACAGCAGGAAGGCGGTCAGCAGCCGCTCGATCTGTTCGGTGAACTCGTGCAGCACCTTGTGGTAGCCGTGGTCGCGTTCGGCGGACCGGATGGAGCAGGCCGTGACGAAGACGGCGAGGAACCCGTAGCCGTGCAGCAGTTCGGCCGCTCCGTACGCCACGAAGGTGGCGCCCAGCGCGACGAAGCCCTCCATGTGCTCCGAAAGCCGCAGGGCCGCAGACCGGGCCCGGAAGAACAGCAGGCCCAGCAGCCGTCCCGCGGCAACGCCGACGGCGAGCCCGACGACGGTCCGCACCAGTACGTCGACGAGGAGCCACTTCCCGATCCAGTCCGCCGCCCCTGCCCCCTGGGGTGCCGCGGCGAGGGCGAGCGCGGCCAGGACGAACGGGAAGGCGAGTCCGTCGTTGAGCCCCGCCTCGGCGGTGAGGGAGAACCGGACCTCGTCCTCGTCGTCCTCCGCGTCGGTCGGCTCGCCCACCCGGACCTCCGCCGCGAGCACCGGGTCCGTCGGCGACAGCACGGCCGCCAGCAGCAGCGCCGCGGCGAGCGGCCACTGGAGCAGCAGCGCCGCCGCCGCGGCCATCACCGCGATGGTCAGCGGCATGCTGATCCCCAGCAGCCGCCAGGGGCCCATCCAGCGCCGCAGGCCGACGGGACGGTTCAGGGCGAGCCCGGCCCCCATCAGGGAGACGATGACGCACAGCTCGGTCGCGTGCTCCACCCACAGCCGGTCCCGTTCCGGCTCCACCACCGGAACGGACAGCGGAAGGGCCGCGACCAGGGCCCCGGCGGCGAGGAACACCATCGGCATGGAGAGCGGCCGGCGGAACACGAGTCTGGGGAGCACGGCCGCGCCCAGCGCACCGATTCCCATGGCCAGGTACACGGCGTCGGAGAAAGTCACCCGTCCCATCCTGTCCGAAACGGATCAGTTCATGAGGGACCGCGGCAGGCAGGTCCGACGCGGTCTCGGGGACCTGCAGCGCGGTGCGGGCAGGGCGGGTCGGTGCCTGGTCAGCCGGCGTGCCACTGGTGGGGCCGGGCGCCCCGCCACTCCACCAGCTGCGGATCGTCGAGCACGTTCTCCGGCTCGATCACCCCGGCGGCCTCGAGGAAGACGATCAGGTCGTGGTCGGAGCGGGCCAGGCCGAGGGGCTCCTCGCGTCCGTCGCGGTGCAGCGCGACCTGCCGGCTGCCGTCCGGGGCGGGCCGGTGCACGACGATGGGAGCGGGGTTCATGTCTTCAGGGTGCGGCAGGGGCGGGGCGTTGTCGTCCCCCGACCATCGGCCCGGGGGAGCGGGGCCGGGCTAGGAGGCGGCTTGAGCCGGTCCCGCGGTCCGCCGCGTCGGGTCGGTTTCGGGTGTGGTCCGGTCATGGTGCGCGGCTCCCGGGCAGGCGGGGTTGGCGCAGGGTGCGTCGGCGTACAGCGGGACGTACACGCCCATCGTCTTGTACCGCTGGACCGTCGAGGGCAGGGGCTGCTTGCAGGACGGGCAGAGGCTGCCGGGGCGGGTCGCCGCAGGGTGCTTTTCTTCGTACATATTTCGACTTTACGTCCGCTTTGCTCCGATTTGAAGAGCCCTTTGGACCGAGGTCAGTCGGCGGTGCGTGCGGGCGCGTCCTCGTCGGAAGGCGGCGGCCGCAGCAGGCTCAGGGCCACGGACGCGGCGAGGACGAGGACGATCACGGCGAGGCTGAGCGGTGAGGGGATCTCCGGGATCGCCGGGCTGATCAGCTTGTGCGAGGCCTGCAGGACCAGCTTCACGCCGATGAAGGCGAGGATCAGCGCCAGCCCCTTGCCGAGGTAGTGGAAGCGGTCCAGCATGCCGGCCAGCATGAAGTACAGCGCCCGGAGCCCGAGGATGGCGAACGCGTTGCTGCTGTAGACGATGAAGGCGTCGCTGCTCACCGCGAGCACGGCCGGCACGCTGTCCACGGCGAAGACCAGGTCCGCCGCCTCGATCGCGGCCACCACCGCGAGCAGCGGGGTCGCGACCCGTCTGCCCGCCTCCTTGAGGAAGAACTTCGTCCCGGCGTACTCGTCGCGGACCGGCATGATCTTCCGCAGCAGCCGCACCGCGATGCTCCGCCCCGGGTCGAAGCTGTCGTCCTCCTCCCTGAGGATCTTGTACGTGCTGTAGAAGAGGATGGCCGCGAAGACGTACAGGACGGCCGTGAACCGGCTGACGACCGCGACGCCGGCCGCGAGGAACAGGCCCCGGAACACCAGGGCGCCCAGCACGCCGAGGAACAGCACGCGGTGCTGGTAGGCCCGCGGGACCTTGAAATAGCCGAAGATCAGGGCGAAGACGAAGAGGTTGTCGACCGACAGGCTCTTCTCCAGCAGCCACGCCGTGGTGTACTCGACGCCGGCCTGCGTGCCCACGATGGCGAAGACGGCGCCCCCGAAGGCCAGCGCCAGACCGACCCACACTCCGCTCCACGCGGCCGCCTCGCGGAAGCCGATGACGTGCGCCTCCCGGTGGGCAAGCAGATCGACCGCCAGCGACACCAGGACGGTGGCGGCGAAGACGATCCACAGCCAGTAGGGCACATCGTGCACGGCGAGCCCCCGCGGGACGGCAGGTAGGGCGCCCCCCTTACGTACGAGTCTGCGGGATGGGCGCCGGGTTGTCCTCCGACCGGCCGGAAGGGGCCCTGCCGGGCCGGCTCCGCGTCAGTCGTCGACGTCGTCGTTGAAGCGGTCGGTGCAGGCCTGCTGCTCCTGCTGCGTCCGGGCACCGTCGAGACAGGACCGCAGGTCCTTGCCCTCGTCGGAGTTGAGCAGGGACACCCCGACGGCGACCAGGATCCCCGCGATGACCACGGTCACGGCGCCCAGCGCCACGCCGGTGACGGCCATACCGCGGCCGCCGGCGCCGCCGCGGGCCCTGCGCAGGGCGGCGATGCCGAGACCGATGGCCACCAGGGCCAGCGGGAGGCCGACGAACCACAGCCACAGCAGCAGCAGGGACGCGATGCCGGTGACCAGCGCGGCCACGGCCAGGCCGTTGCGGGCCTTGCCGGGCGCGGCCGCGGGCGGGGGAGAGGCCGGGGGCGGGGATGCGGGAGTGGCGGATGTGGTGGGAGTGGGCTGAGGGGTGGGGCCGGTGTGGTCGGGGGAGCGATACGCGTCGGACATGGGAGGGGCCCCTTCGTGGCTCGGCTGCTGACCAACTGCCCTGCAAGGCAGGGCTGTTCAGCCCGTCTGCCACGAACCCGCCGTTGCAAACCCGCCGTGGGGCCGGATCCCACCCCACCGCAGTGGGTTCCGTCGCCGTCCGGCGATTTTCACTCTATTACCGCATTCGAATGAACCATGATCGTTCGCCATTTTTTCCGTGCTTATGATTCCCGCGCCATGACAGAAAGTCGCAATTGCCGAACGTTATGCGAATCAGCCGACGTCGTCGTTCTCGGTGCCGGTCCCGCCGGCCTCGTGCTCGGCAACCTTCTGGTTGCCGCCGGGATCGACTGCGTCGTCCTCGAACGCGCTGACCGCTCCCACATCCAGACCCGCGCCCGGGCCGGCTTCCTCGCGCCGAACACCGTACGGGTCCTCGACCGCCACGGCCTCGCCGAAGGAATCCACCGCCACGGACGGACCCACGGCACGTGCGAGTTCCGCACGGCGGAGGGCCGCTTCCGCCTCGACTACGCCGCCCTGGGCCGTGGCGAGCAGCACACCGTCTACCCCCAGCAGAACCTGGTGACCGACCTCCTGGCGCGCTACCTCGACGCCGGCGGGCGGATCCGCTTCGGCACCGAGGCGCTGGCCGTCCACGACGCCGACGGCGCCGCGCCGTACGTCACCACCCGCGAACCCGACGGCCGTCCCGCCCGGTGGGACGCCCGGTACGTGGCCGGCTGCGACGGCCGGCACGGTGCGGCCCGCCGCTCGCTGCCGCCGGGTGCGGTGCGCCACCGCCACGACTACGGCGTGAGCTGGCTCGGCCTGCTCGCCGAGGCCCCGCCCAGCCTCGACGCCGTCGGCTACGCCGTCCACGACCGGGGCTTCGCCGGCCATATGGCCCGCAGCCCGCAGATCACGCGCTACTACCTCCAGTGCGGCCGGGGCCTGCCCGCCGACGCGTGGTCCGAGGAGCGGATCTGGGACGAGCTCGACCTGCGGATGCGCGCAGCGGACCACGGCCCGCTGCACAGGGGGCCGATCATCGAGCGCTGTGTCGTCGACCTGGCGTGCGACGTGGTCGACTCGCTGCGCCACGGCTCGCTCCTGCTCGCCGGTGACGCGGCCAGCCTGACCGCCCCGGCCGCCGCGAAGGGCGCGAACCTCGCCGTCCTGGAGGCAGAGCTCCTGGCCGGCGCCCTGGCCGAGGCGCTTGCCCAGGGGAACGGCGCAGCCCTCGACCGCTACTCGACGCAGTGCCTGGCGTACATCTGGCGGGCGCAGGAATTCACCCAGTGGATGACGGGCCTGCTCCACGCGATCCCCGGCCAGGACCCGGACGAAGGATCGTTCTTCCACGGCTCCCTGCGACGTGCGCGCCTCGACTCGCTGCGCACCTCGCGCGCGCACCAGGACTGGTTCGCCGAGAACTACGTCGGCGTGTGACCCGGCACCCCACTCCGGTGCCACGCCCCTTCCCCTCCGCGCCCCCCCGCCCCGTACCACCCCAGCGCCGCCACGCCCTGCCCCGCCCTGCCCTGCCCTGATCCGCCCCAGCACCCGCCTGAGGACACCCCCCGTGATGACGACGACGACCCTCCCCGCCGGCCCCGACCTCCCCGCAGCCGAGACGCCTGCCGGCGGCGAAGCGATGCTCCTCCAGGACACGGCCCGCCTGCACGCGGCTGCCGCCTTCGTACGCGAACACGACAGCTCGACCCTGCTGCCCCTGCTGCTGCCCGGCCTGCGCGGACCCGAACTGGAGTCGGTGGCCGCGCACTGCCGGTTCGCCCACGCCGGCCTGCTGCTGTTCCCACCCGACCCGGGGCACCTGCGCGACCAGTTCGCCGACTGCGGGCTGGCCGCCGACACCCCGTCCCAGCCCAGCGTCGTCGTACGGGAGCGCCTCGCCCGGCGCCACCACCGCGACGCGGCCGAACTCGACGTCCGGATCCTGCGCCCCCGCGTCCCCGGCCTCCTCGGGGAGCGCCGCGCGGTGGAGGTGTTCGCCCTCACGGTGCCCGCCGGCTCGGACCTGGAACCGATCGCCGCGCACGAGCGGGCCCGCGGCCACGAGGCCCATCTCGCCTTCGAACTGGAGCACCCGGACCCGCTGGTCCTGCGCGGCCTGTGCACGGTGCTCACCCGCCACGGCGCCCGCCCCGACGGCGGCGGATACAACCCGCACGAGGACGGCACCGTCCTGTACTTCACCGCTCCCCGAGCCACCGCGTGCGGCTACCGGCGCCTGGAGCTGTACACGCCCGGCGACCACCCCGACGCCCTCGCGGCCCACCTAGAACCCGACGAGCACCCCGGCGCCCGCGGCCCCGCTGAATCGCTCCTCCACCTCCTCACCGGAGCATGGGCCACCCAGGCCC
Source organism: Streptomyces sp. NPDC048270 (assembly GCF_040652335.1). Classification (NCBI taxonomy): domain Bacteria; kingdom Bacillati; phylum Actinomycetota; class Actinomycetes; order Kitasatosporales; family Streptomycetaceae; genus Streptomyces; species Streptomyces sp. NPDC048270. The sequence continues at coordinate 79,170 of NZ_JBEZLV010000018.1, forward strand.
TCGGCGCGTTCACGCGCCTTCACCTGCCCGACGCCATGGACACCGAAGCAGCCACCAGCACCCCGGAGCTCGCCCGGCGTACCGGCACCCGCCCCGACAGCCTCGCCACGCTCCTGCGCTACCTCGCGATGCTCGGTGTCGTGGCCGGGGGAGCCGAGGGCCGGGACGGCTTCCGCCTGACCCCGCTCGGCCGTCTGCTGCGCGCCGACTCGCCCGACACGATGCGCCCGCTCGCCCTGATGTACGCGGGCCCCTTCTACCGTTCCTTCGCCGCCCTGGACCACACCGTACGGACCGGGCAGCCGGCCTTCGACCACCTCTTCGGCGAGAACCACTTCGACCACTTCGCCCGCGACCCCGAACTCGCCGACCTCTTCGACCGGTCGATGTCGGCGAGCTCCCGCATGTTCCAGCCGCTCCCCGACCACCCGGTGATCACCGCCGCGGCCCGGGCCCGGGCCCCCAGGACCGTCATCGACGTGGCCGGCGGCAACGGGGAACTCCTCGGCCGCATCCTCACCGCCCACCCGCGACTGCGCGGCGCGCTCCTGGAGCGCCCCCACGCCGTCGAGGCCGCCCACCGCTCGCTCGACGCCATGGGCTGCGGCGCCCGCTGCGACTACCTCAGCGGCGACTTCGCCGACCTGCCCCACGGCGGCGACGTCTACGTCCTGTCCCGCATCCTGCACGACTGGGACGACGACCGGTGCCGGGAGATCCTGCGCCACTGCGCCCGCGCGATGCCCGCCCACGCCGACCTGCTGATCGTGGAACGGCTCCTGCCCGCCGACGCCTCCCCCTCGCTGGCCACGGCCTGGGACCTGCACATGATGTGCAACGTCGGCGGCCGCGAGCGCACGGCCGAGCACTACGCCCGGCTCCTCGCCGACGCCGGACTGGAGCTCCTCGACCGCACGCCCCTACCCCTGGAGGCCCACGTCCTGCACGCCCGCAAGGCCCCGCCCGAGGGCTCGGGTTCCGCACCGCGACCGTGGACGACCCCGACCGGGTGAAAGCGGGTGCCGTAGCGGCGATGAGTTCGGGGCGATCTGCAGGTCTATCCCTTGACTGGGACGACCGACCACCGGGAGCAGGCCATGGGACTCATCCACATCGAGATGTTCGCGACCCTCGACCTCGTCGGGCAGGCGCCCGGCGGCCCCGACGAGGACCCCATCGGGTTCCCCTTCGGCGGCTGGCAGGCGCCGCTGCTGGACGAGGTCGCCGGGGCACAGATCGGTGCCGCGTACGAGGGCACGGACGCCCTCCTGCTCGGCCGGCGGACGTACGACATCTTCGCCGCCTTCTGGCCCCACCAGAAGGGCGGCGAGGACGGTGAGATCGCCGAGCTCTTCAACCGCATCCCGAAGTACGTGGCCTCCCGCGGCAGGCCCGACCTCTCGTGGGCGGGGTCCACGCAGCTCGGCCCCGACCTGGCCGACGCGGTGCGCGAGATCCGCGACCGGCACGAGAACGTGAAGGTCGTCGGAAGCCTCAACCTCGTCCAGACCCTCCTGCGCGAGAAGCTCTTCGACCGCCTCGACCTCTGGCTGCACCCGATCGTGCTCGGCGTCGGGAAGAAGGTCTTCGACGACGGCGCGGTACCCACCAACCTCACCCTCCTCGCACCCCCGGCGGCCGGCCCGAAGGGCGCCGTGCACCTCCGCTACGGCCTCGCCGACGGCATCCCCGCGACGGGGGACATGAGCGCACCCGACCGCGGCGCCACGACCGGCGACTGAGCCCGACCCCAACCCACCCGGCGGCACGCTTCGGCCTAGAGCCACTTGTTGCGGCGCAGGGCCCGGTAGACGACCGTGCACACGGTGACGATGAGGATCCAGACGGCCGGGTAGCCGTACGGGGAACGCAGTTCGGGCATGTGGTCGAAGTTCATGCCGTACACGCCGACGATCATGGTGGGGACGGCGACCAGGGCCGCCCATGCGCTGATCCGGCGCATGTCGGCGTTCTGCTGGACGCCGAGCTGGGCGATGCTGGCACTGAGCATCCCCGCGATCAGCTCGTCGAAGGACAGGATCTGCTCGCTGACCCGGTGGTGGTGGTCGGCGACGTCCCGGAAGTAGGTGGCCACGTCCTTCGGGATCTGCGCGACGCTGCCCTCACTGAGGCGCTGGAGCGCAGGTGCCAACGGCATCACAGCGCGCTTGAACTCCAGGAGTTCGCGTTTGAGCTGGTAGATGCGCCCGGCGTCCACCGGCAGGTCCGGGGAGAAGACCTCGCTCTCCAGCGTGTCGACATCGCCGGCGAAGGCGTCCGCCACTTCGACGTACCGGTCCACGACCATGTCCGCGACCGCGTGCAGGACGGCCGCGGGCCCGCAGCCCAGCTGCCGCGGGTCGTCCTGGAGCTGCTGCCGCACCCCGTCCAGCGACGGGGCGCTGCCGTGGCGCACGGTGATGGCGTATCCGGGCCCGGCGAAGACCATGATCTCGCCGGTGTCGACGATCTCGCTGGTCGCGGTGACCTTCTCGTGGTCGACGTAGACGATCGTCTTCAGAACCAGGAACAGCATGTCGCCGTAGCGCTCCAACTTGGGCCGCTGATGCGCGTGGACGGCGTCCTCGACGGCCAGGGGGTGCAGGCCGAAGGCCTCGGCAACCTCCTGCAGCTGCGCTCCGCTCGGCTCGTACAGGCCGATCCACGCGAACCGCCCCGCCTCGGGGTCTATCCGCTCCAGGATCCTGCCCAGGTTCACCTGCCCGGGGATCCGCTTCCCGTTCTCGTACAGGGCGCAGTCCACCACCGCCGAGGGCAGGCCCCCGGTCTCGTTCCCGTACCGCGCCGCCATGTGCCGCCTCCTGTCTGCCGTCGGACGTCCAGGGAGGCAACCTACCCGCGACCGGCGCATGATCACCGCACGCCGCCGAGGGGCCTGCGGTGTGCTGCGTACCGCGCCTGATCTGCGGCTCAGCCGGCTTGTGCGCCGCTCTGCGTCTGCGGCGCCTGCTCTCCTGCGGCCTGGGTTCCCGCTCCCCGCGACGGGGCGAGGAAGACGGCCATGGTCACGGCCAGGTAGAGCGCCCACACCGCCAGCTGGAGGACCGTCGGGTCGGGCTGGAAGTTGAAGACGCCCTTGAGCAGGACCCCGTACCAGCTGTCCGGCGGGATGACCCCGCTGATGTCGAAGGCCCTGTTCTCCAGGCCGCCCAGGAAGCGGGCCTCCTGGAGGTCGTGGACCCCGTACGCCAGCACGCCCGCGGCCACGACCACCAGCATGGCCCCGGTCCACTTGAAGAACCTCGCCAGGTTGATCTTCAGTGCACCGCGGTAGAACAGCCAGCCCAGCACGATCGCCGTGGCGATGCCCAGTAGTACCCCGGCCAGCGGCGCGGGGGATCCCTCGCCGCCGGCGCGTACCGAGGCCCACACGAACAGGGCGGTCTCCAGGCCCTCGCGGCCCACCGCGAGGAAGGCGGTGGTCACCAGCGCGCCGGTACCGACGGCGAGGGCGGCGTCGAGCTTGCCGTGGAGTTCGGCCTTGAGGTGCCGGGCGGTGCGCTTCATCCAGAAGACCATCCACGTCACCAGGCCGACGGAGAGGATCGACAGGGTCCCGCCGATCAGCTCCTGCGCCTCGAAGGTGAGCTCCTGGGTGCCGAACTCGAGGAGGGCGCCGAAGGCGAGCGAGATCGCGCAGGCGATCCCGACGCCGAGCCACACCGGGCGCAGTGCGGCCCGGTTCTCGGTCTTGACGAGGTAGGCGATCAGGATGCAGACGACGAGGCTGGCTTCCAGGCCCTCGCGCAGGCCGATCAGGTAGTTGCCGAACACGGCGGTCCCTCCACGGTGTTGATCAAGAGAACAGTGTCCGGCCCCACCAGTCGTCCTTGTCGCGGACGCCCGGCGGGACGGCGAAGACGGCCGAACCCACGTGCTGGATGTATTCGTTGAGGACGTCGGACTTCGCCAGGCTGCGCTGGACCGGCACGAAGCCGGTGCGGACGTCGCGCTGGTAGGCGAGGAAGAACAGGCCCGCGTCGAGCCGGCCCAGACCGTCCGTGCCGTCGGTGAAGGAGTAGCCGCGGCGCAGGATGGTCGCCCCGTTGTTGCTGTCGGGGTGTGCGAGGCGGACGTGCGCCTCGGGCTTCATGGCCTTCAGGAACGGCTCGTCGCGTTCCCTGGACTTGCCGACCGGAGCGCCCTCGCCCTTGTCGCGGCCGAAGATGTCCTCCTGCTCCTGGAGGGAGGTGCGGTCCCAGGTCTCGATGTTCATGCGGATGCGCCGGGCGACCAGGTAGGAGCCCCCGGTCATCCAGTCGCCGCCGTCCCCGGCGCCCACCCACACGTGCTGGTCCAGGGCCGCGGTGTCGGTGCCCGAGATGTTTCGGGTGCCGTCCTTGAACCCCATCATGTTGCGCGGGGTCTGCTCGTCCGGCGTGGTGGAGGACGTCTTGCCGAAGCCGAGCTGCGACCAGCGCATCGCGGTCCGGCCGAAGCCGATGCGGGCGAGCTGCCGGATGGCGTGCACCGCGACCTGCGGGTCGTCGGCGCAGGCCTGGACGCAGAGGTCGCCGCCGGAGCGGGCCGGGTCCAGGTTGTCGCCCGGGAACAGCTCCAGGTCCACCAGAGCCGCGGGGCGCCTGCCGTCCAGGCCGAAACGGTCCTTGGCGAACAGGCCCGGGCCGAACCCGATGGTCAGGGTCAGTCGGGAGGGCTTCAGACCCAGCGCCTCACCCGTGTCGTCCGGCGGAGCCTGGGGCAGGCCGCCGAAGCCGCCCTCGCCGACCGGGAGCCCGGCCGTCATCAGCCGGGCCGCGACGGTCCATTCCTTCAGCAGCGAGACCAGCTCGGCACGGTCCTTGGTCTTCACGTCGAAGGCCGCGAAGTGCAGCCGGTCCTGGACCGCCGTCGCGATCCCGGCCTGGTGCTGCCCGTGGAAGGGCACGGCGCCGCCCGCCGCGGCCGCGGGGACCGCGTCCGATCCGGCGTGGAAGGCGGCGACCCCGCCGCCGGCCGCGGCGGCACCGAGCGCGAGCCCGGCACCGCCCCAGCCGAGCACGGCGCGCCGCGAGGGCGTGTGCGCCGCACTGCCGGCCTGCTCCGGCTCCGAGTCACTCATCCGGCTCTCCCGCCTCTCCCGTCCATGCTTCCGTCCGGCCGGGACTACTTGACGACCGCGGCGGCCAGCTTCGAGAGCGGCTCGGCCAGCGCGTTCACACCGTCCGAGAGCTCCTTGCGCTCCGCCTCGCCGACCTTGTCGTACGAGGTGAACTCGTAGGAGGCCTTGTCGGCCCGGTACTTGTCGAGCAGTGCGGACAGCGCGGCGAACTGCGTGTCCAGCTGCTTGGCGAGCTCCGGGTCGTTCTTCTGCGCGGTCGGCTTCAGGAGCTCGTAGGACTTCTGCGCGCCTTCGACGTTGGCCTTGAAGTCGACGAGGTCGGTGTGGCTGTAGCGCTCTTCCTCGCCGGTCACCTTGCCGGTGGCGACCTCGTCGAGCAGCTCCTTCGCGCCGTTGGCCATGGAGGTCGGGGTTATCTCCGCCTGGCCGACCTTCTTCTGCCAGTCGGTGAGGTCGGTGATCAGGGTGTCGGCGAGCTTCTTCTCCTCGTCGCCGATCTTGCCGTCCTGGAACAGCGCCTTCTCCAGGCGGTGCCAGCCGGTCCAGTCCTTCGCCGGGTCCTGGCCGGCCTCCAGACCGTCCTCGCGGACGTCGACCTTCGGGTCGATGTCGCCGAAGGACTCGGCGACCGGCTCGGTGCGCTCCCAGCCGATGCGGGAGGGGGCGTAGGCCTTCTTCGCGGCCTCGACGTCCCCGGCCTTGACGGCGTCCGCGAAGACCTGGGCCTTCGGCAGTGTCTCGTCGGCCTGCTCCTGCACGTACTTGCGGTACGCGGCGACCGCGGCGTCCAGCTCGGGGCTGCGCTTCTCGCCGCCGCCCTGGCCGGTGGCCTTGACCTTCTGGCGGATGCCGTCGCCCTTCATGCCGGGCTTGCAGACGATCTCGTAGTCGCCGGCCTTGATCTCGGCGGTGATGGAGGCCTTGGTGCCGGGACCGATGTTCTCGCGCTCGGTGACGATCCGGTCGTCGGGGAAGAGCACGTAGAGCTCGGTGACCTTGGAGCCCTTGTTCTCCACGTCGATGGTGACCTTGCCCGCCGGGAACTCGGTCTTGGAGACCTCGCAGGCGCTGTCCGACGCGGCGACCTTGACCGCCCCGTCACTGCCTCCGGCGCTCTTGTCGGCGCAGCCGGTGACAGCGGTCAGTGCGGCCACGGCAGAGGCGGCGACGATGACAGTGAGGCGGGCGGGACGCATGGAGGCTCCTGGCGATGAGGAAGGGGGGTGAGGCGGCCCTAACTTAGCTGACCCTTACTTCCTCCGGCACAGCTGAGCGGCGGATTTGCCCGCACCATTACCTGATCGAGAGCCTCACGTGACCCGACGAGCGCCGGCCCCGGGCCCGCGGAGCAGCAGGACGGTGGAGTCGCCGGCCTCGAAGCGCTCCGCGCGCCGCCAGCCCTCGCAGACCTGGTCGAGCTCCGCGTCGTCCAGGCAGATCCCGCGCAGATCCGGCCGGTGCCGGCCGGCGTGCGGGGTGATCACGCACAGGACGCCCGCGGGAGCGAGGAGCGCGGCGAGGCCGGCCATGACGCGGGCGCGGTCGGGCAGGTGGGCCAAGGCCCGCCGCATGGCGATGAGCCGGTACCCGCCGTGCGGCGCGAGGGCGGCCACGTCCCCGCTGGTGACGTCGAGCCGGTGGTAGGCGATCCCCTCAGACGTGGTCGCCGCCGCGCGGGCGAGCGCGGACTCCGCCCAGTCCACCGCATCGACCCGGTACCCGAACTCCTGGGCGAGGAATCGCGCCAGTCCGCCGGTCCCGCAGGCCACGTCCAGCGCCCGGGAACCCTGCTCCCCCTCCGGTAGAGCCAGGTGCCGGCTGAGGACGTTCCTCTCGGTTTCGGTGAGCGGCCGGAAGTCCCGGCCGCCGTCATAGTGGGCGTGCCAGTCGTGCATGGTGGGTGTGGTGTTCATGTGTGGGTGGGCGCCTTCCTGCTGCGGGGTGGTCAGGGCCGGTCGATCCGTTGCTCCTCCAGGCCTCCCGGTCCCAGGTGTCGAAGTACACCGGTACCCCCGTGCGGCGGGCCGCGACGGCTGCCTCGAGCCGAGCGTGGTCCCGGCCGGGCATCAGCTCCCGCCACCGGGGAACGGTCAGGGCGCGTACCTCGTCGTGCTCGTCCGGGTCCAGGACGATGTCGGCGAGCCGGCCGGGCGTGAGGCGGCCGCCGTCGAAGACGTAGCCCACCGTGCTCAGCGGCCACTCCTTGCCGGGGAGTCCGAAGACCGCGGCGAGCAGCCGCGGAGGCCCGGACATGACGAGCCCGGTCTCCTCCCGGCACTCCCGTACGGCGGTCTTGCGGTCACAGCACTAGAGACCCTTGGCGGCGTGGAGCCGGTGCAAGGTGCGGCGGCCGCGTTCGGCGACCTCCGGGTCGGCGTGGGCGGTGCCGTACGCGATGCCCGAAACGGCGTCGAAGGCCGTCTCGCAGTCCAGGCGCAGCTCCTCGGCCGGCGTGAGAGGCCTGCCGTACCCGTCGAGGAACGCGGCGCGCAGCTCGGGCCGCCCGGTCCAGGTGTCGCTCAGGCGCGCCATGTCCCGGGTGGCGGTGGCGTACTCCGACCGCTCGAAGTCGAACAGCCGCAGCGCGCCGTCGTCGGTGAGGAGGCAGTTGCGGTACTGCAGGTCCCCGTGCGTGGGCACCACCACGGGCCGCGGGAGGTCCCCGTACACGCGGGTCAGGGCGAGGACCAGCTCCTCGTCCCCATCGGCCAGGTGCGGCCCGGCCTCCGCCAGATGACGCCTCACCTTGTCCGGAGCCGCCGATGGGCCGGTCGGCCGCTCCGGTCCGCTGCGGTGCAGGGCAGAGGCCAGGCGGCCCAGTTCATGCTGGACACGCCCCTCGGCAGCGGCGTCGAGGAGCATGCCGTTCGGGGAGCGCCCCGCCAGCGCGGTGACGAGGACGGCCCGCGCGGTGGTGTCCGCCGCGACGAGGCGGGGCGCCCGGGCGCCGAGCGCCGGCACCCACGTCCGGTACGCGGCCACCTCCCGCTCGTGGAACCGCGCCCCACGGTGCCGTTTGAGGTACCAGACGCCGCCGTCGGCCCCGGTGATCCGCCAGACCCGGTTCCGGTTCCGCGCCCAGGAGGCCTCCGCCGCCTCGGTGATCGGGCCGACGGTCTGTTCGGCGAACGCCCGGAGCCGGTACGGCAGCTCCACCCCGCCGGCGGGCGGGCCGGGCAGGAGCCGGGTGCGGTCGGGGCCGTCCGGGGTGTGGGGGACATGGTCGCCGGGGCGCTGGAAGTGCACGGCGGCGGGCAGTCCGGCGCGGTAGGCGTCCAGGCCGGCCCGGCAGTACGCCACCATCGGATCCGGCAGCCCGTCCAGCGGGTACCAGCCCATGCCGTCGCACCGGTCCGGCTCCCTCACGTGGGGCCGCCCCGACCACCACCGCACTTCGAAGAAGACCCCGATCCGGGACCGCGTACCCATGGGAGGGCGGTGGTGGACGGTGACGGCCGCGGCGACGCTGCCGAGGTCGATGAGGACGCCCGTCTCCTCGCGCGCTTCCCGGATCACCGCCTCGACCATGTCCTCGCCCGGGTCGAGGTGCCCGGACGGGAGGTGCCACAGGCCGGACGCGTACACCGGCCCCGCGCGGCGCGACAGCAGCACCTCGGGGCCGTGCTCGCCCTCGCGGCGCAGGATGAGGTGGACGTCGACCGGCACCGTGTGCCGGGCGGCGGAGCCGCTCACCCCTGAATTCACGGCATCCTCCGGAGGGGAGCAGGACTGGTACAGGTGCTCCCAGAATGCCGCCGGAACGACTGCGTCACGACCCATTCGGGGGTACTGGGCGAACGCTTGTGATCTCGCCCCTCCGGCGGCGGGCCATTGTGCTAAGCGGTACCGGCCTCGTGTTCTCTGATCGCGGCTTCGACGAGGGCGCGTGCTGCCCAGGTGATGGCCTCCTCCTCGTCCTGCGGGCCGAGGCCGCGGACGTCGCGCAGGGCGATCTGGGCCTCCCAGCCGACCACGATCGTCAGGGCCGAGATCAGCCGCCGGAACGCTTCCGGTTCCAGGGTGTCGCGCAGCGGCGCGCACGCCTCCTCCAGCCATTCGACTCGTCGGGGGCCGCGGCGGGGGCCGGTCGGCTCGTCGGCTCCGGTGGTCGGGGGATCGACGGTCAGCCGGATCAGGCGGCGGCCCAGGGGCAGCGACTGCGGTGAGTACTTCAAGAGCGTCCTTATCAGGGCGTCCACCCGCGCCGCGGGGTCGTCGGCGAGTGCGGGATCCGCCAAGGCCTCTTCGACCGGGGGCTCGTTGAGCGCGCCGGCGGTCGCATCGATCAGCAGGTGGTCGAGGCTCGGGAAGTACACGTAGACCGTGCGCCGCGAGACGTCCGCGGCGGCAGCGATCTCATCGATGGACGGCGTCGCACCCCCGGCGCTCAGCCGGACCGCCGCCTCGACGATCGCCTTGCGGGTACGGCGCCGTTGCGCTTCGCGCCCGCCGCGGCGGGCCGGGTCCTCACTGGTCATCGTGGCCCGTCGCTCTCGGGTCGGGGGCGTTGGCGGATCTCTTGACGGTTGATCACCCGATGAGTATATCTTGATGCAGTCATTGCACAGCAGTGCAGTGACTGCATGCCAGTGAGACTTACGTGTGTCATGCGCCAGGCCTGTCACAACCACCGGCTCGCCGGTGTCTCAAGGCCGAACCCACAGACGAAGGAGTCACCGTGAGCGAGAAGAACATCGACGTGGTCGTGATCGGCGGCGGGTACGCCGGTGTCATGGCGGCCAACCGCCTCACCCGGCGCTCCGACGTGACGGTGACGCTGATCAACCCGCGTCCCTCGTTCGTCCACCGGATCCGGCTGCACCAGCTGGTGGGCGGGACCGACGGCGCGGTCGTCGCGTACGAGGACGTCCTCGCCGACCGCGTCCGGCTGGTCGTCGACACCGTCACCCGGATCGACGCGGCCGGCCGCAGCCTTGTCCTGGCGGATGGAGGCACGCTGAGATACGACCACCTCATCTACGCGGTGGGCAGCGGCAGCGCCGATCCGACCGTGCCCGGAGCCGCCGAATTCGCCCACCCGATCGCCACCTTCGAGGACGCGCAGCGGCTGCGCCCGGTCCTCGACGCCGCGCCCGCGACGGCCGCGGTGACGGTCATCGGCGCGGGGCCCACCGGCATCGAGACCGCGGCCGAGCTGGCGGAGGCGGGCCGGGCGGTGACGCTGGTCTGCGGGGGGCTGCTCGGCCCGTACCTGCACGCCCGGGGCCGGCGCTCGGTCGCCAGGCGGCTGGCCAGGCTCGGGGTGAGCGTCGTCGAGGGCCCCGACACGAAGGTGACGGCCGTGACCCGCGATGCCGTACGGCTCGGCGGCGGCCGCACGCTGCCGAGCGAGGTGACCATCTGGACCGTCGGCTTCGGGGTGCCGGACCTGGCCGCGCGCAGCGGGCTGAGCACCGACCCGCTGGGCCGCCTGCTCACGGACGAGACCCTGACCAGCGTGGACGACGACCGTATCGTCGCCGCCGGTGACTCGGCGGCGCCGTCGGGCCTGCCGCTGCGGATGAGCTGCCAGGCCGCGATGCCGATGGGAGCCCGGGCCGCCGACACCGTACTCAGCCGGATCGGAGGCGAACAGCCCGCCTCGCTCAACCAGGTCTTCGGCGCCCAGTGCATCAGCCTGGGCCGGGCGGACGGCATCTTCCAGTTCGCCGACCGGCTCGACCACGCGGTGTGGTTCAACATCGACGGCCGACTCGGCGCGAAGCTCAAGGAACTCGTCTGCTCCGGCGTGGTCAAGCACCTCGCCGACGAGGGCGACAAGCCGGGCGGATACAAGCTGCACCTCATGTCCCGCGGCGGCACGCGCCAGCAGCTCGTGCAGGCCGAACGCGACAACGCGCCGGTCGCCCTCCCGTCGCCCGCCTGACCCGGCGCGGCCCCGCCCGGCGCCCGCAAGCGCCGGGGCCCCGTCTACCGGGTCAGCTGTCCGTGACCGTGAAGAGGGCGTCCGCGCCGGTCATCTCCAGCAGGCGAAGGAACTGGGGCCTCGGGGCGCGCAGGCTGATGTGCCGGCCGTGCTCCGCCGCGGTGTGCCGGGCTTGGACGAGTCCGCTGAGTCCGGAGGAGTCGCAGAAGAGGAGTTCGGACAGGTCGACGACGATCTCCTCCGGGCCGCCGGGTTGGGTGATCGCCGCGTGCAGGGCGTCGTGCAGCATCGAGACCCGGTCGATGTCCATCTCCCCGCCGACGTGCACGACAAGTCGCTGATCATCACCGTTCACCCACACGCCCCGTTCACCACCGGCTTCTGGATCTTCCATACCGCCATGATGAAGCAGGCTGGGCGTGCGGGGGGACACGACGGGTGGGGACGCCCCCGGAGGGGTCGGCCGGCCCTCTTCACCGCCGTGCCGGCCCACCCGTAACGGGCGGCGGAAACCAGCCCCGTCCGGGCCGCTCGGCCGGTAGGGGCCCCGGCCCCGGCCACCCGCGTCCGCGCCGAGCGAACTCGGCCGGAGTTCCACCCCCATGGGTGCGCCCGGTCGGTGACGCCGCGGCCAGAACCTGGGTACGGCAACGCCGGCCGCGCCCGGCTCCTCGCTCGCGGCGCGGAGTGTGCCGCTGTTCGTTATTCGTTTCGTGCCGTGCGGGAGGGCGCCTTACCGTGGCGCGGTGACGACTCAGATGATCATTCTCAACGGTGGTTCCAGCGCGGGGAAGTCAGGGATCGTGCGGTGCCTGCAGGCCGTACTGCCGGATCCGTGGCTGGCGTTCGGGTGCGACGCGTTCGTCGACGCCATGCCCGCGAGGATGCGGGCGTCGGACGAGGGGATCGTGTTCGCGGCGGATGGCCGGGTGAGCGTCGGGGCGGAGTTCCGCGCGCTGGAGGCGGCCTGGACGGAGGGCATCGTGGCGATGGCCCGTGCAGGCGCCAAGGTCATCATCGATGACGTCTTCCTCGGCGGAGCGGCGTCCCAGCAGCGGTGGCAGAAGGCGCTGGGCGCAGTGCCCGTGTTGTGGGTCGGCGTCAGGTGCGAGAGCGAGGTCGCCGCAGGCCGTGAGATCGCACGAGGAGACCGCGTCCAGGGGATGGCCGCGTCGCAGGCGGATGTGGTTCACCGGGGGGTGCTCTATGACCTTGAGGTGGACACGACGCATACCGAGTCCCTGGTGTGTGCGCGAACCATCGCCGCCCGCGTCAGCTGACCGCCGGACCGGTTACCGGCTGCCCGGCAGAACGCCGTGGTGGTCGCAGACCCGTCCGGCAGCCCTATACCCAGGGCGCGGAGCCGTACAGGTCTCCCCAGGCCGGGAACCGGCCGCCCGGGCCGTCATAACCCTCCGCGGCACGCACCGCGTTGACCACGGCCCGGCACACGGCATCCGCCGCGGCGCCCAGGACATCGTTGAACTCCACCAGCCCCACCACCGGATGACCGCCCAGCGCCAGCCCGAAAACCGCGTCCCCGTCGTTCATCAAGTGCACGGGACGGATCGCCCGGGCCAGACCGTCGTGAGCCGTACCGGCCATCTTCTGAACCTGGGCCCGCGTGAGCTCGGCGTTCGTCGCCACCACCGCAAGGGTGGTGTTCATCACCGACTCCGACCCGCCCTCTCCCGGAGCGCCACGCCGCAACCGGGTCGTGGCACGTGCCTGCGCCACGGCCCTCAGTGCCCGCTCGTGCACCTCCGGCCGCGGCCACACATCGCGCCGGCCCGCATAGAACTCCCCGTACAGCGCACCCGACTCGGGATCCACGACCGACCCGGCCGCGTTCACCACCACCAGGGCGCCCACCACCGCCCCGCCGTCGAGGCACACACTGGCGGATCCCACCCCGCCGCGCAGACCGCCGGCCACCGCACCCGTCCCCGCCCCCACGGACCCCTGCGCCACGACGGCGCCCGGCTCCGCGGCCGAGGCGGCCTCCACGGCCCGACGGCCCAACGCCGGCCCCGGCCGAGCACCGAAGTCCCCGCCGCGCCCCAGGTCCAGCAATGCGGCCGCGGGCACCACAGGTACCACCTGCCCGGCAAGCGGCCCCACCGGCACACCCCGGCCCTGCTCCTCCAGCCACTCCATGACGCCGTGCACCGCGGCGAGCCCGTACGCACTGCCACCGGTCAGCACGACCGCGTCCACCCGCTCGACCAGAGCCCGCGGATCCAGCGCATCCGTCTCGTGCGTCCCAGGGCCCCCACCGCGCACGTCCACCGCCGCGACCGCCCCTCCCTGCGGAACCAGCACCACCGTGGTACCCGACAGAGCGCCCTCGCCCGTCAGGGCGGCATGCCCCACGCGCACACCGGCCACGTCCGTTATCGCATCGACCCGATCCACGTACCCACCCCCGATCCCACTGCCGCCCGCCGCCCGCCGGCTGCCGCAACTGCGGCACCAGCAACCCCGGCCGTTGGGCCGGCACCACCCTCCACCCCACCACAACGCACAGGCGTGCGCGATGGTTCGCCCCGTATACCGCCGTCGCCGGCGGAGCCGCGTGCGCGTGCGGGCCGGGGGCGGGCAGCCCGCTGTCCCGCGCTTGACCAGCCACGCGGGCGGCACGCCCACGAAACCGACCCGCACCACCCGTGCCGTGCGGAAGGAACCGCTCCGGTAGATGGCGGCATCTGGTGGGGCATGGGTATCGTGATCTTGCTCTTCCTCCTGCTCTTCATGGGCGGCTGGGCCGTGGCCCTCGCCGGGCTGGGGTACGCCTCCTCGCTGCTGTGGCAGGGCCGGAGGCAGCCATGGGTACGGGACCACGGGACCCCCCTCGCCCGGCTGCTCCTCCCGACCCCCGCGTACCTCCGCTTCGACAGGGCCCTGGCCGTGACGGTCCTGCTGGCCGACGTGTGGCTGGTGTCGGGAGTCGTCGTGCTCGGCGCGGACGGCATCTTCACCGAGGAGTGGATGGGATACCCGGGCATGATGGATCCCGACGGACAGGGCTACCAGGAAGGGGCCGTGGACCTGCTGCGGACGACGGCGTGGTGGAGCGCCTCCGCCGCGATCCTCGGCCGGTGCTGGACCACGGCGGTCGTCCAGCTGACCGTTCTGCCGCTGGCGGCGCTCTGGGTGGCCTCGTTCGACATCTACTACACGTGACCCCGCAGGTCACGGGCGACGTGCCTGCGCCGGCAGCCCGAACCCGGGGGTGGCGTTTCCCGAAGAGCTCAGGGTCCTCTACCGGCTGGTACCGGCCGTTGGGACGACTGGAGGGACGCCTGGTGGCGGGGGAAGCCCCGCCACCCACGCCGCCAACGCACGCGACTCCCGGAGCGGACCGTGTGCGCGGCCACCGCGGGACGCGAGTCGGCCGCGGGCGCATGGAACGGGCGGGCGCGGACACACGTATGCCAACTGGCCTGACTGCCGCGACAGTCGGGCCGACCGCCCCTTCCCTACGCGCACCGAGGAAGTGAGAGACGTCATGCCGCTGACATTCCGTAAGAGCTTCAGAATTCTGCCCGGTGTCCGGCTCAACATCAACCGCAAGTCGTGGTCGATCACCACCGGCGGCGGCAAGCACGGCCCCCGCCGCACCCACAGCAGCACCGGACGCCGTACCACCTCGATGGACCTGCCCGGCCCGTTCGGCTGGCGCAAGACCCGCCGGCGCTGACTCGCGAGGCGGGGCGCCCCGGCTCAGTGGCAGAGCCGGGCCACCTGCTCCAGTTCGTCTGCCAGCAGCGCCGGGTCCCGGGGGCCGATGTGCGGGGCCGCCAGCGACCGTACGCGGAAGCGGTTGCCCGGGGTCATCTCGTCGGCCTCCCGGATCATCAGGTCCTGGAGCGCCGGCGGAAGCGTTCGGTCCTGGGTGAACCGCACGTACGTGCGCGGGATCCGGCCCCATCGGTGCGGCAGGCCGCGGCCGTCGGAGGCCCCGATCGCCGCCGACTCGTCCGGTTCGAGGATGTTGAGCATGGTCCTGACCTCGGTGTCGGAGTAGCCGGCGGCCATCGCCTCCTTGGCGACGTCGAAGAAGGACGCGTCGTTGCTGCGCCAGTTGACCCGGGTAACGCCGAGCTCGGGGGGAGTCGGGACGGGAGTCATCTTGAATATGTGGCTCGTGGCCGCCTCCGGGGTTGCCAGCAGCTCGCTCATGGAGGCGCGCTTCGCCGGGCAGAACGCGGAGACGTACACCAGGTGCGAGATCAGCTCGGGCACCAGGTCGGCCGCCGCGTTGACGGTGACACCGCCGAGGCTCTGGCCGGCCAGGACCACCGGTCCGTTGCGGCGCGCCCGCCGCACCACCGCGGCCACGTGTGCCGCGCAGTCGGCCAGGGTGATCCTGCCGATCGGGGAGGGCTCCGTGCGGAGCCGCTCCAGATCCTGCGGCGCCTGGTACGAGAGCGGCAGGTACGCGCCGGGCCCGTGGCCGGGCAGGTCGACCGCGACGGCGCGCTGCCCGCGCAGCCCCAGTTCGGCCACCACGGGGGACCATCCATAGGCGTTGCTGCCCGATCCGTGGACGAGGACGAAAGTGACCGGCGGATCGACCGCACCAGTTAAGTTACTCATGGGTAGCGAGTGTAGCCCCGAGTGCAGCCCGGCCCCTCGTGTGCGCGAGGTTCGTACGGATATTCGGCCCCCAGGCGCCGGTGCCGGTGCGGTGACGTCACACCCGCCCCGTCTCCCACCCCGTTCACGACCTTGGCGGAACCGGATGACAGCCCCCTGCCCCCGTGGCACGTTGTACGCCGTCAGAACGACGGAGGGGGACACCGTTCATGCCCAAGTACGCCGAGAACGACGAGGACGCCAACCAAAGCCTTCTGGAGTACTGCGAGTCGATCGGCTTCGACCCGGAATGGATCACGCCGGACACCTGGGCCACGACGATCCGGATCGCCCGGACCAAGGACAAGGGCTACGTCGAGGCATACAAGTCCATCGAGACCGACCGCACCGAGATGATCAAGGCCGGGGCGCGGGAGGCCCGGAAGAAGAAGCTCGACGGTGACGCCGCCAACCTGCTCGGCAAGATCAAGACGCACTACCTGCTCAAGGACTCGCTGGTCCTGACGGTCCTGCAGCAGTGCGCGACCACCTACGTGGGCGGGGAGCGCGTCAACCTGGGCCTGGGCGGCTCCCCGATGGACCCCGACGCATACGAGGAGCTGCGCGAGGAGTGGGACCAGGCGGCCCCGCTGGCCGCGGGCGGGGTCTTCTCCGAGTTCCACAGCTTCCCGCCGCAGAACAAGGCCGCTCTGGGCAAGGGCAACGTGGGCGGCACTCTGGCCAAGCGCAAGGTGCAGGGCAATCTGCTGGTGAAGGTCGCCGGGGTGCGTTTCAACATGCACATCGACATCGCCGAGTAGCAGGCCCCCACCCCCCTTTCGGCCCGGTCCCGCACGGGCCCGGGCCGAAAACCTCGGGATGCACCCGGCCCGACTGGCCCCGCTCCCGCAGGACTTGCCCGCCGCATGCCCGGGATGACCCCAAACTCCGCATGGGGTGCCTCCATCCGTCGGCCGGCGGCGATACTGGTGGCAGGAAGGGGTACCCCCGCATGAGCGCACAGCCCGTACACCCGCACCACCCCACCCCATCGGCCCCCGCCCCGCCGGCCGGCCGCCAAGCTCGGCACCCGTATCACCGCACGCGCGGCTGCTGACCCCCGCACGCCTGCCGTCGACCGCGACTGGCGCGCCGCGCCGGCAGAGTCCCGAGATCCCTTCGGCCTCACCGCACTGCACGAGGCCATCCCCGGCCGGGGCGCCGACTGCACACCGCACCCGCCGTCATCGCGCTCATCGGCTTCACCCTGGAGGACACCATCGGAGCCCGCCGGTGAGTGATGCATGGCCCGCCCGACTGGCACCGCAGGCCTCCGCCTGCCTCGCCGCGCTGGACCCGCCCGTCCAGGAGATGGTCCGCGACGTCCTCGACATCGCCTCACGGTCCCCGTGGTCCTGGCCCCAGTGGGATCGCACCGATCCCGAAGGCGAGGACGTACGGCGAGCGTCGATCGGCCCGCTCACCGTCGTCTACTGGGTCAACCGCAGCCTCGGACACCTGCGCGTCCTGTCCATCGTCTGGGTCTGCTGACGCGCGTGGAGCGCCCCGAACGAGCTCCCGGCAGGTTCGATCTGCCGGGCCTCGCCCTGTCGACGCCCTCGGGCGAGAAGGTGTGGTGGGGTGGCCTCGCGACGGTGTGCCGGAACTCGCGCGTCCGGCCGCACGAGCGTTCTAGCGTGCCTGTCATGACCTCGATCAGGCACTGGCGTGCACCGATGCTCGCCCTCGCCGCCGTCCTGCTGCTCATGCCGCAGACGGCCGCGGCCCAGGGCGCCGCGGAACCCGCCGCCGCCGCGACCGCGACCCCGGACCGCCCCTCGTACGACGTGTCGCTGCGCGGCGACTCCGACGGCTCCCACTGGACCGGCCGCCAAACGGTGTCCTTCCGCAACGCCGCCCGCACCCCGCTGCGTTCGATCGACGTACGCCTGTGGGGCAACGGCGCCGACGGCTGCGGAGCCGCGGACAGGCCGTCCCCGGTCCGGGTGGGCGGGGTCACCGGAGGCACCCCCCGCCCGCTCACCGTCGGCTGCACCGCGCTGCGGATCGACCTGCCCGCCCCGCTGCCGCAGGGAGCCCGTACCAGCGTCTCCTTCGACATCGCGATCACCGTCCCGGACCGCGTCCACCGCTTCGGCAAGGACGGCGCGCACCGCTACCTCGGCAATGCGCTGCCCCTGCTGTCCGTCCGCGACGCGCAGGGCCGCCACCTCGACCCGGACGTGGGGTTCGGCGAGAGCTTCCACACCCTGGCCGGGGACTTCCGGGTGGTCCTCGACCATCCCGGCACGCTGGTCGTTCCCGCGACCGGCACCACGACCCGGCGCCCGGGCGCACCCGGCCGCACGGTCAGCACCAGCACGGCGCGCGGGGTACGGGACTTCGCGTGGGCGGCGGGCCCCTTCCGGTCGAAGACGGTGACCACGCCCGGCGGAATCCGGCTGAACGCCTACTGGACCGCCACCACCTCCCCCGAGGGCGTCACCACCGACCTGGAAGATGCCGCCGGGGCCGTCGACGAGTTCGGCCTGCGCTTCGGCCGCTACCCCTACGCCGAGCTGGACCTCGTCATGAGCGACACCCTCGACGGCTTCGGCAGCATGGAGTTCCCGGGACTC
Organism: Streptomyces sp. NPDC048270; assembly: GCF_040652335.1. Taxonomy (NCBI): domain Bacteria; kingdom Bacillati; phylum Actinomycetota; class Actinomycetes; order Kitasatosporales; family Streptomycetaceae; genus Streptomyces; species Streptomyces sp. NPDC048270. Next base: position 97,357 of record NZ_JBEZLV010000018.1, read on the forward strand.
GTCCTGCTGTGGACCGAACCGGAGGGGTCGGCCGTCGTCCACGAGATCGCCCACCAGTGGTTCTACGGCCTCGTCGGCAACGACCAGTTCGCGTCGCCCTGGCTGGACGAGTCCTTCGCCCAATACGCGAACCAGCTGTACTACCGGGAGGACACCACCACCTGCTGGGAGGACCACGGCGCGTGGCCCAGCGACACGGCGGCCCTCACCCGTACCCTGGCCTACTACGCGGACGGCCACCGCTCGGAGTAGCCCGGGTCGTCTACGGACGCGGCTCCTGCGCCCTGCACGACCTCGAACGCGTCCTGGGGGGACCGGCGATGGCGTCCATGCTGCGCGGCTACGTGCGAGACCACTGGCTGGGCGTCTCTACCACCGCGGACTTCAAGCGGGCGGCGCAGGCGGCGACGGCGAAGGACCTCGGCCCGTTCTGGACGGAGCACAGGATCCTGTGACCGCAGGCCCCGGGCCCGGATATCAGACCTGGGCAAGCCAGAGCCGCCAGCCGCCAGCCGCCAGCCGCCAGGCGGCCACCTGGCTGTGGGCTGACCGGGCTTGAGGCTTGATGCTCAGCGGGCCAGGGAGACGGCGAAGGGTTTGAAGCCGTGGCGGCGCAGGACGTGGGGCACGATCAGGATCATGGCCTCGGTGGCGCGGGCTGTGGTGATGTCGCCGAGGTCCTCGATCCGTTCGGGCCGCCAGCCCAGGTCGCCGAGCAGGCCGGCGACGGTCTCCTTCGCGTGCGCGTGGTCGCCCGAGAGATAGGCGGTCGGCGGGGTGGCCAAGGCCTCGGGAGCGGTCATGACCGTGAACAGCATGGTGTTGAGGGTCTTGACCACGCGGCTGTCGGGGAGCGCGTACTGGAGCTTCTCGGCGAGGCTGCTGCCGGGGAAGCACAGGCCGCCCGGTAGGCCGTCGTCACTGTCGCGGGTGGCGTTGGAGACGTCGATGAGGATCTTTCCGGCGAGCTCGGTGCGCAGGTCGGTGAGACGGTCCAGGGAGCTGTCGCCGGGCGTCGCGTTGATCACGATGTCCGAGGTGCGGGCGGTGGTGCGCTGGTCCGCGACGGCGATGCCCGGGGCGAGCCCGAGGGTACGGGCCGCGGCGTCTTCGGGGCTTCGGCCGCCGAGGGTGACATGGTGTCCGGCTGCGGAGAGCTTGCCGGCGAGGCCGGTTCCGACGCGGCCGGCGCCCAGGATGCCTATGTTGCTCATGCGGTGATGCTCCTTGCGGTATCGGAGTGGGGGAGGGAGCGGAGCGGGCCGGTCAGGCGATCGGCGCGAGGACCTTGAGGACGGCGCCGTGGATTGCGGGGGCGGCGGCCAGGAAGTCGCGGCTGCCGGTGTTCCAGGGCTCGCCCGTCAGGTCGGTGACCGTGCCTCCGGCCTCGGAGACCAGCAGGGCGCCGGCCACCAGCCCTGAGCGGACGTCGGAGAACTGCCAGAACGCGTCCATGCGACCGGCGGCGACGTGGATGAGCTGCATCGTGGCGGGAACGGACACGCGCACGACCAGCCCGGCCACCAGCATGGCGGTGACGGAGTCACCGATGCGCCGGAAGGTGAGCTCGTCCTCGCCGGGCTTGGCCTGACCGGTGCCGATGAGCGCCGCCTCCAGGTCGGACTTGGCGGACACCTTCAGGGGCCGGCCGTTGAGGCGGGCACCGCCTCCGGCGACGGCGGTGTAGGTGTCGCCGGTCAGCGGCAGGTGGACGACGGTGAGCACCGGCTGGTTGTCGCGGACCAGGGTGGCGGTGACGGCCCAGTCCTCCATGCCGTGGACGTGGTTGATGTTGCCCTCGGCGGGGTCGACGACCCACCACTCGCCGGGCGGGAGCGCGCCGCCGGCCAGCTCGTCCTCGGCCCACTGCGAACCCGGCCGGGCCAGCAACAGGGGCTCCCGCAGCACGTCCAGCACCGCGTCGTCGTTGGCGTGGATCTCGCCGACGACCTCGTCCAGGCTCACGCCCCTGGCGTGCGAGGTGAAGCGGTCGCGGAGGACGACGCCTGCGGCCTCCACCGCAGCGGTCACGTCCGACAGGAACGTCGCGTCGGCGTCGAAAGGCATGGCTGTGCTCATGGCGGGCTCCCTGGGGATCGGTAGAAGCGGGGCGGTCGTCTCGCCCCGCACTTCGAAGGTAGGCCGCCTCATACCTAACAACAAGTGCATGCTGGTCACTTGTAGAGTTACTGCCATGCAACTGGATTTGAACCTGCTCACCGCCCTGGACGCCCTGCTGGAAGAGGGCAGCGTCGCCGGCGCGGCAGCACGCCTCCACGTCACCGCACCGGCCATGAGCCGCTCCCTGGGGCGCATCCGCAAGGCCACGGGTGATCAGATCCTGGTCCGTACCGGCCGCAGCATGGTCCCCACCACCCGGGCGCTGGCCATGCGCGCCGAGGTCCACGCCCTCGTGCAGCAGGCCCACCAACTCCTGTCCGCGCAGCAGGATCTCGACCTGGCGGCTCTGGACCGGGTGTTCACCGTGCGCTGGCACGACGCCCTGACCGCAGCCTGCGGAACCGCCTTGATCGCGGCCGTCCACCATCAGGCACCCGACGTCCGGCTGCGCCTGTCCGCCGAACCCGGGACGGACGACGCCGAGCTGCGCCGGGGTGAGGTCGACCTCGAATCGAGCTCAAGCGCTCCGACCCTCGCCGACCTCCGCCACCGTCTCGTCGGCAGGGACCGGCTGATCGTCGCCGTCCGCCCGGCCCACCCGCTCACCGAAGGCACGCTGAGCCTCGAGCGCTACGCAGCCGCCGAACACCTCACGGTCTCGCGGCGCGGAAGCCTGCGCGACCCGATCGACGACGCCCTGACCACGCGCGGCCTCGAACGACGCGTAGTCGCCGCCGGGCCGACCGCCGCCTTCGCACTGCAACTCGCCCTCGACACCGACCTGGTCGTCACGCTCCCCGACGCGGTCACCCGTACGGCCCGGGAACGGCTCGGCCTGGTTTCACTGCAGCCGCCGCTCCCACTGCCCGACGTCCCCCTGTACCTGCTGTGGCACCAGCGCTACGACGACGACCGCGCCCACACCTGGCTGCGAGACCTGGCCGCCGAGACCGTCCAGGCACTGTTCACGCCACGGGCCGGCGCTCAACGGGCCCTCGCCCACCGGGACGGGCGCTGACGGACACACCCGCAGAAGACCTGCGGCTCACCGTCGAATCCGTTTCTTAATTCTCTTGCATCGACGGTATCTGATCCTGCAATAGTGATGGTCAACAGAACATAGTTCAGTAGTCGGTCCACGGATCGACGACCGAAGGAGACGGACATGACCACGGGCCGCCCTGCCCTGTACGAAGTGCTCGACGACAGGTTCCGTACGGAGAAGTGCGCCGCGGGGGATCTGCAGTTGGAGACGATCCACGTCGGCTCCCGCTGGGCGGAGGGGCCGCTGTACATCCCGGCGTGGCGCCAGTTGATATGGAGCGACATCCCGAACGACCGGATGCTGCGCTGGGACGAGATCACCGGCACGGTCAGCGTCTTCCGCTCGCCCGCCGGGCACCCCAACGGCAACACCCTCGACCGCGAGGGCCGCCTCGTCACCTGCGAGCAGGGCAACCGCCGGGTCACGCGGACCGAACATGACGGCTCGATCACCGTGCTCGCCGACAACTACCAGGGCAAGCGGCTCAACAGCCCGAACGACTCGACCGTCAAGTCCGACGGCTCGATCTGGTTCTCGGACCCGGACTTCGGGCTCACGAGCGACTACGAGGGCGTACGCGGCGAGCCCGAGATCGGCGCCACCAACGTCTACCGGATCGACCCTGCCACCGCGGAGGTCCGGCTCGTGGCCGACGGCTTCAGCGGACCGAACGGACTGGTCTTCTCGCACGACGAGCGCGAGCTGTACGTCTCCGACAGCCGGGCCAATCGCATCCGGGTCTTCGACGTGCGCGAGGACGGCACTCTCTCGGAGGGCCGGATCTTCGCCGAGGGAACCGGGGAGGGCCGCTTCGACAACATCCGCTTCGACGACCGCGGCCACCTCTGGGCGGCGGCCATGAACGGCGGCGTGCACTGCTACGCCCCGGACGGAACCCTCCTGGGCCGGATCCTGGTGCCCAACACGGTCTCCAACATCCGCTTCGGCGGCCCGAGGGCGAACCGCCTCTTCATCACGGCGAACGACACCCTCTACTCCCTGGTCATGGGGGTGAGGGCCGCCCCCACCCCCGCCTGATCCCCATCCCCGCCCACGCCGGCGCTCAGGAGCCGTGGTACCGGTGGAGGCGGGGAAGGGTTATTGACCGGTCGTTCCAGATATGGATATGATCTTCGATGTGGCCAGGACCAAGGAATTCGATCCGGACGTCGCGCTGCAGTCGGCTCTCGAGCTGTTCTGGCGGCGCGGCTATGAAGCGACGTCGGTGACGGACCTCGTCCAACACCTCGGTATCGGCCGCGCCAGCATCTACGCGACCTTCGGCAGCAAGCACGAGCTGTATCTGAAGGCCATGGATCGGTACGCCGAGATGTACAACCCCCCGCTCCTGGCCGAGCTGTCCCAGCCGGGCCCCGCACTGCCGGCCGCGCGGGCGGTGGTGCGGCGCTTCGCCGCCGAAGCCGCCTCCCCGGAAGCGCGGCTGAACGGCTGCTTCGTCACCAATACGGCGGCCGAACTGGCCCCGCACGACCGTGCGGCGGCCCGCAGGGTCGAGATCAGCTGGGAGCGCGTCGAGACCCCGCTGCACTCCGCTCTCGTACGGGCCCAGGCTCAGGGCGAGCTTCCGGAGGACCGCGATCCGCGCGCGCTGGCCCGCATGCTGCTCGTCCTGCTGCAGGGCGTCCGGGTCGTCGGCAAGGCGTCGAACGACCCCGCCCGGGTGCGGGACGCGGCCGAACAGGCGCTGGCCCTGCTGGACTGAGCCGCACCCGCCGGAGCCGCGCGAGCCACTGGAGTCATCCGAGCCATCGGCATCGCCGGGCCGGCTTCCGCGCGCCCGAATAATGAACCGATCGGTCAAATATCAGGGGGAGGCATGACCGCAACGGGCACCGCCCGCATCACCACCGTGCAGTACCGACGAGCCTTCGTCCTCCTCGGCAGCGTCCAGACCATGCTGATCTTCACGCTCGCCTCGATCGCCATACCGCTGCCCCGAATCGCTGACGAACTGGGGCTCCAGCGCGTCGACTTGATCCTGCTCAGCGCCGCCTACGGACTGACCTTCGCCGGGCTGCTGCTCTTCGGCGGACGCCTCGCCGACCGCTATGGAGGGCGGCGCGCCCTCACCGCGGGCCTTGTCGTCTTCGCCGTCGCCTCGGCCGCCGCCCCGTTCGCCCCCGGTTTCGGGGCACTGCTGGCGGCGCGCTTCGCCCAGGGCGCGGGCGCGGCCCTCGTCGCGCCGGCAGCCATGGCCGTGCTGCGCGCCGTCTTCCCCGGCCCCGCCGCGTACGGCAGGGCGATGGCCACCTGGGGCGGGCTGTCGGCGCTCGGCGCGACTGCGGGCAATCTGCTCTCCGGGGTCATCTCGGCTCTGCTTTCCTGGCGTTGGACCTTCGCCGTGCCCCTCGTGGCCGCGATCGCAGCCCTCGCCCTCATGCCCCGGCTGCTGCCGGACACCGCACCGAATCGGGGCAGGGCCCTCGACGTGCCGGGCGCTCTGCTCGCCACCTCCGGGATCACCCTCGCCAGCTACGGGCTCGTCGTCACCGACTCCCAACCCTGGTCGTCGGCCGGCGTTCTCGTGCCGCTGCTCGGCGGGACCGCGTTGCTGGCCGCGTTCGGGTACGCCGAGCGCCGGGCCCGCGACCCGCTGCTGCCACCCCGCTTCCTGCTCGACCGGCGGCGGGCCCTGGCCCTCACGGCCATCGCACTGAGTGCCTGCGGGACCGCGATGACCTTCGTGGTGGTCTCACTCCACCTCCAGCAGGCGCGCGACTGGTCACAGTTGCAGGCCTCGGCCGCCTTCGTGCCGTTCGCCGTCGCGCTGCTCGCCTCGGGCCGGGCGGCAGGCCCGCTCATCGGCCGGTACGGGGCCGGAGCCGTCACGACCGCCGGGCTCGGCACGGCCGCGGCCGGGCTCGCCCTCCTCGCGTTCACCGGGCTCGATCCGCACACCTGGTACGCGTACGGACTGCTGCCGGGTCTCGTACTGCTGCCGGCCGGCACCGCGGCCTCCTTCGCGGGGGCCGCCGTACTCGCCACCGAGGGAGTGCCGCAGGAGCAGAGCGGGCTCGCCGGCGGCGTGCTGAACACTGCCATGGAGTTCGGCCCGACCGTCCTCTTCGCCCTCCTGCTGACGCTCGGCACCGACGCCTCGTCCCTGGCCGCGACGGGGGCCGCCCTCGCCGTGGCAGCCCTCATGCACCACCGCACCAAGTAGCCCACCACTCAAGGGAGTCATCAAGATGAACCGTTTCACCGGCAAGACCGTCCTCGTCACCGGCGCAGGCTCCGGCCTCGGCCGCGCGATCGCGCTCGCCTTCGCCGCCGAGGGCGCGTCCGTGGTCGCCGCGGGACGCACCGCCGCCTCCCTGGACGAGACGGTCGGTCTCATCGAGGCCGCCGGCGGCGCGGCCACCGCCGTCCCTGCCGATGTCACCGACTCCGGCCAGCTCCAGAACCTCGTACGCGAGAGCGTCAACCGCTTCGGCGGACTGGACATCGCGGTCAACAACGCCGGCATACTCCGCGGCACCGTACCCGTCGGCGAGGTGACAGAGGAGGACTGGGACGCGGTGCTGCGGACCAACGTCACGGGTGTCTGGCTGGCCATGAAGCACGAGATCGCCCACATGAAGGACAACGGCGGCGGCGCCATCGTCAACATCTCCTCCAACCTCGGCGCACACCTGCGGATCCCCAACGCCGCCGCGTACATCACCTCGAAGGCGGCGGTCTCCGCGCTGACCCGCGCCGCCGCCCTCGACCACATCCACCAGGGCATCCGCATCAACGCGGTCAGCCCCGGCGCCTCCGCCGCTCCGATGTCGCTGTGGCCCGGGGAGACCGAGGCCGACCGCACCGAGCGGATGAAGACGGAGAACCCGCTCGGCCGTGCCGCGGAGGCGGACGAAGTGGCGGCCGCGGTCCTCTACCTCGCCTCGCCCGCGGCCGGCGCGGTCGTCGGCACCGACCTCGTCATCGACAGCGGATCATCTGCCTGACGGTTCGCGGCCGGGGTGCCACCGCTGCGCATCGGGGCCCTGGGACGGGGTGCCGGCCCCGATGCGCAGGGCAGGGGCGCCAGGTGATGGCGGGGCAGCGAGGAGATCGGAAAGGCTCATTGCGGGGCGGCCGAGCAGGGCTGTGAGCGTGCGCCGCTGGCGCTCGGTCAAGGAGGGAACGAAGACCACCGCGTCAGCTTTGGCCTCGTCGCAGGCCCGGGCCACCTCGCGGACCTTTCCGTAACTCAGCAGCGTCCGCGAGGAGAAGGGAAGAGTCATCTTCTGCACCCCGCCGTGCGAGACGCCTCGTCGTTGCACCATTTGCACGGCGACCCGAGCACCACGCGCTGCCAGTTCTGTGGCGGCCGAAGACATGAGCGTTTCGAAGTCCTTCCGCTTCGCGGAGAAGAAGCCGACAAGGACCACATCAGCGCCCGCTTTCGTGAGCCGGAACGCCTGCCGCTCGGGAGGCTGGGGCGGCACGCGGCGCGTCAGGCGCCGGTCGCGCCTTCGGGGCTGATGCATGCGCCACAGGCTAATTGCCTGGCCACCCGCACCGATACCGCTTTTCCCGCTCGCCGGGCTCGGCGAGCAAGGTCTGCACGACCTGATCGACTCCTTGAACATGCGGCGAACCCGCCTCGGCCTCATGCCGGCGCGCCTGGCCCGGTTTCCCCTGTCAAGGCAGCTGCTCGGCCAGTCCGACGATGATGCCCTCCGGGCCGCGGAGGTAGCAGAGGAGATGGCTGTCCTCGTACCGGGCGATCTCGCCGACGAGTTCGGCGCCGTGGGGGCGCAGGCGGGCAACGGTGTCCTTGAGGTCGTCGACGGCGAACATGACCCGGTGCGTGCCGAGGATGTTGTGCGGCCGGTTGCGCGGACCGGCGCTGATCACCGCGGGGCTGCGGTACTTCGCCAGCTCGAGGCGGCTGTGGCCGTCCGGGGTCCGGACCATCGCGATGTCACAGCGGACGCCGTCGAGTCCGGTGCACTGGTCGGCGACCCGGCCCTCCACCTCCGCCCTGCCCTCCAGCTCCATACCGAGTTCCACGAAGAACGCGATGGCGGCCTCCATGTCCTCGACGACGATGCCGACGTTGTCCATCCGCTGAATCGCCATGCGGGTTGCTCCCTCTTCCCCGTGCCGCCGGTGGTGGCCGCTGATGTCCCTGGGACGGAGCCGGTGGCACGTTCTCGACATCCTCAGAGCCAGGCGGGCTGTAGTGCGATGACGCCCCTCGACGGTCCTCGTCCGGACCGCGACGGCCACCTCACCGTCACTGTCGTTCGGCGGCTCCGCCGCCGTCGGTGGGCAGCCAGCAGCCGTGCAGGCCGAGCGGGACCCGGACGGGGATGCGGGCGCGCGCCACCGGTCCGGAGGCCGGGTCCCCGGCCGGCACGACCAGGAACCAGCTCGACCCGTCGGTGCGGTCGGTGGCGAAGGTGAGCCAGTAGCCGCGCTCCTCGGAATCGGTGCCCGGCTCGGGAGCGAAGACCGGTTCGCCCACCGACAGGTCCCCGGCGTCCCAGACGGCGGCGGCCCCCGTCCGCACGTCGTGGAAGCGCACCGCGTCGTACTCGCCCGCCAGCAGGTCGGTCCGGCCGGTCGAGGTGGCCAGCGCGGTGTGCCGGTGGCGGCGGCCGATGAGCCGGTCGTCGATGCGGGGGAACTCCACCCGGGCGTCGTCCAGCAGGCTGCGGGTCATGGAGCCTGCCGCGGGGTCGATGCGCGCCCGTGCCAGACCGCCGCTGACCGGGTCCCGTGCCGCCCCCGGCGCGTCGCCGACGGTCAGCCGGCTCCACTGGACGTAGTCCAGGACCACCGGGGCGTCCGCGCCGGGGCCGTCGTCGTAGGCGTTCACGGTGTGCCACAGCCAGAACGCCTCGTCGTCCGCCCAGCGCGGCGGTCCGCCGTCGCGGGGGATCAGGACCACGCGGGTGCCCCGTTCGGGCCGCCAGGCCAGGAACGAGCCGCCCGCCATCGCCGCGTCCAGGTCGAAGAAGGCGGGTGCCAGCACCAGCACGGCGTAGCGGCTGGTCAGGGCCATGTCGTGGATCATCATCGGCTCGTCCACGCCCTCGACGGGGGTGGGCCCGCTCGTGACGGTGCCGTCGCGGCCGATGACCGACCAGGTCAGGTACGGCGGCTCCAGGCCGTAGCAGAAGACCACCATCTCGCCCGTGACCGGGTCGATCTTGGGGTGGGCGGTGATTCCCGCAGGCAGGCCCCCTTCGAAGTCCTCGCGGCCCAGGGTCTCCAGCCCGGCGCCGATCCGGTACGGGCAGGCCGACTCGGCCAGGGCCAGCAGCCGGCCCCCGTGCCGTACGACGTTGATGTCGGGCAGGTCCCGGAAGGTCCCCGCGAGCTCCGGTCCGACCTGCTCGGCATCCGGCACGATCATCGACTGCAGCCCTCCCCACAGGGCCCGCCCGGCCCGCTCCTCGGCCTCCAGGGCGGGAGTGCGCACGAAGCGGTTGCGGTAGCGGGCGCGGCCCTGCGACAGCCACACCCCGTGCAGCATGCCGTCGCCGTCGATGGGGTACAGGTACGAGCCGATCGGCGTGAAGCGGGGATTGGGGCCGTTGCGCAGGTACAGGCCGTCCAGGGCGGCCGGGATCTCGCCCGTCACCTCCAGGTCGACGGCGTCGACCTCCTCGGTCACCGGCGCGAACGATCCCACCAGGTGGGGGACGCGGGTGGGATCGAAACGGGGCGGCGTGTGCGTGTTCACGAAACCTCCCGGAGCGCGGGTGCGGCACCTTCCGGCACCTTCCAGTGAAACACGGTACGGACACCGGTGCCAGGTGCCCCGTCCGGACGCCCGGAATGCGAGGGCGCGCGGGCAAGCGCACGATGGGAGCCGGACGGGTGCCCGCTCCGGCAGGCGGCGCGGGGGAGACCGCTCCGCACTCCGCAGGGAGGCACCATGGCCGCGGACCGCACCGACGACCGGACGACCCCGACCCGCACGTCCCCCCGCCGTACCGGCGTCCTCCTCGGTTTCGCACCGTGGATCATCTTCGACGTGATCGCGAGCCCCAGTACGTGGAAGCTGGCCGCGTTCACCGCACTGATCGCCTCACTGGTACTGAACGCCCCTGACCTGCGGCGCGGCAGCGTCAAGGTGTTGGAGATCACCGGAATGGTGTTCTTCGCGGTGATCTCGATCCTGGCGCTCGTCCTCGACCGCGGAGACCTGCTCTGGCTGGAGACGTACGCACAGACGCTGGCGAGCGGGGTCATCGCGGCGGTCGCCCTCGGGTCACTGGCCTTCACGCCGTTCACCGAGCAGTACGCCCGCGAGTCGGTGCCCTCGCAGTACTGGGGCACCGCGCTGTTCCGCCGGACGAACCGGGTGCTGACGGCTGTGTGGGGCGTCGTGTTCCTGCTCATCGCGGTCGCCGGTCTGATCGCCGTGGAATCCGGCCACCACGGCGACTGGTTCAACTGGGTCATCCCCGTCGTCCTGCTCGTGGCCGCCGTCAGGATCACCGCCTGGTACCCGGATCACGTCAGGTCCACCGCCCGGCAGACCTGACTCGTGCGGACGACCCTCAACGCTGTTCGAGCAGTTCCCGCTCGCGCCCCCCGTCCGCCGTCGTACCGATCCATGCGGCAAGGACGTACGGGCCGGTCAACGCGAGGAGCGCGGCGAGCACCGCGGGAAGTGCCAGAGCGGTGGGCAGGGACGTGGCGGCCGCGATGTAGGCGATGGCCGCCGGGCCCACCAGGCTGCCGCTGTAGCTGAGTGTGGTGATCGTCGAGAGCTGGCCGGGCGTCCCGTGGCCGGCGGTGCTGGCCAGGACGGGCCAGATGAGCGCCATCCCGGCACCGGCCAGTGCCCATCCCGCATAGGCGCCGAGCGTGCCCAGGGTGGACGAGGAGATCACGAGCAGCAGCCCCGTCGCGGTGGCCATCCCCGCGGTCCGCAGCGTCACGCCCGGACCCAGGCGGGAGCGCAGGAAGTCGCCCGCGAAACGCACCACGGTCATGGCCGCGAGGAAGGCCGTATAGGCCAGGGAGGCCACGGCCGGCGTGACATCGAGAACCCGACGGGCGTGGACACCCGCCCAGTCGGTGGCGGCCCCTTCGGTGAGAAACGCGGCCGCGCCCAGCAGCCCCATCGCCACCACCAGCAGCGGGCTCCGACGCGCGGTGGTGCCCGGCGCGGCGGGACGGGGGGCGGGCGGCCGGGCCCGGAAGGTGGCGACGCCGATGGCCGCGGCCAAGACCAGTCCGCTGGAGGCCAGCACGGCCGCCACCCCGGCACCGGCCTGCAGGGCGGCAGCGACGGCGAGGCCGCCGCCCACCGCGCCGACCGTCCACATGGCGTGCAGCCGGGACATGGCCGGCTGCTGGTGGACGTGCTCGGCAGCGGCGGCGTGCAGCGTCAGCACGACGTTGAGGCCGCCCAGAAGCAGCCCCAGCACCCCGGCCGCGACCATCAGCGCCCCGTAGCCGTCCGCGACGGCCGGACCGACGAGGGCCAGCGCGGCGGCGGGAGCGGTCCACACGAGCAGCGGCCGTGCGGCCAGGCGCCCGGCTGCGGCCATGCCCGCCATCGCGGAGAGCCCCATCGCCAGCAGCACCCCGCCCAGCCTGCCCTCACCCAGGTCCAGGCGGGCGTCCAGGGCGGGCAGGCACGCCCCCCACTGCGCATTGACCACACCGGTGAGCAGGTAGATCAGCCGCAACCGTGCGAAGTCGGTCACCGCACGACTCGTAGCATGTCCAGGCCGGTGATCAGGTGGTCGCCCAGGCGGGGCCGGGCGGACGGCACCGGACGCATCTCGATGGTGGTCATCCCGGCCGCCGCACCGGCGTCGATCCCCGCCGCCGCGTCCTCCAGCACCACGCACCGGCCGGCCGCCGCGCCCAGGCGGCGGGCCGCCTGAAGATAGCCCTGCGGGTCGGGCTTTCCGGCCGTCACGTCATCGGCGGTCACCAGTACCGCGGGTATCGGCAGGCCCGCGGCCTCGAGGCGGGCCCTGGCCACCGCGCGTCGCCCGGAGGTCACCACGGCCCAGGGCCCGGCATCCGCCAGGAGGCTCATGGCCCCGGGGGAGGCCGAGATGCCCGCGGTGTCCTCGACCTCACGGACCAGCAGGCGGGCCTCCTCGGCGGACGAGTCCAGGCCGGGCGCCACCAGCTCTACCAACTCGCGGGTGGTACGGCCGCCGGACAGTTCGTGCACCGTCGCGGGGTCCAGCCCGTGCTCCAAGGACCAGTCGCGCAGATGGCGTTCGATCGTGGGCAGGGAATCGACCAGCACTCCGTCCATGTCGAACAGCAGGGCGTCGCAGGACAGCCGGATGTCGGGTTCAGCGGACAGCAGCATGGGGGAGGAGTCCTTCTTCAGCGGGGTGGGTGTGACCGAGGATCTCGCCGATGACCGGAGCCCAGTCCCGGGGGTCCAGACCATGGCCGCCGAGGGGCAGGGTCGTCATCTTCGCGCCCGGGATCTCCCGGGCAAGGGCGAGGCCGTGTTCCAGTGGGAGGAGCTGGTCGTGCGCGCCATGGAGGACCAGCGTGGGTACCCGGATCTCGGGCAGCCGGGCGCGCCACGGAGCGACAGGCTCCACGTAGTAGTGATTGGTCAGGCTGGACTCGATGTTCCCTGCCCGCTCGACCACCCTGCGCGCCCGGTCCCGGGAGGAGTGCTCGTCGAACTCCCGCCCCGGTCCGGCGTGCAGCCGGTCCAGGAACACGATGTGGTCCGCGACCGAGGCCTGGTCCGACCACTGCGGCCAGGGCGCGTTGTGCAGTTCGACCTGGGTCTCGAGCGGGGTGGGCGGCAAGGTCGGGTGTTCGGGATCCGCGTCGCCCGGGCTGCTGGAGATCAGCGTCAGCGATGCCACCCGGCCGGGATGGGCGAGCGCGACCAGTTGGCTGACGGCTCCGCCTTGGGACAGCCCGACCAGATGGACCTGCGTGACCCCGAAGGCGTCCAGGATGCCGATCGCGTCGGAGGCCAGATCATGCAGGTCGTAGTCCGGTGAGCCCGGCATGCAGGTGGTCGAACGGCCGGTGTCCCGTCCGTCGTAGCGCAGTACGCGCCGTCGTCCGGCGGCCAGCCGGGTACAGAACTCCCGGTCCCAGGCGAGCATGCACGCGCCCGTGCCGGAGACCAGGAGGAGCACGGGGTCCCCCTCCTCCCCGAACGCCTCCACGAACAGTTCGGTTCCGGGGAGGCGGACCGTCGCTGTCTCACGCATGGACGCTCCTGCCGGCCACGTGCTGAAGGACCTGCGTGTACGCGGCGGCCTCGGCCGGCAGGCCGTGCCTGCTGTCGATCATCCGGCGGGCGTTGCCCGCCAAAGAGGCCGCGAGCGAAGGGTCTTCCAGCAGCCTCTGGGCTTGCGTTCTGAACTCGTCCGGACTGTGGAACAGCAAGCCGGTGATGCCGTCGGCCACCAGACAGGTGTTGCCGGGAATATCGCGGGCGATGACCGGGGTGCCCAGATGCATGGCCTCCAGCACCGCGTTGGGGCTGCATTCGCTGAGCGAGGTGTTCAGTACGGCGGTGGCCTCCCGCATCGCCGCGTGCAGGTCCCGGCGGTTCAGGGCGCCGGCGTAGTGGACTCCGCTGTGCCTGAGACATCGACGACGCAGGATCTCTTCGAACCCGTCGTAGGCGACGCCCGCTATGACCAGACGCACGCGGGGGTCCTCCCGATGCCACTCGTCCACACACGCGGTCAGGAAGAGGGGGTCCTTGACCGGACGCAACCCCGCCGGCAGGAGGAAGACCTTGGAGTCGTCCGGCAGTTCGAGGCGATTCTTCAGCGAGAAGTCGGACGGGTCGGTGTCCACCGCCTGGGGAATCGAGTACAGCTTTTGGATGGTGTCCGGCCACAGGGCCAGACATCGCAACACGAAGTCGTCGTTGAACGCCACTAACGCCTCCGCACCGGCCACCGCCTCGGTCATGACCGCGAGATGGGCGGGGTCCAGGGAGAACTCGTTGAGATCGGTCCCGCCGAACACCACGATGTACGGGACGTTCAGGCGGTGCCGGATCTCACCCGCGGCCACCGCATGGGTCACGATCGCGGCGTCGAAGCTCAGCCCCCCGACCCCGTCGGCAAGGACCTGGGGGAGGGAACTGGCTTCCACCAGCCGTAATTCATGACCCACACTGGATAAATGAGCCGCGATCCGGCGGATCGTCGTGTCGTTTCCGGTTCCTGGAGCACTATCTGCGATTGCCGCAATGATCATGGCGTGCATGACCTTTCGTCAGAAACGGGCTCGCGACTGCGTGGGAGAGGCCCTACACCGCGCCCCGGCAGGCCCGGGCGGGCGGGCCCGGCGCGGACGGTGCCGCCACGTGCGGTTCGAGCACGGGCGCGGACCTGGACCCAGCCTCCACAGGACACGCGAACAGGTTCCGGACAATGTCCCGCCCACCCCTAGAGAGCCCACAGAGCCGGACCAGAGGCCCCCACCCGCCCCACAGCCCCGAAACACGCAGCCGGCGCCGGCGGCGGCACCCCGGTCGGTGCCTGGGCTCACGACGCGTGTGCGGAAGTGGAACCTCCACCAAGCGTCCGTACGAGGACGTGCTGCGGTCACAACTTGTACACACCGCGCCAAGTCCACCCGGCCGCGAGGACGGTGTTGCGCAGCGGGTCCTTCAGGTCCCGTGAGTCGAAGCTGAACGTCTCGACCCTGTGCCTGCGGCCGTCCGGCCCCGTTTGCAGGGTCCATTCCTTCCGGATGCCGCGGATCGGCCCGCGGCCGCGTGCGCGCGCCACGGTCCGGCCCGGCTCCGCGCCCGCCCGCGTCACCTCGAACTGCTCGTCCATGGCACGCACCTCGCGCTCGCGGGGGCTCAGGTGCATCCAGATCTTGAGGGTCCGTTCCACCTGCCTGCGGGTGCCACCGGAGCCCGAGGCCGGCTCCAGGAACCGCCACTGCGCCAGCAGGTTCGCACGGCCCGTGCCCGTCTCGCGGATGCGGAAGGGCGCGCCCGTGCCGTTGAGCGCGAGCAGGGCGGTCCGCAGCTCGTGGGTGGGAACGGCCTCGGTGCACGCGTCGGCGTAGCGGGTTCCCATCCACTTGTCCCACATGCGCCCCACTGCTACGCCGCCTTCTTCGCCGACTCGGCATGCACGGCAGCGAGCGAGACGTTCGGGTCGCCGCCTCCCGGGTCGGCCGGAAGCCGGCCCTCGGGCAGGCGGAACTCGTGCGGGACCGGCAGTGACGTGCGCATTCGGGCTCTCCTTCCACGGCGAAGTACAGGCGAAGTACATCAGTCCGTCAGCCGGCCGCCGAAATCGCCGCCTTGTCGCCCACGAGGTCGGCGGCAAGGCTCGCGGCCGCGGAGTACCCGTCCGGGTCGAACGTGATCTCGCGGCCCACCGCCCCGCCGAAGCCGGGGCAGCCCCTTTTCGTCCTCTTGACGATATGCGACCCCTTCGTTATCGTCGCATTGACGAAATAAAGGGGGTCCCTCATGGCCGACATCACCCGGCGCTTCGGCTGGCGTCATCTGCGCTCCGCGCCCACCGCCCACATCCGCCACCACAGGCGCGGCCGGCTCGTCCACGACGGGCGCGGGCTCAGTTTCTGGTACCGGTCGCTGTCGGCGGCGCTTTCCGAAGTCCCCGTGGACGACCGCGAGCTGGCCATGGCCTTCCACGCCCGTACGTCCGACTTCCAGGACGTCGCCGTGCAGGCCACCGTCACGTACCGGATCAGCGACCCGGCCGAGGCCGCGGAGCGGATCGACTTCTCCGTCGACCCGGACACCGGTAGCTGGCGCGGCGCGCCCTTGGAGCAGATCGCCACCCTTCTCACCGAGACCGCGCAGCAGCACACCCTGGACGTACTGGCCCGCACCCCGCTGGCCGCCGCCCTGGTGGACGGCGTCGCCTCCGTACGGGAACGGGTCGCCGCCGGTCTCGCCGCCGAGCCCAGGCTCCCGGCCACCGGTATCGATGTGGTGGCCGTGCGGGTCGTGGCGATCCGCCCCGAGGCCGAGGTCGAGCGCGCCCTGCGCACCCCGGCCCGCGAGCAGATCCAGCAGGAGGCGGACCGGGCCACCTACGAACGCCGGGCCGTCGCCGTCGAGCGCGAGCGCGCCATCGCCGAGAACGAACTGGCCAGCCAGATCGAACTGGCCCGCCGCGAAGAGCAGTTGGTCGAGCAGCGCGGCACCAACGCCCGGCGCGAGGCCGAGGAGAAGGCGGCGGCCGACGGCGTGCGGACGGAGGCCGAGGCAGCCCGCAAGGTACGCCTGGCCCGCGCGGACGCCGAGGCGGCGCGCGAGACGGGCGCGGCGCGCGCCGAGGTCCAGGCCGCATGGCTGCGCGTGCACGACGAAGCCGGCCCGGGCACGCTGCACGCCCTGGCGGCGACCCGGCTGGCGGAGAACCTGCCGCGGATCGAGAGCATCACGCTCTCTCCCGACGTCCTGACCGGGCTCCTCACCAGGCTCGGACGTCCGGAAGGCGGCGCGGGCGCGTGAGCCTGGCCCCGCGGGCGGTGATCGTGCACCGCAGGACCGAGTACGAGGAACTGCTCGCCCGGCACGGGACGCACGGGCAGGCCGCGTTCTTCCTCTCCAGCCGGGGCCGGTCGATCGACGAGGTGGCCCGCCGCCACGACCGCACGCGGCAGGCGCTGCGGGAGGTGGCGGCGGCGGTGCCGCTCACCTGGCGCAGCTCCCGGGTGGAGCGGGCGGACCTGGACCGCTTCCTGTTCGCCCCGGAGGACGTGGTGGTCGTGGTCGGCCAGGACGGCCTGGTCGCCAACACCGCGAAGTACCTGCGCGGACAGCCGGTGGTGGGCATCGACACCGACCCGGGCCGCAACCCGGGGGTCTTGGTCCGCCACCGCTGCGCCGACGCGGCCGCCCTGCTGCGTGCGGCGGCCGCCGCCGGCGACCCGGCGGAGGAGCTGACCATGGTCGAGGCCGTCGCCGACGACACCCAGCGCCTTCTCGCGCTGAACGAGATCTACCTGGGCTCACCGGGTCACCAGACGGCCCGCTACCGCCTGGGCTCCGAGGGCGAGAAGGGCCCGGGCGAGGCGCAGGCATCCTCCGGGGTGCTGGTGGGCACCGGCACCGGCGCCACCGGCTGGCTGCGCTCCCTGTGGCTGGAGCGCGGCAGCCCCGCGCCCGGGCTGCCCGCACCCTGCGACCGGCGGCTCCTGTGGTTCGTGCGCGAGGCCTGGCCGTCCCCCGCGACCGGAACGACGAAGGTCGCCGGCGAACTGGAGCGGGGACAACGGCTGCAGCTGACCGTGGAGTCGGACCGGATCGTGGTCTTCGGGGACGGGATGGAGGGCGACGCCCTGGAACTGACCTGGGGCCAGAGCGTACGGCTGGGCATCGCGGAGACGTCGCTGCGCCTGGTGACGTGAGCGGCCGGCCCCCGGCTGGGGCGCTGGAGTGCTCGGTATCGAGCCCCGCCCCCGCGTCTGCGGCGGCGCCGGCTGGCGATGCGGCCAGGCCGGGGCCGCCGGACCGGTGGCGTTCATCCGGCCGCGCGGAGTCGGGTCGCGGCCGTTTCGGCCTCCCGCACGACGCGGTCCGTGTCGACGTCCACGAGCCGGCCGCCGAACTTGAGGGGCCGTCCGTCCACGAACACGGCGTCGATGTTCTCGGGCCGCCCGTTGTAGACGGTCTGCCCGACCCAGTCGAAGCGCGGCGCGAAGTTCAGGGCAGCGGGATCGACGACCACGACGTCGGCACGCTTTCCGGGGGTTAAGGAGCCCACCCGGTCGCTGATCCCGAGGGCCTCGGCGCCGCCGAGCGTGGCCATCCGCAGGATGTCGTGCACTTGCGGGAAGACCCCGGCATCCGTCGCGCGGGCGCGCTGCAGGCCGACGGCCGTCTTCATCAGCGCGTGGAAGTCCGAGCTGTCGTTGGTCCCGCCGTCCAGGCCGAGGCCGACCTTGACGCCCCGCCGTCCGAACTCGGACAGCCGCATGATGCCCGAGGCCAGCCGCATGTTGCTGAGCGGGCAGTGGGCCGCACGCACGTCGTGCGCGGCGACGGCGGCGATCTCGTCGTCGGTCAGGTGGATCGCGTGGTTGATCAAGAGCCGCGGACCGAGGGCGCCGATGTCGGTGAGGACTCCGATGGGGTCGTCGGCGCGCTGCTCGGGGCGTTCCAGGACGTGGGAGTTGAGCATGACCCCGAGGTCCTGGGCGGCTTCCCAGTGCGCGTGGTTGAGGTGTTGGACGGGGCGCGCCGCGTGCGTGGCGACCTGGAAGCCGGCGAGCGGAACCGGGTCGACGAGCTCCTTCTTCACCTTCGTGACCAGCGTCGGATCGGCTTCGGAAGGGAACATCGCGTAGGTGAACCGCACTCCGCTACCGGTCAGGGCCCGTACGTAGCTCTCGATGAGGTCGTAGGAGAAGATGTCCACCCAGTCCACGAGGGTGGTCACGCCCGACTGGACGGCGTCGAGGGCGGCGAGGCGTACGAAGCTGTGCACGGCCTCGGGGGTGAGCCGGTTCCGCTGGGGGTTGGTACATCGGGTGAACCAGCCGAACAGGTCCCCGTCGGTACAGCCCCCGCGGATCACCGCCTGCCAGAGGTGGGTGTGCGTGTCGACGAACCCCGGCATGGCCAACTTGCCCGAAGCGTCCACGATCCAGGTACCGGGCGGGGGCCGCAGGCTCCTGCCGACGGCGGCGATGGTGCCGTCGCGCATCAGGACGTCGGCGTTCTCGACGGCGCCGAGGGGGCCGCTGCCGAGGGCCGGGTCCATGGTGAGCACCAGCGAGGCGCCGCGCAGCAGGACCACCGGGCCGACCGGGACGCGCGGGTCGGCGGGGCGGCTCGGGCGTTCGGGGCGGGTGGTGGTGCCGAGGACGAGCGGGGCGGCAGCGGCCAGGCCGAGGCCGGTGAGGAATCCGCGGCGGCTGGGGGCCGGCGTCGGGGTGGGGGATGACTGCATGGCGTAGTACCTCCCGAAGGCTCAGAACGGAAGGCCCGCCCGGGCGGCGCCGTGTGAGCGTCGGTCAGGGGCGGGAAATTACCCGCAGCATTCCCAGCGAACGGCCATTCGATAGGCGTCCGCGGAAAACATTTTCCGTTCCGGCCATCTGCCGGCCATCCGCGCCCCGGCGCGTGGACCCCCGGTGAGTCTCGGTGCGGGCCGCCCCGTCTGTCAGGAGCTCATGATGAAGCGCAGGGCGAGGCCGGAGGCCGTGGTCCAGTAGGTGACGCGGGCTCCGTCGTCGAACGCCACCTGACCGGGCAGGTCCAGGTCGACCGGCCCGCCCGCCTTGCTTCCGGCATCGGGGCCCTGGAGGCTGAGGGGGATGGTGTTCGTCTCGTACGTGTCCATGCGGCCGCCGGTGGCCAGGAGAGCCGCGTACGCCTTCTCGCCCGGTGCGAGCGTGACGGGAGCGTCCTTGCTGTCCTGGATCACGGCGATCGGACTCCGCGCATCGGTGAACTTCAGATACGGGTACTGGTAGAGGAGGCACTTCTTGTCACCGGTGTTCGTGACGGTGAGCAGGAGATGCCTGACACTCCCGCCCTTCTCGTCCTCGCTCGTGGCGGAGAACCCGAGACCCTCGACCGCGCACGCAACAACGGCGGTGGTCGCGGTGGTTGACGGCGCGGTGGGGGACGGCGCATCGGGGGAGGAGGCGTCGGGCGAGGGCGCGATGGGGGAAGGCGCGGTGGGAGAGTCGGCGGGCGGGGCCGGGCGCTGATGGGGCTCCGGTCCGCCAAGGGCTGTGGTCAGGGCGAACGCGAGGGCCGCGGTCGCCACGACGGTGCCGCCCGCGAGGGCGGTGTGCCGGCGGCGGCGACGGGAGACGGCCCGGCGCCGGACCTCCGCGCCGGTCGTGGGGGCGGGGCTGCCCGCGCTGTCGGCCAGTTCGCGCAGGGCGGAGGAGAGGTCATCAGGCACGGTCGTCCTCCTTGGTCTCGCCACGCCCGCCCGCCGCACCGACCTCGCTCGCCGGCAGCAGCTTGGCGAGGGCTGCCCGGCCGCGCGCGAGGCGGGCCTTGACCGTACCGGTCGGGGCGCCGGTCTCGGAGGCTACCTGCTCCACGCTGAGGTCACACAAGTGGTGCAGCACGATGGCCAGGCGCTGGGGCTCCGGGAGCTGGCGCAGCGCGGTGACGAGGGCGACGTGTTCGGGGCCGGGTCCCGGGGCGTGACCGGGCGGCGGGGTGCGGCGTACCAGCTCCAGCCACCGCCGCGCCCGCCGCCAGTGGCTGACCGCGAGACGCATCGCGACGGTGCGGATCCATGCCTCCGGGGCCTCGGTGGCAAGGAAGTCGCGCCGCCGGTCCCAGGCACGGATGAAGGCCTCCTGGACCACGTCCTGGGCCTGGCCGTGGTCGCCGGTGAAGGAGTAGACCTGGCCGACGATCCGAGGGAACGCCGACGCGTAGAACGCGTCGAACTCCTCCTCCGTCATGCCGCCCCCGTCGATCCCGGAATTTTTCTGCTTCGCATGCAACCCGGTGGCTCCCGGGGTGCGTACAGGTCGTGCAGATCGAAGCACACCACATAGGGGGCTCCGTTGACCAGGGGAAACAAGGCAATCAGCAAGGCTGCGGCCGTGGCCGCTCTCGGTGCGTTGCTGCTGGCGTCCACAGCATGCGAGGAGAGCATGGCCGATGCGTCGGCCGGCTCCAAGTCCTCCGACCGGCCGAGCGTGACGAGCTCGCCGACGGCGGGTCAGGCGGCTTCGGCCACACCGAGCGACGGATCGGGCCACAACGGCGGTGACGCCGGCAACGGGGCCGGCGCCGCCGTTGTTGCGTGCGCGGTCGAGGGTCTCGGGTTCTCCGCCACGAGCGAGGACGAGAAGGGCGGGAGTGTCAGGCACCTCCTGCTCACCGTCACGAACACCGGTGACAAGAAGTGCCTCCTCTACCAGTACCCGTACCTGAAGTTCACCGATGCGCGGAGTCCGATCGCCGTGATCCAGGACAGCAAGGACGCTCCCGTCACGCTCGCACCGGGCGAGAAGGCGTACGCGGCTCTCCTGGCCACCGGCGGCCGCATGGACACGTACGAGACGAACACCATCCCCCTCAGCCTCCAGGGCCCCGATGCCGGAAGCAAGGCGGGCGGGCCGGTCGACCTGGACCTGCCCGGTCAGGTGGCGTTCGACGACGGTGCCCGCGTCACCTACTGGACGACGGCCTCCGGCCTCGCCCTGCGCTTCATCATGAGCTCCTGACGGGCCGGCAGATGCCGGGAACCCCACCGCGCCTGAGGGCCGGTGGGGTTCTGCCGGCGGGGCGCCAGATGGTGCGTGACCTCCACACTGCAAGATCGTTTTCGGGGTATGCGTCTGACTGCTCGTACCCTTGCCGCCCTCGCCCTCGGCCTTGCCCTCGGAGGCTCCGCCCTGGTCGCCGCCGGGACCGCCCACGCTCATGGCGCGGCGTCCGCGCCGCGCACCGCCGCTACCGCCACCGCTGTGGCCGGTGTCGCGGATGACCTCACCGACGAAGTGGAGCTCGATGAGGTGGAGGGCCTGGACCTGATCAACGAGGACTAGTGGGAGAGGGAACACCGACGGACTGCGGCGGCCGAGCCTGGGGAAGTCGGCCGCCGCTCCGTTTTCCGCCCCGCCCTTGTCGGGGTGCTCCGCGGAGGTTTGCCGGGCCCTTTCCAGAGGGAACTCTATTTTTAGAAGGCTCTCTAAGTTTAAAGAAGGCGGGGTGGGCGCATGCGGACGGCCGAAGGGGGGCTGCGTGAGCGGCACAAGGCGCGGAGACGGTCGCGGATCCTCGCTGCCACGCGGGAACTCCTGCGGGAGGGCCCGGAATCGATGATCAGCACCGAGCGGATCGCCGAGCGAGCCGAGGTCTCGCCGGCCACCGTGTACAACCTGATCGGGCCGCGCGAGAAGATCTGGGAGGCGCTCGCCCACGGGTTCACGGACGAACTGGAAGGACGCCTGGCCGCGCTGGGAGCCGGCGACCCCCGGGAGGTGGTCCGATCGACCGTCCGGTCCTTCGTGAGCGACCCGGTCGTGTCGCGCCGCATGGTGCGCGGCTGGGAAGGGAGCGGCCGCGTGCTCGACCGCAGCCCGCACACCCAGCTCCGCCAGGCGATGGCCGAGGCACAGACACGAGGCCTCCTGCACGCCGACACCGATACCGACGCGCTTGCCGCCGTGGTCAGCGCCTCGTGTGCGGGGGCGCTGCACCAGTGGGTCGCCGAACTGATCGACGACGACCGGTTCCTCACCCGCTCCCTGTTCGCGCTGGACGTCGCGCTCGCCGCGGCGGCCGCGGACGCCCACCGCGACCGGCTGCAGGCGCCGCTGCGCACCCGGGAGGCCAAGTGACCGCCGACGCCCTGCCCCGGTCGCGGGAATTCGTGGGCCACGGCGGGATCCGGCTCGCGGCGGACGTGTGGGGCCAGGCGTCGTCACCCCCTCTCGTCCTGTTGCACGGCGGCGGCCAGACGCGGCACGCCTGGGACCGGACCGGCCCTCGGCTGGCCGCGCTGGGGTGGCGGGTGTTCGCCCCGGACCTGCGGGGGCACGGCGACAGCGCGTGGTCGGCCGACGGCGACTACGACCTCGGCCTGTTCGCCGGGGACATCCGGGCGATCGCCGCCGAGGCCGGCGAACAGCCGGTGCTGGTCGGTGCCTCGCTGGGAGGCCTGGGCTGCCTGCTGGCCGCTGGGGAGGCGCCCGGGGCGGCTGTCCGTGCCCTGGTCCTCGTCGACATCGCCCATCGGCCGGATCCGCGCGGGTTCCGCCGGATCGTCACGTTCATGCGCAGCGATCCGGACGGATTCGCCGACGTGGGAGAGGCGGCCGCAGCGGTATCCGCCCACCTGCCGCACCGCCCGCGTCCCTCCGGCCCCGAGGGGATGAGACCCAACCTGCGGCGCCACGGCGACCGCTGGGTCTGGCACTGGGACCCCCGGATGCTGGACGCCTTCGAGGGGCGGATGGACCCGCCGGGCATGGCGCAGCGCCTCCTCGACGCCGCACGCCACGCCGACGTGCCGATCCTGCTCGTCCGCGGCGGGAACAGCGACGTGGTGGGCGAAGAGGTCGCCCAGCAGTTCTGCGACGGGGTTCCCAAGGCGCGGCGCGTCGATGTCGCCGGCGCGGGGCACCTGGTGGTCGGCGATCGCAACGAGCACTTCCTCGATGCGATCGTCCCGTTCCTGGGGGAAATCGGCTGAGCGAGCGGGGGAGACCGATGGTGGGGGTACCTGCGGGCGACCCCCCCCACAGGTCCCCCACAGGTACCCCCGCCGGTACGCCGGGAGACCGAACGGAGCGGCGTGCCCGATGGCTGCCGCCCCGCCGGCGCAAGAGCTGCTACTCGCCGTCCGCGAGTCCGAGGAGATGGTCGACGAAGCGCTTGTAGGCCTCGGGCTTCCGGTAGTCCGATGTCAGCTTCTCTTCCCCGCTCCGCAGATCGGAGGCGAGCTCGGTCTTCATGAGGAAGTCGCGCAGGTGCTGCCCGCCGATCCAGCGGCCGAGGTCCTTGGTGGCGGAGGCCCGGTCGCTGAAGGCCCCCATCTTGTCTTCCTGCTGCATGTTCCGCAGCGTTGCCGCCGCGGCCTTGAACTCGGGCTGGCCCGGGCCCGGGGTGCCCCGCTGGTCGTAGTCCCGGCTGACGGCGGCGATGCTGTCGATGTCCGGCTGCCTGACCCCGGCCCCGGCGTACAGCGATTGCCGGAACGCCTTGCTCTGCTCCATGCCGATGCTCTCGTACATGATGGTCTTGCCGGCCGACAGCGCCTCGGAGGTGCTCTGGTTGCCGGTCGTCATGACGATCGGCTCGCTCGCCTTGATCAGCGTCAGCATGTCGTCGTGCGGGACCCGGTCGGTCATGATCCAGTGCATCGTCTTGCCGGGGCCGCCGGTGTCCTGGACCGTGATCGTCGGGGCCTGCTGGGAGGACACCTCCACCAGCCGGACCTTGGCCACCCCGAGTCCCGCGAGGTCGCCCTTCGCGGCGGCGTCGAGGGCCGGCATCTGCGTGGGCGAGGACTGGACGACGTGCACGTCGTTGTTGCTGCCGTTCTCGACCTCGGCCACGGTGAGCGCGAACCGCATCGCGCTCTTGTTGGAGTACGCGAAGTACAGCCGGGAAGTGGCGGCGGCTGCGTACTCCTTCGCCTTCTGCTCCTGGTCCTCCGGGAAGAGCGCGGTCAGCAGGTCCTTGGACTTCAGGGCCTGGAGGTTCTCCAAACGGGCGGCCCGCTTGTTCTCCTCGCCCTCGATGTTGTCCTGGTTCTGCTTGTACGCCCGCAGACCGGCGTCGAAGGTGATGCCGACCTCGCCCGCACCGAGTCCGGTGGTGTAGCCGGTCCCGATGGCGCCCGGCGGCAGCGGCTCCTTCTTGGAGTACTCGGTCATCGCGGAGACCTTGCTGCCCCAACTACCCACGGTCTTCTGGAAGTTCTTGGTGGCGGCCAGCTGCGGGGCGACGATCGCGTGGGTGGGGCCCTGGTCGGGACCGAGTTGCGGAGCCTTGGGAGTGGCGCCGTCCAGCACCGTGAACGGGTGGCCGGAGTCCGCGAACACCCCCGGCTGCTTCTTGTGCGCCGCCTCGGCGGTCAGCAGTGCGATGTCGTTCTTGTTCGCCTCGGTCCGGGGGAAGTTCTCGCGCAGCGCGTCGGCGGTCTTGACACCGAGCATCAGGTCGCCCTTGCCCTGGGCCTCATGGGTGAAGACGGCGATGGGTGCCCGGCCGGTCCACTCCAGGCAGCTGTAGAGCTGGTCGATGAGGTGCGGCATGAGCTGGTTCTTGTTGTTGATCTTCACGGAGCCGGCCATCTGCTGGAACACCGCTTCGGTCAACTGGCTCGCCGCCCGTCTGCGCAGGTACGAGCGGGGAGCGGCTTGCTCCTTCTCCAGTTCCTCCCGAGCCTGCGCGGAGTTCGCCGCGAACTCGTCGAACGGGACCTGCTCGGCGACCCCCTTCTCCCGCTCCTCGACCGGCGCCGGCGGTGCGGTGGTGTGGGCGTGCGACGCCGAGGCCGGCGTCGAGTCGACCTGCTGGTGGGCCGCCGCGGAGCTGGACTGGTGCCCGGCCGTGGTGAGTCCGGCCGGTTTGGGCTTGGGCTTGGGTGCCGGCCCCGTGCGGCGGGCGGGGGTGGCCGCGGTCGGGGTGGTGGTGGCCGTGGTGGTGGACGTGGGAACAACCCCGGGAGCCGAGGTGTCCCCGGACTGCTGCTGCTGCTGCGGCGGCTGCAGACCCAGCGCCGACGCGAGTCCGCCGAGGCTGTCGTAGGCCGTCGTTCCGGTCCGTGCCGCGTTGACCTCGCTCCACTTCGGCGCCGATCCCGGAATCTGCTGCTTGAGGGCAGCGATCGCACTGGCGGTGCTGTAAGGGCTCAGGTCGCCCTGAAAGACCCTCTGCACGGCGGGCGACGACGCGGGGGTCCCGCCGCCCGACGCCGGGGGCGCGCCCACGCCCGAGAGGTCGCCCCGAGGGGCGGGCCGGCTCATCACCCGACGGGCATTGGCCTCCGCCTCCCGCTCGAACCGGTCGGAGGGGTCCGACACCCGCAGGCCGGCACCGTTGTCGGAGCCGGCGACCGGCCCCTGCCGCTGCTGGATGACGTGCGTCAACTCGTGCGCCAGGGTCCGCTTGTCGGCGCCCCCCGCGCCAACGACCACGTGGCTGCCCGACGTGTAGGCGCGGGCGCCGACTTCGGCCGCGGAAGCCCGCGCGGCTCCGTCGGTGTGGATGCGGACGTCGGAGAAATCCGCCCCCAGGCGGGACTCCATGTCCGAGCGGGTGGCATCGTCCAGGGGGCGCCCGGGCGCGCGCAGGACGTCGTGAACGGCGGAACGCTGCACGGCGGGTTGCGCGGTGCCTTCATGGCCGCAGCCGTCACCGTGCTGATGCTCCTCACGGCCCCGAAGACCGCCGGCCTGCCCGAGCATCTGGACCACGGTTGCGTTGCCCACCGCACTCTGCAACGCGAGGAGCCCCTGCGGCGCTGACACGCTCCGATGCTGCGCGGCGGACGACACACCTCTCATCGAGGCGGGAGCCTGGTCCGGCTTCCTCTCGTCGCCCGACCGGTCGTTGCGTTGCGTCCGCACTGAGCACCATCCCCACGATCTACGTTGCCAACTTCCTTGATACACGCGGGCAGCGGTCTACGACGAAGGCTGCGGGGGCAGACCTCGGCGCCCTATCGGGCAATGCCCGGTGCCTCCCACAGGCCGCAAACAGCCCGGCAACCACGAGGATCATCATCGGGGACCCCGAGGTGCGAAGGCAGATCGAGAACCTCTGCCGGTCAGGCGGCCTCCTGGCGTTCGGGCGCCTTCCGCGTCTTCATCCCGCCGCCGACGAGCGCCAGCCCCGCGAGGACGACGCCGAGGTAAGCGGTGGACGGTAGGTCGACGACCTTGTGCAGCCAACCCCATTCCGTGCCGAAGAGGGTTTGCGAAGCGAAGCTGACAAGCCCTTGGGCTCCTATGACGTAGCCGATGCTTTCGACGGTGTATCCGATGGTTGTTCGCACGGATCAAGCCTCTCGCGGCGGTGCCGCAAGATCGTCCTCCACAGGGCCGACCACGCAGTAGGCCAAAGGATGCAGTCGCTTGCCCCGAGCACCGGCGCCTCTTCTCGTACGCCTCCCGGATTCCGCCGGGCCGCGGTCAGCGCCGTCGCGATCACCGCTGACGTCCTCGGCTGGGCCCGTCGGGTGGTCAGGGGCCTGCTTCCGGGAGCGTGGTGCGGCGGTACGCCGCGCGGGCGCCGGCGACGCGGGCGATGGCGGTCCCGGTGCCGGCTGCTGCCAGGAGGCATCCGAGGCGGCCCAGGTCGTAGCCGGAAGACCAGGTCAGTTCTCCCATCGGCGGTGTGGCGAAGCCGTTGAGGGCGAGCCAGCAGACCAGGGCGGTGCCCGGCGCGGCCGCGAGCCGCGCTCCCGTGCTCAGTACGGCGCAGGCCATCGACACCAGGAGGAGGTCGATGGTGGGGTCGCCGTGCCCGTTGAGGTGGTTGAGGACCGTCACCACGACGAGGGCCGTGACCCCTGCGGCAGCCCACACCGAGGGGGTCGCGACAGGGTGGGGCACCGGGCGGACACCGGAACTCAGACGCCTCCACTGCACCACGCGACTCTCCCCTCGTCTCGGCCCCGCCGTTGGAGACCTCCGCCATGATGCCCGAGTCGGTGAGACGTCATGACACGGTCGGACGGCGTCGGCCCGACGGCGACGGCGACCGCTACGACCACGGCCACCAGGGCCGTGGTCGCCGGCGCGGGTGCTGGCTGCCTGACATCGTGCGTGGCGGCCGGGCGGCTCAGTGTCCGACGCCGGCGATGTCGAGCAGCTGGTGCATGAGCTCGTGGGGGAGGGCGGGATTGCGGGCTGCGGCCCGCGCCATCCCGGTCGCGGTCACGCCCAGGCATTCGACGAGACGCGCGCGCGGCAAGCACGGATGGGATGCGGCATGGCCGCGGATCATGCCCTCCGAGTCGTGCGAGAGGCGCTCGACCAGCTCCGGTCCGGCGTGCGGGTCGAAGAGGGACGCATAGCGCAGCCGGTGGTTCGGGTCGTCCGCGAACCCGGCCAGACCGGGGCGCGCGAAGTTGCGGTGGTACGCCAGCGTGCCCCAGCTCAGCCCGTTCCAGTCGGCGAACATCTCCACGAGCAGCTCGTGCGGGGCGCGGTCGTTCTCGCAGAGCATCAGCCTGACGTAGTAGTCGCCGTCGGCGGCCAGCCGCTCGATCACGTCGCCGGGCAGCTCCGGCGCGCAGGTGGCGCCCCGGCGCAGCAGGACGTGGCTGGACGCGGCGATCTCCCGCAGCGCATCCGGGTCGCCGAAGCGCTCCTCCACCCAGGCCGGCACCGGATGGCGGCCCGGGGGCACGGTGTAGTCGATCGCCGCCCGCTGCTCCTCGGTCACGTCCGCGCGCAGGGACACGGCGAGACGGACGGAGGGCTCGGGATCGGCGGCCAGCGCGAGAGCGAGCGTCGTCGGCAGGTGGGGGTTGCGGGCGGCCCCGTGGCGCAGCGCGCTGTCCGCGTGGGTCGTGAGGAACGCGGCCAGGGCGGGGTCGAGGGGGGCGGTGGACGCGGCGTCGCGGCGGCGGCGTTCGTCCGTCTCAGAGAGGAAGCCATCGACCGACGTCGGCAGGGGCGCCTCGACGTGAAGGGCGCGTTCGACCGCCTTGCGCACCTGGGGATCGGGGTCGGCCTCGGCCGCGGCCCGGACCTCCGGGCGCAGCCTGGGCCAGCTCCAGGAGCCGATGGCGGCGGCCCGGACGCGGGGATCGGGATCCTCGGCCAGCGAGAGCAGCGTCTCGTCCGGCAGTCCCGGCAGCCCCGCGGCGAAGAACCGGAGCCGGGCCTCCGGGCCGGTGGCGAGTCGCAGGACCACCTCCGCCGGCAGCTCGACGCCGTACTCGCACGCCATTATCACCGCGACGCGTCGCACTCTCGGGTCGGGGTCCTCGGCCAGCACGGCGAGTGCCTCCGGTGGCACGTGCGGATTCTCGGCGAGGACCCTGCGGACCTGCGGGTCGGGGTGCGCGACGGCGGCCCTCGCCGCCCTGGGCGGCAGCTTCAGGTAGGCCAGCCAGTAGCGGGGGTCGGGCAGCGGGTCGACCTTGAACACGCGCCGCAGTACCTCCTGCGGTGCCGCGCTGTTCGTGGCGAGCCCGACGATCCACTCCGCGTGCAGGGCGGTGTCGGCTTCGAGGAGCTGTCGGGTATCGGCGCGAGCCGCGTCCGTCGCCTCCGACACGCCGCCGAACGCGACCCGTGCCGGCTGATCGTCCTTGGGTGCCATGAGGTGATCTTCTCAAGCCCCTGGCGGGCACCACCCACGCCTCTCGGTTCACTCCTGGGTGCCGTTTGGCATGTGTGGGGGGCGGGGGAGTATCGGTTTGCTGCCGGCCGTGGTGTTCGCGGCTGGGGTGGATCGGGAAGGTGCGTCATGGCTCAGGGGACTGTGAAGTGGTTCAACGCGGAGAAGGGGTTCGGGTTCATTTCGCCGGATGACGGTACTCCGGACGTGTTCGTGCATTTCTCCGAGATCGATGCGTCCGGGTTCCGGTCGCTCGAGGAGAACCAGCGGGTGGAGTTCACCACCGGCCAGGGCCCCAAGGGTCCCCAGGCTCAGCAGGTCCGCCCGATCTGATCCTCATCTCCTGCGCTGTCGGCCGCCGCTCTGCGTTCCGGTCGCCCCGGCCCCACCGGGCCGGGCGACCGCCGGTCTGCCGGGCCTTCGGGCGCTACGGGATCGTACGGTGGACCGCGGGGGAGTCGGTCGTCAGGTGTAGTCGGCGGTGTTCCGTACCTCGCCGAAGCGGGGGAAGGTGCGCTCGATGGTGAACTCGTGCTCGTCCGCGGCCAGGCCGGACATGGCGTCGGCGACGAACTCCAGCTGGTAGCCGTGGTCGGCCGCGGCCCGCGCGGTGGATTCGACACCCATCGTCGTGACCAGGCCGGCGAGTACCACCGTCTCCACCCCGAGTTCGCGCAGCTGCTCGTCCAGGCCGGTGCCGTAGAACGCTCCGACGGTGCGCTTGACCAGCACGATGTCGCCGTCCTGGACCAGGCCGTCGGCGAAATCGCTGCCCGGCGGCTGCTGGGCGACGTTCGGGCGGTCCACCCGGACCAGCACCACCGGCCGACCACTCGCCCGGAACGACGCGGCCAACGCGCGGCAGCGTGCGAGCACTTCGTCACCGGAGTGCGGTGCGAGCGGAAGCCCGATGATGCGCGGCATGAGGTCGATGAGGATCAAGGCGGTGGTCATGGCCATGATCGTAGATCTCTGCGAGGGGCAAGCGCGCCCGTTCGCTGCCGTGGCTGGTGGAGGCGGTGGAACGGCACGCTGGAACCTGATGCCATGGATGACGCTCCCGTCCTCACGGATACGGGACGCCCCCCGGGGCGGATCCAGCGGCCCCGCCGCGGCCGCGGGACCGCGCCGTCGACCAGCCGCCCGCCGGCGCCGGCCCGCGCAAGAGACGCGTGCCGCGCGCCGGGCGGGTCGGCCGGCCGGCAGGGCGTCAACTTCCGTCCGTCAGGCTCCGGTCGATGACGCCGATGAGCCGCGCTCCCGCACGGTCGGTCCCGCGGCGCCCGCGCTTCGCACCCGCCGAGGCCATCTCCAGCCGCAGCCGCGCCGTACGGCCGCGCAGGGTCAGCGTCATCAACTGGTTGCCGAACCAGGGTCCGCCCGTGCGATCCCACCGCACCGACGGCCTCGCGACCCGCCCGTGGCGGGCGAGGAGATGCCCGATCCCGTTGCCGAACCGGCTCCAGCCGAAACGGAATCCGGCCCTTATGGCCGCGGGCACCGAGTTGTGCAGCGGTGAGCAGGTGAACTGGAAGACGCGGGAGCGCGGCTGCTGCCCGGTGCTCCAGACGGGCTCCGCCACATACGCGTGGTGCACGTCCCCGGAGAGCACGCACACCGTCGCCGGGGCGTCGTCGGCCCTTCCCACCTCGGCGACCGTCTCCGTCAGCTTCCCGAACGACGAGGTGAACGCCGCCCAGTGCTCCAGGTCCGCCCGGCGGCGCAGCCACTCGCCGAAGCGCGCCCAGCGCGGCCCCCGTTCGCCCCGGCAGAGCGCCGCATGCCAGCTCTCCGCGAAGTGGACCATCGGGGGCAGCAGCCACGGGAGCGAGGTCCCGACCAGCAGGTGGTCGACGCCGCCGGGGTCGTCGAACGCCTGCGTCCGCAGCCAGGCGGCCTCCTCGGTGTCCAGCATCGCCCGGTGCTGCTCCTCCAGCACCCGCGCGGCCCGGGTGTCGACCATCAGCAGCCGGGTGCGACCGAAGTCCCGTCGGTAGCTCCAGCGCACCGTCGCCGGGTCGGCGTCGGCGCGTTCGGCGAACGCGCGCAGCACTTCCGTGCCGTCGTGGGCCGCCCGCACCGCCGCGTACAGCTCGTCCTCGGCGAGCTCGGCGGGGGAGAGGTTGCCCAGGTGCTGGTAGACCCAGTACGACATCAGGCCGCCGGTGATCCGATCGTGCCACCAGGACGTTGCCCGCATGTCGGCCACCCAGGCGGCGCTGGTGTTCCAGTCGTCGATGACGTCGTGGTCGTCGAAGATCATGCAGCTGGGCACGGTCGAGAGCAGCCAGCGCAGTTCGGGGTCGCCCCAGGACTCGTCGTAGAGGTGGGTGTACTCCTCGTAGTCGGCGACCTGGTCCGGCGGGGCGGTCGAGCCGGTGCCGGCGGCCCGCCGATGCCGGGCGATCCACGCGCGGGTGTCGGCGGACGTCTCGTCCGCGTACACCTGGTCGCCGAGGAGGAGGAGAACGTCCGGACGCTCTGCCTCCGGGTCGGCGGCGAGCCGTGCCGAGAGGGTGTCGAGGACGTCGGGGCCCACCGGATCGGACTCGCCCACGGCAGGCGCCGCCCACCGGCACGAGCCGAAGGCGACCACCGCGCCCGTCGCCGGGACCGGCGGAGTATGGATGGTGCTGGGCGGCAGGGGCGAGTCGGCGAGGGGCCACACCCGTTCGCCGTCGAGCAGCACCTCGTACGCCGTGGCGGACCCGGGAGCGAGTCCGGTCACGACCACCAGCGCGTAGTGGTGGCCGGCGACCCGGAAGGTCGCGGCAGAACCCCCGGCGCCGCCCGGGCACCGGACCTCCGCCGTGCACGCCCGGTCCGTCTCGACCCACACCGTCGCGCTCGTGCCCGACTCCCAGTCCACGTGTCGCAGGAGCGGTCCCAGCCTCAGACCGGCCATCGAGAGTCCCCTTCCGACGCTCCGCACGGTACGGAACGACCGCTCCGTACAGTACTCAACGCGGCGCGAACGGCGCCGTTCTGCCGCCCTGCCGCCCTGGCGCCCCGGGCCGAGCCCGGCGGACCCGGAGAGCGAGGGGTCACCGGCGACGGCCCCACCTGCACCCGAACCGCCACCCGCCGCCCGGCCTCGCGTGCCGCACGCAGCCTGCTCAACCTCTTGTGCACGAGGCCGCGTACCCTCGGCTGGTGCCCCGCCATGCGAAGAAGCCCCGCCGACTGGTCGCCGGCGAGCGCGTGTACATGTGGTCGATGCGCCACAGCCACCGCAGGGACCGCGACGGCCGGGCCGTGGACTGCCGCCAGACCCTCACCCTTTCCCCGCAGCCGGCCGGCACCGGCGGCCCGCTGCGCATCGTCTTCGCCGACGGGCCCGGCCGGTACGTCCCGGGCGGAGCCCCCTTGGGCTCCGGCGACGTGGGCTTGACCCGAGGGGCGGACCTGAACCTGCACGAGCCGGGCGCCGTCCGGGCCCTGTTCGACGCGGCGCTGGCCCGTGGCTGGCAGCCGGGGGAGCGGCGAGCGCTGGAGGTCGACGGCTGGCAGCTGCTGGAGGCGGCGGCCGCCGCGCGAGCCGGGGGGTGTCCGACTCCCCTCTCCAGCCCTGTCAGTGGTGATCGCTAAGGTCAGCGCACTTGATCAGACGAGGAGCGCGGACCCATGAAACCTCCGGCCGAACTGGACACCGTGGCGTGGCACACCCTGACCCACGCCTACGGCCCCGCCGAGGACGTGCCCGACCTGATCAGGGCGCTCTACCAGGACGACGAGACCGCGGCCGACGAGGCGATCCACGAGCTCTACGGCAACATCCACCACCAGGGCACGGTCTACCCGGCCACGGCACCCGCCGTCCCCTTCCTCGCCCACGCCGTCCGCCACGCCCCGGCCAAGCGCGACGAGCTGCTGGTGCTGCTCGCCACCCTCGCCGACCACGACCCGACGGACCGCGAGTCACCGCACTGGCCCGGCAGCTCGGTCGCCGCGATCTGCGCGGAACTCTCCAGGGCCCTGCCGGACCTGCTGCCCTGTCTGGCCGACTCCGAGCGCGAGGTGCGGCGGGCTGCCCTCCGCGTCGTCGCGGCCGTGGCCGACCAACTGCCGACCGAGCTGCACGCTCCGGTCGTGACCCGGCTCGACGCCGTCTACCACTCCGATCCCGTCCCAGCGGTACGGGCGGACGCGATGGTCGCCCTGGCCCTCCTCCACCGTACGGTGGAGGAGCCCCTGGCCGGCCCGCTGCCCGAGATCAGGCTCGCCGCGGCCATCCTCGCCGCCGAGCGATCCGGCCCCCCGTACGCGCACCGGCTGGTGGAGGTCTTCGCGCAGGACGGCGCCGAACCCGACCCCGGCGACGACGGCTTTCCCTGGCCCGGCATCCCCTCGCAGGAGGCGCACCTCACCGACCTGCTGACACGGGACCCGGACGCCGGCCTCGCCGTGGCGGCCCACTGGATCGCGGCCGGGGACCTCCACTCACGCGGCTCCTGGCTCGCCCGGGAGATCGTGGAGACCTGGCGAGACAGAGAGCCGGAGGTCCTGGACCTGCTGCTCTCCGCCCTCCCGCACCACGAGGGCACCCCTGCGCTCACCCGCACCCTGGGCACCATCGCCTCCTGGGCCGAGCACCTGCCCCGGCCGGGCGCCAAGCTCCGCGACGCGTTGTACGCCTACGCATCTGCCGAAGGGGACACCGCCGAACCCGCGCTCCTCGCCCTGCTGCGCACCCGCGACCCCCGCGCCCTCGACCTGGTGCTGAACCACCCCGAACCCCAGGCGCTGCGCGCGGCCTCCCGGGCCTTCCCGGCCGCCGCAGACCTGCTGATACCCGTCATCCGGCGAGAGCTGGCAGCCGGGGCCACCGGGACCGCCGCGACCGACCTGGTCGAGGCACTCGGCCCCTTCGGCACCGCCGCCCACCGGGCCCAACCCGAACTGGCCGACTGCCTGCGCACCGACCGGGCCCCCATGGCGGCGGCTCGCCGGCTCGGCCTCGACACCCTCGCGACGCCCGAGACCATCACCCTGCTCGCCAAGGCCGCCCAGAGCGCCGACGCCGCACTCCGCGCAGCAGCTGCCGTGGCGCACCACCGCTTGACCGGCGAGGCCGAACTCGCACTGCGCACCTTCGAGGACCTGCTCTCCAGCCGGGGCCCGACCCACTGGTACCTCACCAGCCTCATCCCCCTCGGCCGCGCCGCCGCCCCCTTGCTGCCGGCCATCGAACCCCTGCTGACGGCCGGCCACACCTGGACCCGCATGGCGGCCGCCGAAGCACACCACGCCCTCACCGGGACCCCGGACCACGCCGTTCCCGTCCTCGCGGAACTCGTCTCCGCCGGCCCGGTCGGCCTCGGCGCCCTCAAGGCCCTCGCCGCCATCGGCACGGTCCCCGAACACCTCCGCCCCACCCTCCGCGCCTTCGCCTTCTCCCCGGTCCGCCTGCTCGGCAACACCCCCCTCAACGAGGACGGCCACCCGGACGAGGAGCTCCGCACCCTGGCATGGCACCTCCTCGCGGCCGGGTAGGCACGGCACCCACCCGTCCGCCGGGGACACGAGCCGCCCGGTCGCGGTGCCCTCGAACACGTCGACTCGCTGCGTCGATGACCGCGGCCGGGTCAGCCGGCGAGTCGGGCGAGGGCCAGCGCGTGTGCGTGGTCGAGGGCGTCAGCAGCGGCGCAGGGGACGTCCGGCTGCACGCCGGCGCCCTCCCAGTTCGTGTGGGAGACGGGGTTGACGGCGCGGCCGACGGGAACGGTGGCTTCCAGGTGTGGGTGCACGGTCCAGCCCCTGCACGGATGTGCGCCGCCGCGGGTGGGCTCGCCCACGACTACGGCGCGGCCGAGCTGCTGGAGGTCGTACGACAGCTCTTCAGCGGCGGAGAAGGTGTCGGCGCTGGACAGCACGTACAACGGCTTGCTGCCACCGAAGCGCGCGCCGGGCACATGCGGCAGGCTCCAGGACTGCTCGCTCTGCCTGCTGCCGGGCCAGTGCATGGTGTTGAGGTGGGTGCGCTCGTCGAGCAGGTAGCTGCAGACGAAGGCGACCGTGTCAGGGTCGCCGCCCCGGTTGGCGCGGAGGTCGATGATCAGCCCCTGGGCGCGGGAGGCCAGGGTGAGCGCGGCGGCCAGCGGCTCGGCGGCCCACTCCAGCGGAAACAGCATCGGTGCCAGCTCCACCACGGCTACCCCTCCGTCGAGCAACTCCACCCGGGGCGCACCGCCCAGCGAGGTGTCGAAGTCCCGGCGCATGGCGTCCAGGGTGGCCGCCCCCTGCTTGGGGGACACCGGGTCGGCGTGGTGCTTCAGCCGCAGGTGTCGGTCGCCGTTGACGGACTGGAGGTCCGCGGTGACCAGCCGGGCGAGCTCCTCGGCGCCGTCGACGTCGTAGGCGCCCTCGGCGAAGCGTCGTTGCAGCAGGCCGGTGAGCTGCCGGCCTATCTCGGGGAACACGTAGTGCTCGGTCAGGAGCCGGACTGTCTCGTCGATGACAGGGGCGGGCGCAAGCTTCGCTGAAGTCGTCATGGCAGGGAGTAGAGCACTGCCCTTGCGAAAGCGTCAAAGAGTTTAGACACTTTCTGTATGCCTGATCAGCCTCCCTATCCGCCGCCCCCCGAGGACGTTCTGGAGATCGGTGCGCCTGAGCAGTTCGCGGCACTCGCCCACCCGTTGCGCCAGCGGTTGCTCTTCGCCCTGGGCCATCGGCCCGCCACCATCAGGCAGCTTGCGGCGCAGCTCGACACGAAGAAGGGCAACGTGGCCCACCACCTCAAAGTGCTCCGCGAAGCCGGGCTGGTCCACATCACCGAGACCCGCCAGGTCCGCGGCGGGACCGAGCAGCACTACCAGCGCACGGCCCGCCACATGGTCGTGGCCGAACCCCAAGCGGCGGGCACCGCCGCGATGCTCGCCGCGTTCGCCCAGGAGCTGGACCGCTCACCTGGCGAGACCCACCTGACACTGCGCCATCTGCGTCTCAGCCCCACGAAGGCCAGAGAACTCGGCGAGACCCTCGCCAAACTGGTCGACGAAGCCGAGGAGAATGCAGAGGACCAGCCCCTGCACGGCGTGTTGGTGGCGCTCTACCAGCAGGCCCTGCCCGCCGGCACCACCGGTTCCGCCTAGCGGCCACGAGCAGGCCGGGGCTCACCCCGCCCCCTGCCGGTACCCGGTTGCTCCAGCACGCCCAAGGCCGATTCCGCTGTTCAGCCCTTGCGCGTCAACGGCTGCCCGGCGAAGCTCACCCCGGCCAGGCCATGGGCGATCAGATTGCGAATGTTGCTGTGATCGGCGTCGTTCGGCGTCGCCAGCACGCTGCGGTAGTGCTCACCGAAGGCCAGCAGCGCCTCCTGGTCGCTCAGTCCTTCCAGCACGGCCAGTCCCAGTGTCTTGCAGGATCCCTCGTTCTCACCTGCGGCGTTCTCCACGTCCCCGTTGCGGAACGCCTGCGGCTGATAGTCGTAGTGCGCGGCGACGAAGGCCAGGGTGTCGGCGAACTGGTGCTCATCTGACGCAAGGCTTGCCCGCAGCGAGTTCAGATCCGTCATCTCGGTTCCCTTGGGTTGGACAGACGGTCCGATTGCCGTCCGTGACCGGGGGACGATACCCCTTCGGGTCCAGCCGGCAGGAATCGGGCCACATACCGGAACGAGCCGCGGGGCGGGCGATGCTGATCTGTTTGTTTCATGGCTGGTCAGGGGGTGCGCAACAACGTCCCGCATCGAATTGTTGTGCCGTGCCGGCGTCCGGTCGGCATGCAAGCAGGACGTCACCCATAGCCGCCCCGAGCGCGGCTGATTGGAGAGTCACGTGCACAACACGTTGCGCGGGTGGGGCGTACGCCCCCTCGCAACCGCTCTGATCGCGGCCACCGCGGTTGTGACCCAGACCTCCGCGCCATCTGCCGCCGCCGCAGTCCCCGCCGCAGTCCCCGCCGCCGGCGAGACGTCGCCAGCACGCGCCGGCGCCGGCCCCTTCGGCGCCCGGGCCACGACACTGCGTCGGCTCAAGAGCAGAGCCACCGGGTTGTGCATGGACGACAGCCACGGCGGAAACCTGCGCACGTTCGCGTGTCACGAGCCGGAAGCCGACTTCGGCATCTTCCAGAAGTTCGTCCTCGACTCCTACTAGAGCCTCGGACGGCCGTGCAAGGCCCGCGCCGTCGCCGGCGGCGCGGGCCTTGCGCTCCCGCCGCGTCCTGGTCTCGGTCCGGAACCGGCCTTGTGTGCGGCATGGGTACCGGTGTTGGGTGACGTTCCGGCCTGACAAGGCATCAGCAGGGAGGTGTGGTGGGACGCCGAGAAAAGTCCCTGGACGCGGCTGCCGGACCGGTGGCGGAGTTCGCTCTCGCCCTGCGCAGGCTCAGGCAGGAGGCCGGGGGGCCGACGTACGCGGCGATGGCCGACCGGCCGGGATCCTACTCGGTGGCCACGCTCTCCCGGGCGGCGGGCGGCGGGCGGCGGGCGGCGGGCGGTGAGCAGCTGCCGACCCTCCCCGTCGTTCTCGCCTACGTCACCGCCTGTCGGGGAGACGAGGCCGATTGGCAGGCACGCTGGCATGCGGCGGCCGAGCGACTGTACGCAGCCCGCGCACAGGAGGAGAACGACGCGGCGTGCCCGTATCGGGGCCTCGCCCGGTACGAGCCCAGCGACCGGGACGTGTTCTTCGGACGCGGCCGGCTCGTCGACGACCTCGTGACCCTCTCTCGCGAGCACCGGATCGTCACCGTCTTCGGCCCTTCCGGGAGCGGCAAGTCCTCACTTCTGCGCGCCGGCCTCGTACCCCGCCTGCAGGACCTCGACCCGGCTCCTGCCGCGATCCGCCTCCTCACTCCCGGAGACAGCCCCGCGACCCGGCACCGCGACCTCCTCGTACCTGCCGAGGCCCCCGGTGACAGCTGGCTCGTCGTCGACCCATTCGAAGAGGTCTTCACCCTTTGCCAGGAGGGCGAACGCGCCTCGTTCCTCGACGCTCGCTGACCACCCCGCTCATATGAGATCCACGGCCAGGACGCCGGGCTACCCCTCCTCTCCCACTCCCTGCTGGAAACCTGGCTCCGACGGCACGGCCGGACGCTCACCCTGGATGCGTGCGAGCGCTCCGGCGGGGTCCACGGCGCGATCGCACGCACGGCCGAGGCCGCGTACGAGCGGCTCGACCCTTCCCAGGCCGAGATCGCCCAACGCGTCCTGCTCCGCCTGATCCATCCCGGCGAGCTGGGCCGCCCCGACACCCGCCGGCCGGCGGACCGCAGCAGCCTGGGGCCCGTCGGCGCGGTCCTCGACGAACTGGTCACGGCGCGACTCGTCACCGTCGACGCGGACACCATCGCACTCGCCCACGAGTCCCTGATGACCGCCTGGCCGCGACTGCACGACTGGATCGAGCAGGACCGCGAGAAGCTGCGGCTGCGTCGCTGGCTGACGGAGGCCGCGGAGGCATGGCAAGCGGTGGGCCGCGACCCCGGTGTGCGGATATCCCCGGTCCGACTCGCACAGGTCGGCATCTTCACGACAGCGGCCGGCCGCAGCGAACTCACCGGGCTGGAAGCCGATTTCCTCGACGCCGGAATCGCAACCCATCGCCGTACCCTTCGCAGCCGGCGGAGGGCGCAAGCCGCGATGTCGCTGTTGAGCGCTCTGTTACTGGTCACCGGAAGCATGGCATGGCAGCAGAGCCGCACCGCCGGGAGCACAGACGGCGACGGGTCGAACTCCCGGCCGGGAACGGGCGGCCCGGTTCACGTTCGCCGCGCAATGCCCGCACGGGCAACGGAGAGGCCTTCTTGGACGGCGGGACCGGAGGCCTTTTGCGACCGGATCCAGGCGACACCCACGAACTGCTTGACCGCCACTTCCGTCCGCATGAAGCCCACTGGCGACAGGCCCTCGTAGCCGTGCACCAAGAGGTCCTGATACGTCCGGTCGGAGACGGCGACGACGAGGTCGGTGGCCTGATCGTCCATCAGGAGTGCCCGCACCGGGTCGGAATCCAGCATGCGGAAGAGTTCCACGATCGCGGAACCCGCGTACCCGCTGTCCGCTTCGTGGACGATTCCGTGATGGAAAGCCGCCCGCATGCGGACGCGGGCGGGTGTACCGGCACGGGCGCTCCCGGGCGATTCCCGGTTCACGACGGCCAACGCGTCCGTGAGGCCGTGCATCAGGCGGGGGACGACGCGGGTGTCGTCGATGTCCGGCGGCAGCACCAGCAGATAGCCGTCCCCCTGGGCCTGGCGGCCACAAGCGTCCCAGGGCACTTCGGCCCGTGCGCAGACGGCGCGCATGACCCGCAGCAGGGCTCGCTGCAAACGAATCATGTCCGCGTTGCTGCGAGCGCTGTACCTCTCGATGTCGACGGCGAAGCACAGCCGTTGGTGCCCGGGAGGGAGCCGGTCATCCGGCGCTCCGGCGTCCTCGAAGTCCGCGAGTGCCCAGGACCCCGGCCTCGGCACCTGTGGTGCGAGAGGTGCTCCGGTCCACAGATCCGCGCGAGACACGAGGAACGGTACGTCCTCGCGCGTCTGCACTTCGCCCTCCGTCCGGGTCCCTGTCAGCAACGGGTGCTCGATCACCCCTCGTAGCCGCAGGCGGCCGGACACGGCGGTGAAGGGGCGCGGCAAGGCCACGACGGCCTGTGCCCATCGGCCGTCCGGGCGGAGGGTTCCGCCCGCACGGGGGGCGTGGAACACCCAACGAAGCCCGCTCCTGCCCAGCCCGAACGTGGCCACCCGCTCCCCGTCCGGGTCGGCCCGGCCCGGACCGGGCTGCATGTCCAAGGCCATGACGGCCTCGTCGTCGAAGGTGACGGCCAGCTCGATCTTCCGGTAGCCGTATCCCGTCGGCATTTCCTCCAGATCGAAGGGGAAGCACAGCAGCAGCGTGCGCCTGTCCGCCCCCGCGAAGACCCCCGAGGTGGTGTCGCCCAGGGCATAGGACAAGGGCCGGCCGAGCGTGACCCCGGCATGCGACTGCATGCCCCGCGGTTTCAGCACCCCCCTGAACACGAGATCGGAGGTGGCCAGTACGTCGTCCGGAACCGTGCCGGCGGCACCTTCATGTGACGTGGGCGAACCGCTATTCACCGGATCGTGCATCTCCTGTGCTCCCTGGGTGTCGTCCGTGCTTCACGATGACGGGGGGCTCGACGGTCGTGTGCCAGCTGAACACCCGGTACCGCAGCTTCTTCGCGTGGAGCTCCACGCGTGAGTCGCGGACGCCCTCGCACACCTCGTCCAGCAGCACACGCAGCGCGTCGGGCTCCGACCAGCGGCGGCGTGTGCCACCGCCGAGGGGACTGAGGTCCAGTTGGTCGTCGCCGACCAGCAGGAGCACGCTCTCCGGGCGCCTTCCCCGAGCGGGTACGTCGTCGGGCCACCAGACCTCCACCG
Source organism: Streptomyces sp. NPDC048270 (assembly GCF_040652335.1). Classification (NCBI taxonomy): domain Bacteria; kingdom Bacillati; phylum Actinomycetota; class Actinomycetes; order Kitasatosporales; family Streptomycetaceae; genus Streptomyces; species Streptomyces sp. NPDC048270. The sequence goes on from NZ_JBEZLV010000018.1 coordinate 137,598, forward strand.
GCCCGGACCGCCAGCCGACCTTCTCGTCGTGCCCGGCGACCGGTTCCAGTCGGATGCCGCTCGGCTGGTCGTGCGTCACCAGGGAGATGCGGCCGCTCAGGCCCACGCCGAGCAGCCAGACGTACAGCGCGGTGGTTGAGGCGCCGGTGACGGAGATCCGGTAGCGGTCCCCCGCCCGCATGCCGTCGCAGGTCCGGAACTCCCGGAAGGCGTGGCTGCCCGGCTCCGTCTCCACCTCCATCCAGGCCCGCAGGTCCTGCCGGAGCAAACCGTCCGCTCCGGGGTCCCCCAGTCCCCGCATGCGCTCGCCCCGGGCGATCGTCTCCAGGAGCGCGATGGCCTTCCGAGCAGGGGCGGATGGGTCTCCCATGGGGTCCGACAGCTCATCCGGATGCCGGTAGGACAGCCCTGTGGCGTCAGTCGTTTCGAGTTTTCCCTCCCGGACGCGTACGTAGGAGAGGGGTTCGCTCTCACGGTCTGCCTCGATCAGACGTGGTGATGACGCGAGCCGTGTACGGATGGCCTCGGCCAGGGGGCCTCCCGCCGCGATGCGTACGGGATGGCGTTTGTGGACCCGTACGGGAAGCGCGTACGAGCCGAGCGGCAGAGGGGGCGCAGGCGCGTTGAACGAGGGGTCCAGCAGGGCGTCGGCCGCGTCAACCGCCGCCACCGCAACCTCCATCACCGTGTCGGGGGACCGCTCCTCTTCGGCGGGTAACACGAGCCGGACCACGTCCAGGGCGCGCAAGCCGTACAACGCGCCTCCGACCACGCGCAGTGCGCCACCGGCTGCACGGAGCGGCAGCCGCTCCGGCAGCGCGGGCACGTCGAGGGAGAAGGGCAGCCGGCCGGACGGCCCGCCGGCGTCGGGGCGCTGGAGCACCTCGGTGAGTTGGACTTCGTCGCGGATCCTGGGAATCAGTGTCGCCCAGGGGACGGCGGTGTGGCGGAAGTCATCCAGTACCTTGGCCAGGGCTGCCGTGAACAGTCCCTCGTGCTCGTTCTCGTACGCGACACCGTGCCGCTGACATGCGACCAACCGCACGACGTCGGGATCGGGCAGCCGGGGTGCGGTGGCGAGCCGGAGCGCTCGTTCAAGTCCCGCTTCGGCGATGACGCCGGACCGTACGGACCTGATGCGCCGCCGGCCGGCGTCACGGACCATTCCCCCGGAGTGGCAGCAGTCCAGAATGCACGTCACGTTCGGGGTCGTCCGAGTGAGGCGGCGGAGCAGCAGGGTGAGCTCCTCGGCCAGGTAGCCGCGGAAGTCGCTGGCGGTGCTGTCCCGGTGGTCGCTCGGTACCAGGTACTGCAAGTACGCGGGGCCGCCGGGGAAGCGCTCGCGCAGAGCCGCCGGAACGGGGAGGAGAGCGCCGTGCCCCGCGTAGTACACGACGACCGCGTCACCCGGCTTCGTCTCACAGGCCAGCTTCGCCAGTGCCTCGACCATGCCGTGGTACGTCGTCTCGCCCTCCGCGCACAGGCGCAGATCCGCGAAGCCACGGTCGGCCAGAAGCCGCTCCATGACGGCCATGTCCTCGTTCACACCGGTCAGGTCATAGGTCTGGGCGCCGATCAGCAGGGCACGCATCGTCATACCGGATCCTCAACTCCCTCTGCCTGCGGACTTGCTCTCAGACGCCCACGTGGATGAAGGGCGCCCAGTGGAACGGATGCAGCCGGTCGGTGCCGGCCGCCGAGGGCCGGGGGCCGCTGTCACGACTCCTCACGCATGGCCCCGATGGGTCCGAGCCGACGTGCACGCGGTCGGCCAGTCGCGCGTACTCCTCTTCCCTCCCGTCCGGGGAGAGCCGCCGGACGTCACGCTGTGCGCGGGCGAGCGCCGTGCCGACCGGTGGCCGGTCCGGGGACACCAGGTGCCGGTACATGTACGTGACCACGAGACATCCGGTGATGTCGTCCACCGGCCAGAGCGACACGACCGCGTGGCGGGCGCCGCTGATGACGGCGGCGCGGGTGAGTCCGAGCACGTCACCTCCCGCGGTCGCGGTACCGCGACCGGTGTCACAGGCGGAGAGGACGATGAGTTCGGGGGCGAGGCCCGGGCCCAGGAGGTCGTCCACACCCAGATGGTCCCGTCCGGCGAGTGCGAGACGGCTGAGATAGGGGGTCAGTTCCTGCACGTCCCCGTGGGTCGCCAGGTGCAGGATCGCGCAGCCGGCCGCCTGTTCCAGTACCCGGGCACGGTCGGCCGCCCGTCCCGTGACCACCCGGCTGCGGGGGAGCAGTCCGTGGATGGCGGCGACCTCGGTCTCGGTGCCGGGCAGGTGCGCCAGGCCGCGTTCGGGTGCGGTCGCCGGTGCACCGACCAGCAGTGCCGGCGCCTCCGCCCAGACGGGCTGGACCAACCGGTGACCCTGCCTGGTGAGCAGGGAAGCCGCCGGCAGGTAGGAGACTTCGTGAGTGACGCCGAGAACCGCACCGGCTCTCGGAAGGGCGTGGAACGGCACCAGGGAGAGCGGGGCGGGAGGGACGACCACGATCCTGCCGTAGCCGGACAGGAGCGGTGAGCAGAAGCCGAGCAGGGCCTCGGAGAGCACCCGTCCCGGGCCCGCCACCTCACCGCCCGACGCGCACGCGGTGTGGAAACGGCGGGCCGTCGCCACCAGGTCGTCCGCCGACCGCTCGTGCCGTTCGGCGACCAGCCCTTCGCGGGTCACCGCCCAGCAGAGCAGGTCGTGGTCGAGCAGGTGGTACTGGAGGAGCACCGTGTCCGGCGCAAGCGCGCTCCTCACTGCGGCGACGTCCGGCACCGCGCCCGGACTCCGCCTGGAGGCGAGCGCGCGGGGGGCAATCCGGCGCACCTCGCTCTCCGCCGCGCTGAGCGCCCGCTCAGCGTCGAGGATGCGACGCTGCCGGGAACCCGCGTCGGCGGTCACCGCCGGCTCCGGAACCTGCGCGGCGCCCCCCGACCCGCCGCCACGCAGAGCAACGGCCGTCTCCTCGAACCGAGCGGCCCAGCGGCTTTCCGCCTGGAGCCAGCCCCGTACCGCGCGTACCGCGGCGGGTTGCCCGGCGACGCTCTCGAGGGCTTGTACGGCGTCGAGGAAGCCGGCACGGCTTCGTTCGGCGGTGGCGAACGCGGCGGCCTTGCCGTCGGGCAGCTCCCATTGGGACAGCATCGCGGTGTGGTAGGCGCGGGCCACCACGGGGTCGTCTCCCGATGCCGCCCGCAGGGTGTCGCGTCCCAGCCTCACCCGGTGTTCCTCGAATGCGGTGACCGCCTCGGCAGCCCGGCCGGCCGCGCGTCGTCGGTCACCGAGAGCGAGCGAGGCCTCCGCCGCGATCGCCGCCCTCTCCCAGGGCCTGTCCGGTTGCGTGCCGTCCGCCCCGACGCGCCGCTCTGCCTCGGCGGCACGCGCCGGTTCCCGCAGGCGCAGCCGGAGTGCCGCCGATTGCAGTGGCGTGAGCAGCCCGCGTGCCTCCAGTTCGGCGGCCTCCGTCCGCGCCTGCGCCATGCGGCCCATCTCCACCAGGAGGGCACAGCGCGCCGGGGAAAGCGGACCCGTCCGCACGAGTACCCCCGCTGTCGCGGCGGTCCGGTCCGCCTCGGCCGACAAGCCTGCCGACCTGTGCCGCCGTAGCCGGTAGAGCGTCTCGACGATGTCCGTTGAGCCCAGGCCGGCGCGCAACCCCTCCAAAGAGCTGTGCAAGGCCTCGGCCACGGGAGGCGGCACTTCCCCTCCGCCCAGCAGACGCGCGCCGAGACCGATCACGCCGGCCAGCCGGGGCCGGGCGGCGGCGACCAGGTCCGGGTCGCCCAAGCCCACCGCCGCGCCGAAGAACAGCTCGGCTGTACTCGCGGCGGCCAGCCACTCGTTGACCATCCCAGCCGTGATCTGCAGGTCCGCGGCCTGCGGACCCGGCCCGTCCGCGCCGACGGCCTCCCACTCTTCGCTCTGCATCCGCCGCATCCGCGTGTCCAGTTCCAGGTCGGCGACCACCAGGGAGGCCAGCCGGTGGCGGGCCTCGTGGTAGGTCTCCAGGGAACCCGTCGTCGTGCGGGCAGCCCGAACGGCGTCCGTCACCGGCCGTTCCGGGTCCGCCGGTGCGCCGCGCCGCTCTGTGAGCCGCTGCGCGAGGTCGTCCGCTTGCCTTCCTCGGAGGATGTGCCCCTGCCGGGCCCACTCGCCCGCCCCCTCGGCGACGAGATGGGCCATGCCGCGAAGCCAGGAGCCGCTGCCGACCGTGGACGCCCAGTGGCGGACCGCGTCCGCGTCGTGAACGGGCAGGGTCCGGCCGTCCTCCACGGCGTCCAGCATGCGGTGCACTGTCAGCAGCGCCCCGTAGGCCCCGTCACCTGCGACCGCGGCCAGCGCCAGGGCCCGGTCGACATAGGCGGTGCGAAGCTTCGGCTTTCGGGACAGCCGGGCGACGTGCGCCAGACGAAGCGCGGCGGCCGCCCGGCCCCGCGCGGCGCCACTGCTCAGGAACAGCGCGTCGGCCCTCGCGTAGTGCTTCGCGGCGCGTTTGAGCGCCCTTCCTCCCGCGGGGACGATGAGACGGCGCTCGGATGCTCCGGCGACCCCGAGCTCCGCATCACCCGCCGCCAGCTCCGACATGCCGGCGAGGGCCGGGGCCCGGGAGGCGAGCCGCAGTGCTTCCCGGCGTTTCATCTCGCCCTGACGCCGCTGCCCCGCTCGGTCCCGTATGTCCGCCGCGACGAGCAGATGGTAGGCGGCCGCTGCCGCGAGACCACCCTCGGCGATCTCCTGCGGCAGCTCATCGAACCACCGGACGGCCTCCTGCGTCTCTTCGGCCCCGCCAACCGCTTCCACCACGGCGGCGGACTGGGCATTGATGACGTCACCGCTACCGAGGACGGCCCGGGCGGAGAGCACGTCGGGGAGGTACCGGCCCGCGAGGAAGGCGGGGAGCCGCAACCCGGGATCCTTGGCGAGGATGGTCAGTCGGGCGTGGGTTCCGTCCATGGACTGGAGCAGCGCCGCTTCGTCCTGCGGCGGCAGGGCCCAGCCGACATGGCCTCCGGGGCTCCAGTTGACGTCCATGGCAACCGCTGCCGTCCGCAGGGTGCGAGTGACCAAGTCGTCATAGGTCTCCTCCGGTACGGGATCCCCCAGCAGAGCGAGGGCTCGCCGGGGCTCTCCGGCGGCGAGGGCGGCCCCGACCGTCAACCAGCCGCGTACCGGCATGGCCCAGCCGGCCGGTTTGACGGCCGCAGGGTCGACACCCCGCGCCTCGGTCATCAGGAGGTGCGCGAGCAGGCGGATGCCGTCCGCCGTGTGGCGCCCTTCATAGGTCACTTGAACTTCCTGATGACGAAGACGACCACGACGCCCAGCGCGATCAGTCCTGCGGTTCTGGCCGCTCGTAGCGGCCAGTGCGGTCCGGTGCGGGGTGTTCCCTCTCGAGGAACCGACTCAGAAGGGACAGGACCTTGTCCACGGCCGTGTCCACGAGGGGATCCCAGGCTTGCCCCCTGCCGACCAGGACGCAGGCCGAGGGATCGGAGGACAGCGGACAGAAGCCTTGTGGCGAGCCGACGGGCGCGCGATGGGCGACGGCCGTGAACGGCCGTCAGAGGACTCCCTTCCACCGGGGCCGGCTCCACGACCTGCAGGGCAACGCCGGTCGCCGAGGCGCTGAACGCCCGGGAACGGGTGACCGGACGGGTGGTCGTGTCGGCCACGAAGAACTCCCGTACCTCCGCCGCGCACCTGCGGTGGACCTCGGCGAAGAGCTCCTGCGTGGCGAGTGACTTCGGAGGTGTGCGGCAGACGATCCCTTCGACCAGGGGAGTGCGACGGGGCCCGTTCATCGCGTACTCGCCGTCCAGGCCGACATCAGCCGCTTTGAGGTGGACGACCCGGTACAGCAGCCACAGGGGTCCTGTCCCGTGGCCTCGGTGTTCACGCACGTAGACGGCGCTTTCGTCGACGTCTCCGCCTGTCGCGTCGTGCAGCAGGGAGTAGCTGCCCGCGTCCACGAGGAAGTCCGGAGCCACCACCACCCGGAAGCCCGTTTTGACAGAGCGTGTGAGAGCGAACGGCCACACTCCGACCGTGGCGGTGTTCATACGGTCGTCCACGACGATTCCCCCTCGATGAACCGAGAGCCCGGATGCTCGGCCTCGAACTCGGCCAGCTTGGCGTGGAACAGCGCCACCAGTCCGTTCAGCGCCTCCTTCTCGGACGTGGCAGCCGGCATGCGGTTGCGCAATCGGGCGACGTCCTCCTCGATCTTGTCGCCGTACGCCTTGGCCCGGTCCTCCACGTAGTTGATGAACACATCCGCCATCTGATCCCGTACCAGCCGCATCAGGGGCGACTTGGCTGCGGGCATCCGCAGGTACGCCCGGATCAGCGGCATCCTGTCGCTGATCATGCGGACCCACGAGAGCCGCTGATTGCGCTGAGCGATCAACTGCTTCTCCGGGGAGCCGTGTTGGGCCATCCTCTTCAATTCCGCTTCGAAGAGGTCCACCAGCACGGCCATGAACGGGACCTCGACGTGCAACGGAGCGGGGAAATTGCCCTTCTTGACCATCTCCTGACCGTCGGGTCCGAGAACGGCGAAGTCCAGTCCCACGGAGCTCACCGGAATGAAGCGGACTCCTTTGGTGCCGCGCGGGTTGAACAGCTGGGTCTGCACGCCGTCTTTGAAGTCCGGATGCTGCAGGAGGCGGTCCCTGACCTCCTGCACGGTGTGTCCCGCCCTCGCGAGCACATCCCACTTGGTGATCACGAAGTGCACGATGGCCCAGCTCTTCAGCATGAGGTTGAAGATCGGGACGAGATCGTCCACCAGTTGGTGGTCCCCGTCGAGGAACCGCAGGATGTTGACGCCGTCCAGCAGCACGAGGAGGAATTCCGATTCCTCGATCCTGCTGATCACGCGGTCGGCCGCTTCCACCCGCCCGTCGGGCTCGGTGAGGACCTCGCCGGAGTAGTCCAGGTACTTGATGGAGAAGGGGCTGAAGGTCTCGTTTCGGGCGGTGAGGACCGAGCAGGTGAACTCCCACTCGGAGATCTCGCTCCGGCGGGTGGGGTCGGGCCACCCGCCGGGATTCGAGATCTGCTGGTAGACCTTGTTCAACCTGGTCGATCGCTCGGGAGACAGCTCGACGTAGAAGCCCGTGTCCGGTCGCAGAATGGCCAGTCTGCGGAACAGACTGGCGAGAAAGACGGTCTTGCCGGACATGGACGGTCCGAGCACGGTGACGGGAATGGCTGGCATGCGGCGCCTCGCACTGGCTTGGGGTGATGGACCTGCTGGACGCACGAGCGAGTACGGCGAACCGTGCCCCGGTTCCCCGTTCCCCTGCCTGTAGTAGAGCGCTTTGGCGGGCGTGCGAACCGGTCCCAGTGCGGGTTCGGAGGAACGCCGTGCACAGAAACGTTCCGGCCGAAACCGCCCGGCGCGGACACCCGCAGCCGGACTCTTCGATCAGGGGTCGGCAGCGATCCTCCGCAGGGCGGGAAGCGAATGCACGGTGAGTCGGCAGCGTCCGTAGCTGACGACCTTCGCGGTCCTCAGCTCCTGTAGCGCGTGCTGCACGCGGCGCTCCCCAGCTCCGATGAGCTCACCCCACTCCGCATGGGTGAGCCCCGGCCTGACCGACAACCCTTCCGGCGTCCGGGCCCCGTATTGCTCCGTCAGGTCCAGCACGGCGCTGGACAGGCGGGCGATGACGGGGCCGCGCGTGAACTGGATACGGCGGCGAACCGCGGTACGGCTGCGATGCGCGAGGCTCCGACTGATCGCCAGGTTGGCCGCCTGATGCCGGTTCATCCACGCCAGCCACTCATCCTGCGAGATCCGCCGGACGGACATCCTCTCGACCGCCGTGGCCGTGGCCGACCGCGGCTCGCTGTCGAACGCCGCGGTTTCTCCCATGACGTCACCGCCCGCGCGAATGTCCACCAGCACGGCTGCGTGCCGGCTGTCGGTCGTGGTGACCTTGGCGAACCCGTTCAGCAGCACCAGGACGAACGTGTCCGTGCCGCCGGCCAGCAGCATGATCTCGCCGGCCTCGTAGGTGCGTGGGGTACCGGCCCGCATCAGGGCCGACCGGGCTCGGTCGGCGGAGGCGGCTTCCGGCCCGGTCGCGCTCGCGCCGTTCAACTCCCACAGGAGGCTCCCGCGCGGGTAGGCGCTCCAGGGCGGACACATCGACGGCCCGTCTCCCCTGTCCGACTCTTCCCCACTCAACACGCCGGCCCCCTCCCGCATGTCCAACTTCCACGAGACATGGTCAGGTAGGGGCACATTCACGACAAGCCACCGCTCTGCTTATCGGATGGGAACATGAGTGCATCGTCGGTCGTGCTGCTGAGGCCTCTTCATCCGCGCCAAGGACTCCTCTGCTGCGGCCAGGTAGCCGCGGTCAACGGTGACCGCGGCCGAATCCGTCAGCGGACCAGGGGGAGCCGCGCGAAGGGAATGACGGCACCCCGCCGGATGTGACCGAGGCTGGTGGGTCAGTCGGTCTGGTCGCGGGTGGTGATGGGGAAGAGCTGGTTGGCGCCGGTGAGTGCGAGGAGTTTGGCGACTTGCTGATTGGGGGCGTGGAGGCTTAGGCGCCGGCCGTTTTCCTGGGCGGCCAGGCGGGCCTGGAGGAAGGCGTTCAGACCGGAGGAGTCGCAGAAGGTGAGCTCGGTCAGATCGAGAACGACTTCGGCGGGACAGTCGGGCTGGGTGAGCAGGGTGCGCAGGGCTTCTTGGAGGAGCGGGGCGCGGTCGATGTCCATCTCGCCGCCGACGTGCACGATCACGTGCCGCTCTTGCTTTTCCACCTCAACGGGCGGGGTGGGGTCCTGCTCATCGTCCATGGTCCAAGCGTAGGAGGCCGGCAGGCCGGTGACCAGGTCTTCCGCGTCAGCGGGCGGCCGAGTCGGCGCGGGTCCGCGTGCCGCAGCGCCGAGCATGCGATCTCTCGGTTTCGCCCACTGTCACGGACATGAGGCATCCGGCTGCGCACTGTTGCCCCTGACAGATGCGCAGGCCGCGCACGGACACGAAACCGAGCGATCGCACCGACCGCCTCACGCGGCGCGACGACCCGACGGCGGCGCCGTGAGACACGCCCGGTGCCAGACTGATACGGGGAGGGAGCGAGTCACCCTGTCACTTCCGCGGCAGCGGTCGGCCGGGGCCGGGTCCGTATGCCCCAGCGGGCAAGGGCTGGGCCGGCAGCACCCAGCGCCGCGAAGAACACCGCCAGCAGCAGCCAGCCCGCCGTGCCGAGGCCGAGCACCACCGTGGTGAGGATCGCGGGGGCAAGGGCCTGGCCCGCGCTGAAGCCGAGACCGAGGACGCCTTGGTACTGGCCCTGGGCATGGTCGGGGGCCAGACCGAAGCCCAGGGCGAAGCCCGCCGAGGACTCCCAGACCTCTCCCAGGCTATGGACGAAGATCGCTGCCAGGACCAGTCCCGCTGCCGCCCAGGCCGGGGCGTACGCCGCCAGCGCCATCATCGGGCAGCTGAAGAGGAAGAGCAGTCCCGCGGTCCGAAAGGCCCTGCCGCCGTCGTGCGGGGTTTCGATGCGGGAGCCGATCCTGGTCTGCATCAGTACGCAGAAGGCGGCATTGACCGCGAACAGTGCGGCCACCGTCCAGCGCGGCGCTTCGGTGTGTTGGGAGATCCAGATCGGCAGGAGCAGGGATACCACCGGATACTGCAGACCCATGGCCCCGTAGAGGGCTGTGAACGCAAGGAACGGGCGGTCCGCGAAGGCGAGCCAGCGACGCTGCTGCGGCGGTGCTGCCAGCACCGGATAGCGGGGCAGCAACAGCAGAAGCACCGCGCACAGGGCGAAGCTCGCCGCGTTGCCGAGGATCAGCGTGACATAGGCGCCACGGGTGTCCGCGGCCAGCGCCAGCCCGGCACCCACCGTCCCGAGAATGACGCCCAGGTTGACGAAGGTGCGCAGCCTCGCCCGGAACAGGGCCGGGCGGTCACCCCCGACCCGGACCACCAGAGCGCCCCAGGCCGCCCCGCCGGCCGCAGCGGCGACCTGGTCGACCGTCGCGATGACCGTGAACGCGGCCCAGCTCTCTACCAGGACGAGAGCCGCCATCGACATCGCCTGGACCGCGAGGGCCAGCATCATGATGGTTCGCGCCCCGCGCCGGTCGGCGAGATACCCGCCGGGTATCCCCGCGCACAGGCCGACCACTCCGGCGATGGTGAGCGCGGCACCGACCTGCACCGCGGGCAGACCCACGACCAAGGTGAAGTACAGCGCCGACGCAGCGTTGAACAGACCGTTGCCGACCCGGTTGACAAAACTGGCGGCGATCAGCACGCGCTCCGGCCTGCTGTCCCCTGCTACGCGGCCTATTCGGCCTGCCAGGTCGCCCTTGATCATGAACGGCAGGCTAACAGCGGTCGATGCTCACGCAGTCGGCAGAGATGATCGTGTCCCCGGGCCTGCTCACCAGCGGGTGGCGCACGAGCAGCAGTTGTGGACAGGTATTGGCGTCAGTCCGCGTCTGTCCGCTGGCGGGTGGGGTGGCAGCGCTCACCATCCGGCCCGGGCCGAGCATTTTCGTGGTACCGCCGTATCAACAATATGGTACGTTCGTATCACGAAGAACGGATCTTCCTGGAGGTGCCCCGTGCCCGAGAACACGACCCGCGCGCGCCGCGACATAGGCCGCTACGTGAGCGACGAGCTGCGCGATCGCTACTTCGCCGCCTGCGACGCCCTCTACGCGAAGGGAGCACCCGTCCGCTCCGAGACGGACGTCGAGACGAGCTTCGGCACCACCCGCGTCTACCGCTACGGCCCCGCCGACCCGGCAGCCGAGTCGCGCACGCCCGTGGTCCTGATCCACGGTTCGGGGGGCTGCTCCGCTCAGTGGTACCCCAACACCCTCGCGTTGAGCGCCGAGCGCCCCGTCTACGCCCTCGACACTCCCGGCGATCCCGGACGCAGCGTCCAGCGCGAGCCGATGTGGCAGCCCGAGCGCGCGGCGCAGTGGATGGACGAGGCGCTCGACGCGCTGGGCCTCGACAAGGTCCACCTCGTCGGATCCTCGTACGGCGGCTGGCTCGTCATCAACCAGGCCCACCTTCGGCCCGAACGCCTCGCCTCGGTCACCGCCCTCGATCCCGGCGGCCTGGAGAAGGTGGGGCTGCGCTTCTTCGTCTGGATCTTCGCCAGCCTCTTCGCCACCTACGCCCCCAGGGCGTGGCGACCGCGCCTCGCCAAGTGGCTGGAGCAGCCGGTGATCGTGGTCCCCGAGCTGCGCGCGATGATCCAGGCCGGCGTGCGGGCCTTCCGGATCCGCCGACCCGCGCCGCTGCCGCTGTCCGACGCGGAACTCGGCTCCATCCGGACGCCGTTCTACCTGGTCATGGGCAAGCGCAGTCTGCTCGTCCACCCCAAGCGGCAGCTGGAGCGCGTACCGCGCCTGATCCACGGCGCCCGCGCCGAGATCGTGGCCGCGACCGGCCACGGGCCGCAGATCGATCACCCCGACCTGGTCAACGCCCGGATGCTGGGCTTCCTGGAGGACATCGACTCCCTCGACCCGGCGGCGGCACGGGGCGCCACGGACGCGTAGCCGCGCGGGCCGCGGGCGCGGACCGCCCCACAGTGCAGAGCAGAAGTTCGACGGGCGTCGCGCGCCGCTGCACCCCCGCCTCGGCGGGCGGGGGCGGGTGGGTGGGTGGGTGGGTGGGGGTGTTGGAGACCGGCCGTGGTCCCTGATTCAGGGCCGTCTCCCGAACCGTGTGGCGGCAGTGGAGCAGCCGCTGGTCCATCGGATCCCGTGGATCCCGTGAGCCGTCACCGGAACGGCGCCGATATCCTCGCGACGTGATCTACGAGGGAACGATGGGCATGGACGAGGGCGCTCCGACGACAGCGCGCCTCCGCGATGTACTGAACCGTGCCGGGCGCGTCGTGATCGTCGAGGGACCTCCTGGCGAGGCGGACTCCGCCGACGTGGCACGGACCGTGGTGACCGGTGCTGAGATCGCAGACCTGGCCCGAGTGCTGGCCCTTGTGGACGGCGGCACCGGCGACCGGTGCCGGTGCAATGGCTGGCCGACGATCACGGTCCACGACGTCCAGGGCGAGCTGATCGCCCGCTGGACGCTGCACCACCAATCCGGCCTTCGAGGAATCGGTGACTGCGATGCCGACCTTCAGGACGGTCCGGCACTCACCGAGTGGCTGGCGCAACGAGGCCTGACCGGATCGCGAGAGGTACAGGCGAGGCTGGCCGTGCAAGAGGCCGAGGAGGACCGGCGCCGGCTGCGTTGGCTCCAGGCCGCACCAGCCGGGCTGCACGACGCAGCCACGGAGGTCTCCAACCCGCATGGGAGTGACCTGGAAGCCTGGTCGGATCGGCTTCGCGAGGCCAAGCCCTGGCTCACCACGCTCCTCAGAGAGGGCTATCCCGACGAGATCGAGCGGATCCGCGTCCTGCTGGCATGGGCCGGGGCCTCCGCCAGGGAGTCCACCGGCGGCCTGAAGTGGTACGACATGGCGGTCCAGGAGCTGCTGCTCGCCGAGGACCCCGCCCTCATCCTCAGCGCGCTAGCCACCGGCTCGCCGAGCCCGGTCCAGCTCGACGGCGCGGCCCAGCTCTTCAGCTCCCTCGAATGGACCGGAGCGCACGGCAAAGACCTGCCCGAGCCGCTGCGGTCCCTGCTGATCGGGCACATCCAGGCAGACGGCACCGACCCCATGAGGTTCCGGATGCGCCACGGCTACTACGGTGCCGAGCGATCTGCCTGACCGAGCGATCTGCCTGACCGAGCGATCTGCCTGACCGAGCGATCTGGCTGACCCTGCGATCTGCCTGACAGGACGCTGCCGGCTTCCGGGCGGGTCAGGGCAGGATCGAGTCGACGTAGCCGCCGTCGACCCGAACCGCCCCGCCCGTCGTCGCCGAGGCGAAGGGAGAGCTGAGATAGACCACCATGTTCGCGATCTCCTCGGGTTCGATCAGCCGCTGAAGGAGTGACTGCGGCCGGTACTCGCGCATGAACGCGCGCTGGGCCTCGTCCCAGGAAAGGTCTCCACCCACGAGTTCGCGGACGAAGTCCTCCACGCCGCCCGTGTGCGTGGGCCCGGCGATGACGGAGTTCACCGTCACCCCCGTGCCCGCGGCCTCCTTGGCGAACCCGCGGGACACGGCGAGGAGGGCCGTCTTCGACATGCCGTAGTGGATCATTTCGGCGGGGATCGCCACCGCCGAGTCGCTGGCGATGTACTGGATCCGGCCCCAGGAGCGTTCGACCATGCGCGGCAGGTAGTGGCGGGTCATCCGCACGGCCGAGAGGACGTTCGTTTCGAAGTAGCGCCGCCACTCCGCGTCGTCGATCTCCAGGGCCGGCCGGGATCCGAAGATGCCGAGGCTGTTGACCAGGATGTCGACGTCCGGGGCCGCGTCGAACACCGCCTCGGCGCCCTCGTCCGTTGCGATGTCTCCGGGCGCGGCGATGAACGTGCCGCCGTCCGCTGCGAGCCGTGCCACGGCCGCCTCCACGGACTCCTTGCTCCGGCCGTTGACGGCGACCCGCGCCCCCGCCGCGGCCAGCCCGGCCGCGATCGCCGCGCCGATGCCCTGAGTGGAGCCGGTGACCAGAGCGGTCTTCCCGGAAAGGTCGATGAGCACGCTGCCTACCTGCCTGTCTGCCGCCGAGCGGCGTGGGGACGAACATTCCCTGTGTCGCTTCCCGCTTTCACCCGGATTACCACCCGCAGGAACACCATCGCCCCGCCTCGACCCGGCCCGCGCGCCAGCTGCCGGGCGAATGACGACTGGCGGCACTACCGGCAACGCCCCGGGCCCGGCGGTAGGTGAGTCCTGTCCCGTGGTTGACGCGCGCTACCGCCATCACCCTCTTTCATGCGGATTTGCCCGGAATGGTCATATATTGATGATCATGTGTGCTGACACCAGCCCGTTCCGGATCGATATCCCGCAGGCCGCTCTCGATGTCCTCGCCAGATCACTCCGCAACTGACGCGCCAGCGCACCACGCTGGTCCGACGTCACCTGCCGACACCCCGCGCGACATCGGCGACCAGGTGCGCGATGCCCCGGTGGCGCCGCACTCATACGGCCTGGCTTGCAGGCCGGGCCGGGCCGGAGCGGCAGCCCGACGTTCACCAAGCCCCACTTCGCCCCGGAGGTTCCATGTCGAAAAGCGGCGCGCCTCGCATCGACGTTCCGCGTGACGCCCCGGCGCGGTCCTCGCTCGTTCTGGCGTCCCTGATCATCGTTGCCGCGGTGGCCAACCTGAACCTGACGGTGGCCAACGTGGCGCTGCCTGCGATCGGGAATGCCTTCGACTCCTCCCAGACCGCACTGAACCTGATCGCCGTCGGGTACTCCCTCGGCCTGGCCGCATCGGTGCTCTATCTGGGTGCGGTCGGCGACCGTCACGGCCGCAAGCTGCTGCTGCTCCTCGGCATCGCGCTGTCGGTCCCCGCCTGCCTGCTCGCCGCCTACGCGCCGAGCGACACCGTCCTGGCGATGGCCCGGATCCTCGGCGGGCTCTCGGCCGGCATGGCCTACCCGACCACCCTGGCGCTGATCACCGCCCTGTGGCAGGGGCCGGGGCGGACGAAGGCGATCGCGCTGTGGGCGGCCCTGGGCGGCGGCATCTCCATGCTCGGGCCGGTGATCGCGGGCGCACTGCTCGAACGGTTCTACTGGGGGTCGGTGTTCCTGGTCACCCTGCCCCTCGCCGTGGTCGCGCTGGTCATGGCCCTGCTGTTCGTCCCCGCGCACGCCAACGAGTCGGCCGAACCGGTGGACAACCTCGGCGGCATCCTGTCCGTTCTCCTGGTCGCGGGACTGGTGCTGGCGATCAATTTCGCCGCCGTCCCCCACCAGACAGCCCTGGTCGTCGGCCTCGCCGTGATCGCCCTGGCATCCGGAGCGGCGTTCTTCTGGCGTCAGCGCCGGGCTCCCAACCCGCTGTACGACCTCCGCATCGCCGGCCGGCGCACGTTCTGGGTCGCCGCATGCGGGGGCATCATCGTGTACGGCGCCTTGATGGGGTCGGCGTTCATCAGCCAGCAGTACCTGCAGAACGTGCTCGAGTACAACCCCGTCGAAGCCGGCGCCGCCATCCTCCCCCTCGTCGTGATGATCGTGCTCGTGGCACCACAGTCCGCGAAGCTGGTAGAGACACGCGGGGCCCGCACGACCCTGCTGATCGGCTACGTGTTCCTCTTCCTCGCCTTCGCCTGGATGCTGCTGTTCTGGGGCGAGCACAGCAGCTACTGGCAGATCGGCCTCGCCTACGTGCTCATCGGTATCGGCGCCGGCCTCGCCGGGACGCCCGCATCCCACTCGCTGACCGGATCGGTGCCCGTGCGACGGGCCGGCATGGCCTCAGGCACCGCCGACCTGCAACGGGACCTCGGCGGGGCCATCATGCAGTCCATCATGGGCGTGCTCCTCACCGCCGGATACGCCTCGGCCTTCAGCGCGGCGATCGCCGCTTCCCCCGAGAGCAAGGACGTGTCGGACCAGGTCCAGAGCGAGCTGACGAAGTCGTTCGCCTCCGCCGGGCAGGTCGCCCAGCAGCACCCCGAGTACGCCGACCAGATCGTCGCGGCAGCACGCCGGTCGTTCCTCCACGGCGACGACTGGGCGTACACCGTCGGCCTGGCCGCGATCGGCCTGGGTGCGCTGCTGATCTTCTTCAAGTTCCCGCACCGGGACGCCGAGCGGGAACTCCTAGGGCGCTACTACACCGAGGACTCCGCCCCCGCCGCCATCGAGGGGCCGAGCGGACCGGCGGCCTGAGAGATCGGGCGGTCAGCCGGTCAGCCGGTCAGCCGGTGAGCCGGTGAGCCGGTCAGCCGGTCAGCCGGCCAGTCGGTCAGCCGGCCAGTCGGCCGGCCGGCCGGTCAGGGTCCGGAACCGGGATCCGTATGCACGGGCCTGGTGATGCCGGCCCGGGCGGCCTCCAGCTGGGCCGCGAAGGCCACGCCCAGGAAGAGCGCGACGCCGGCCAGGTTGGCCCAGAGGAACAGGGCCATCAGGGCTGTCAGCGGCCCGTACAGCGAACCGAAGGACCCGCTGTGCCCCACATAGAGGGCCAGTAGCCAGGTAGCCGTGATCCACAGGACGAGCTGTACCACCGAGCCGAACGCCAGCCAGGTGTAACCCGGTTGGTCGCGCCGGGGCGCCCAGCGCAGGATGACCGCCGATGCCACGCAGGCGAGTGCCACGCCCACCGGGACCTTCCCCCACTCCCACCAGCTCAGCCATGCCCCGGGCCGGCCGAAGACCTCCGTTACCGCCCTGCTCACCGCCCCGCCGGCCACCGTCACGAGGAAGCCGAGCACCAGCGGCCCGCCCGCACCGACCGCCAGCAGCAGGCTGCGGCCGTACTTCTCCAGGAACGGCCGGTCGCGTTCGATCCCGTAGATGCGGTTGCACCCCCGCTCGACCTGGCCCATGGCCGAGGCGAGGTTCAGTACGGCGAAACCGAGGCCCAGCCACATGGCCACGGTGCCCGCCGTGTCGGCACCGGCGTGCGTGCGGGTGGCGAGCAAGCCCTCGCGCACGAGCTCGGCGCTGGCCGCCGGAACTATCTCGTCCAAGGTCAGTTCGATCAACCGTCCGACGCTCTCGGTGTGAACGGCCGCGGATACCCCGACCAGGGCGATGGCGAGCGGCACCATCCCGATGACCAACTGGAAGGCGAGGGCGCGCGCGAAGCTGAACCCGTCGGCGTACCGGAAGCGCAGGAACGCGTCGGACACCAGCCGGCGGCCCCCGTAGCGGCGCAGCGCGGTCCACGCCTCATCCCCGGACAACTCGTCACCGATCATGTCCCTCGTCTGCGGTACGTGCACCACTGTTCCCATGCAGGGGGTGTGCTCCGCCAGCCCGTTTCCATGCGGCCGCGGGTGCCATCGTGTGCGGAGCCGATGCCGGCGTCGGCCGGGGAGTGGGTGCCGCCCCGGCGGAGGTTCTACCCGGCTTCGGGGGGCGGGTTGGCCGCAATCCAGGGGGGTGGCGGAAGGGCCGTGAGCAGCTGATGGGCGGCCTGGATGATGCCGGCGTTGAGTTCTTCACGGGAGATGTCCCAGTCCTCGAGGCCGGCGAGCAGCGCGTCGAGGCCGGCCTGGACGAGCCGGCCGGGGTCGACTTCGCAGCCGAGCGCCCGCTCGTCGGCCAGCATGCGCAACTGCCGGATGGCCTGGTCCCCGCTCATGGCACATGCCCTTACCGAAACCGCGTGGTGGAAGTGCCCACCTGCAGGTGAGTCACTCGCCGCAGACAGATCGATCATAGGCTTTGCGGGTGCCGGGGAACCCTTCACCGCACCAGATCCACCCACCTGCCGTTCCAGTGGCGCGAGCGCCGGCGCGGGCACAGGCCTGGGCCGTGGCATGAGGTCTGGGGCCGCTGCAGGATGGAGGGTATGAGGTGGCGAAGGAAGCAGGGTGGAGCGGAGGGGGAGCGGCAGAAGGCGGCAGGGACAGGCGAGGACCGTCCCGAGCGGGGCGACGCCGTGCAGGACGTCGACGCGAGGAGCATCTCCGCCGGCGACTTCTGCCGAGGTTCGCTCCCGGTGGAGCCTCCCGGGAGAAACCACGACGGATTGCGCGCTGCCGCTGCGGCCGGTGACCCGGATGCCATGCACAGCCTCGGTCGCGTGCTGGCCGGGCAGGGAGACGGGGAGGGATCCCGCACCTGGTCCCGGAGGGCTGCTGAAGCCGGGCATCTCGAGGCCATGGACACCCTGGGTTGCCTGCTGCTGGCGGATCAGCAGACCGATGGCGCTGCCGCTTGGTTCCGGCGTGCCGCCCACGGCGGATATCCCGGCGCCATGAGCAACCTCGCCGCCCTGCTGGCACAGCAGGGAGAGGTCGAGGAAGCCCGCGCGTGGTGGCTGTCCGCTGCGGCCGAGGGGCACGCCGCCGCCATGTACAACCTGGGTGCTCTCAGCGTGGTGCAAGGGGACACCCAGGAGGCGTTCCGCTGGTACGAACGCGGCGCCCAGGCCGGTAACCCCGACGCCATGCACTGCCTCGGCTCCCTGCTGGAAGAACGGGAGGACGCCGCACTGGCCGAAGCCTGGTACGAGCGCGCGGGCGCGCGGGGCAACCCCGTCGCCTTGTTCAAACGAGGTGCCTTGCGCTACCGGCACGGCCACATCGATGCGGCGCGGGTGTGCTGGCAGCTCGCGGCCGAGCGCGGCGATGCAACGGCCATGTTCAACCTAGGCGCCCTGGAGCACGGACGAGGAGACTCCAAGGAGGCACGTGCGTGGTGGCAGCGTGCGGCAGAAGCCGGTGACACTGACGCCATGCGGCACCTCGGCCCGCTGTTGGAGGAAGAAGGGGACACCGAGGGAGCCCGAGCCTGGCACCAGCGTGCCGAAGAGGCTGACAGCCCGGGATCCGTATAGCTGGAAGATGGAGGTGCTCCGCACCGCCCGAAACGACCCGGGTTCCTTTACCGGCTTGCCACCTCGCGTAGGCGGGCGGCGGCGTCTTCGGGTCGGATGTCGTTGATGTAGGCCTCCATTCCGGATTCGGTTCCGGCGAGGTATTTCAGTTTGTCTGCGGTGCG
>NZ_JBEZLV010000019.1:0-150535 GCF_040652335.1 Streptomyces sp. NPDC048270
CGAGATCAGCAGGCTGGTACGCCCCTCCCGGTGCGCGGCGAGCGAGCTGTGCACCTCGTGCTCGGCGGCCGCGTCCACCGACCCGCACCGGCTCCGCCCGCACCGGCTCCGCGTGCCGTGCCACCGCTGGCGTACGCCGCCACCCGCACCCGTCCCCGCCCGCCGGCGGCCCCGGGCACCACCCCGGGCACCGCCCCGGCGATGAACCCGGGATCCCGCGCAGCCGCCCCGGCCCCCTCGTCCACGGGGCCGCCCACGGGCCGTCCGGACAAGACGGGCCCGCGCAGCGACTCCGCACCCGCCCCGAGCCCGTGGTCGGCCAACGGCGGCGCCCCCTGCGGCCGCCCGGGCAGCACCGGCCCCCGCAGCGGCCCCGGCGCACCGGCGGACCCGGCAGGCGGCGCGGGCGCGGCCGGTGCGGGGCGGCCCGGGGGCGGGGTTGTGCCGGGGGCTGCCGCATCCGGCGGAGTCGGCGGCCACCCGGGCAGGACCGGACCCCGGAGCGGCCCGGCGGCGGGCTCCGGGGCGGCTCCGGGGGTGTCGGGAATGGCGGGGGTGCTCTGGGCGCGGGCCGTGCTCCGGGGTGGGACCTGGGCGGGGCCCGACGTCGCGCCGGGCCCGGTGCCCGAGACACGGGCGGAGCCCGCCCCGGCAGGGTCCGGCGTCATGCCAAGTCCGGTGCCCGAGACACGGGCGGGACCCGCCCCGGCAGGGTCCGGCGTCGTAGCCGGTCCGGTGCCCGAGACACGGGCGGGGCCCGCCCCGGCAGGGTCCGGCGTCGTGCCCGGTCCGGTGCCCGAGACACGGGCGGAGCCCGCCCCGGCAGGGTCCGGCGTCATGCCAAGTCCGGTGCCCGAGACACGGGCGGGACCCACCCCGGCAGGGTCCGGCGTCATGCCAAGTCCGGTGCCCGAGACACGGGCGGGACCCACCCCGGCAGGGTCCGGCGTCGTACCAAGTCCGGTGCCCGGGACACGGGTGGGGCCCGCCCCGGCGGGGCCCGGCGTCATGCCAAGTCCGGTGCCCGGGACACGGGTGGGGCCCGCCCCGGCCGGAGGGCCGGAGGCGGGCCGCCTGGGCGTCGTGTCGGTCACCGGCCGCTCGAACCCTCAGGGGCCGGGCCCCGTAGGCCCGAGGCGGCGGACCACACCGGACCGCTCCGCCGGGAGGCGGGGGGCGAGGCCGGGCCGCCCGGATCCCCGCCCTCCCGGGAGGGAAGCGCCCACCAGGCGGCGAGGCCGATGATCACCCCGGTCAGGACGGTGGACGGGCCGCCGATGTCCGCGTACAGGAAGTCGGTCAGCTGCCACACGAACAGCCCGGTCGCGATCAGCCCGCAGTCCCGGATCCGCCGGGCGCCGCCGTCGGCGAGCCGCCGGGCCCCGGCCACCAGCAGCGCCGCCCAGCCCCCCGCCAGGGCGACCAGCCCGATCAGCCCCTGCTCGCTCAGGATGAGCAGGTACATGTTGTGCGGGGAGAGCAGCGGCTGGCGGATGTACCCCTGGCCCGCGCCGGCGGTGTCGCTGCCGGAGGAGAGGCCGAGCGAGGCGTGCCCGTCCCGGTTGGCGGGGAAGCCCTTCAGCCCCACCCCCACCGCCGGCCGCTCCCGCCACATCGACTCCGCGGCGGCCCACATCGTGTATCGGTCGGTCACCGACTGGTCGGGCGCACTGGAGACCTGCGTGATGGAGGTCAGCCGCTCCGCGACCATCTCCGAGCCGACCCCGAGGCCGCCCACCAGCACCACCCCGGCGGCGCCCAGCGCGAGCAGCACCTTCAGCGCCCGCCGGATCCCGGCCAGCAGCATCACCAGCACCGCCGCGCCCAGCGTGGCGATCCAGGCGCCCCGGCTGAAGGACAGCACCAGCGGCAGCACCAGCGCCAGCGCGCAGCCCCCGGCGATCCGCCGGGTCCGCCGCGGCAGCCCCGGCGCCAGCGCGACGGCGGTCGCCACGACCAGCCCGTACGCCACCACCGTGGCCATGCCCATGACGTCACCGGGACCGAAGGTCCCCACGGCCCGGACGTCCTCGCCCTGGTAGGAGGCGCCGGTGTGGGTCGCGTACTGGACGACCCCCACCGCGCCCTGCACCAGCGCCAGGACCACGAAGCACCCGGCGGCGATCCGGAACTCCCCGGCGTCGCGCACCAGCAGCACCACCGCCGCCGGGACCAGCACGAAGACCTGGAGGTAGCGCACGAAGCCCGGCAGGGCCGCGTACGGGTCCCCGGCGGTCACCGTCGCGACCGCGAGCCCGACCGCGGGCAGCCCGAGCACGAGCGCGCCCAGCGGGGTCAGCCCCCGCACCCGCCCGCGCAGCGCCTGCACGGCGCAGACGAGGACCAGCAGCAGCGAGGCCGCGTCGGCCGGGCCGACCTTCCCGGAGGCCGTGGCGTCCCCGGCCGGGAGCGGGGCCAGCAGGAACAGCACCGTCGCGGCGAGCGGCAGCAGCGGCCAGTGCCGCCGCAGCAGCGCCGGCACGTCCGGCCGGACCCCGTTCAGCGATACCGCAAGGCTCATCAGCTGCCCCCCAGCCGGAAGCGGAAGAAGGAGGCCGCGGTGCGGGCCAGGATCCACAGGTCCTGCCACAGCGACCAGGTGTCGATGTAGTGGTTGTCGAACCGGGCCCGGTCCTCGATGGAGGTGTCCCCCCGCAGGCCGTTGATCTGGGCCAGGCCGGTGATGCCGACGGGCATCCGGTGCCGGGCCTCGTAACCGGGGTGGACGGTGGAGAACTTGGCGACGAAGAAGGGCCGTTCGGGCCGCGGCCCGACCAGGCTCATGTCCCCCCGTACGACGTTCCACAGCTGCGGCAGCTCGTCCAGCGAGGACTTGCGCAGGAAGGAGCCGACCGGGCTCATCCGCCGGTCGCCCGCGACCGTCCAGCGGGTGGCGGACTCGTGCTCGTCGGCGCGCAGCGTACGGAACTTCAGCAGGGTGAAGGGGCGCCCGTAGAGGCCGACCCGCTCCTGCCGGAAGATCACCCCCGGCCCGTCGCACAACCGCACGGCGAGCGCGCAGGCGGCCATCACGGGCGCGGCGGCCACCAGCGCGGCCAGCGCGAGGATCGCGTCCAGGCCCCGCTTGACCCAGCGCTCCAGCGGCCGCGCGGGGCGGGGCAGCAGGGGCTGGACGGCGTACCCCCACAGCTGGTCGGCGGGGTGCGCCACCCGCATCCCGGTGACCTTGGCGGTGCCGGCCGGGTCGGCGAGCCAGAGCCGGCAGCCGTGGTCGTGGAAGAGGCGGACCAGGGAGGCGGTGCGCTCGTCGGCCTCGGGCGGGCGGGTGAACACGGCGTGCCGCACGGAGTTCTGGATGACCGCCCGCCGGATGTCCTCGTGGGTGGCGAGCACCGGCAGCGTGCCGGTGTCGCCCTCGGGGACGGTCCCGGTGTCGGCGAGCCCGACCGGGCGCAGCCCGTACTCGGGGCGCCCGTGCAGGGCGGCCGCCACCGCGGCCGCTCCGCCGCCGGGTCCGACCACGAGGGCGGAGGCGGGCCGCCGGACGCGGGTGCGGCGGCGGAACTGGTTGACGGTCCCGCGTCCCGCGCACGCCAGTACGGCCTGCAGGCACACGGCGGTGAGCAGCGCGCCCCAGCCCAGGGCCCGGGCGGGCTCCACCGCGGCGACGACCGTGGCCGCGCCGCACCACAGGACGGCGGACCGTCCGGCCAGCGCGGGCAGTTCCAGGAGCGCGGAGGGCGCGAGCCGCGGCCGGTAGAGCCCGGCCTGTGCGTGCAGCGCGGCGAGCAGGACGGCGAGCGGCGCGGCCGCGGCGCCCGGCAGGGCGGCTGCGGGCAGCGCGGTCGCGGACAGCGCCGTCACGGTGAGGACGGCGGCCAGCGCGTCGGCGGTGAGCAGCGGGAGTACCCCGTCCCGGCGGCGGACCCGCTGGGGGCGTACGGCGGGGCGGGCCTGGCCGGCCCGGGGCCCGCGCGGCGGGTGGATGGCGGTCGCGGCACGGCGTGCTGTTCTGCTCTGCGCCGGCGCCACGGCACTGCCGGCGGGCCCCGTGCCGCCCTGCCCGGTGTGCCGGGCGGGTGCGCTGTCCATCGTCATCGGCTGATGCGCTCCTGGTTCAAGGGCCGGGGCCTGCCCAGCAGTTCGTGGTACAGGCCGGTGACCGCGTCCGTGGTCCGCCGCACGTCGAAGTCGGTCCGGGCGTGCTGCCGGGCCTGCTCTCCGAGTTCGGCGAGCAGCCGCGGTTCGGCCAGCAGCCGTCCCAGGGCCTTGGCCAGCGCCGTCGGGTCCTCCGGCGGCACCAGGCAGAGCCGTCCCTGGCCGGGCGGCAGGCTCTCCCGGGCACCGCTGACGTCGGAGACCAGGACCGGGCGGCCGCAGGCCATGGCTTCGAGCGGGGCGAGCGCCATGCCTTCCCACCGCGACGGCAGTACAACGAGATCGGCGGCCCGAAGCCACGGTCGGATGTCCGGGGCGGCGCCCGCGAAGAGCACTCCGGAGGGGGCGGTGCGGCGCAGCCGCTCGGTGTCGGGGCCGTCGCCGACGAGGGCGAGGCGGGCTCCGGGGAGGGTGCCGAGCAGCTCCGGCCAGGCCCGCAGCAGGATGTCCTGCCCCTTCTGCGGGCAGATCCGGCCGACGCAGACGGCGAGCGGTCCCCCGTCCGCCAGGCTGTCCCGGAAGGCGGCGGGCAGCGGCAGCCCGGCGCGGGCCCGGGCCTTGTCCTGTCCGGGGTCCGGGCCGCCGGGCCGGAAGTGGCCGAGGTCCACGCCGTTGCGGATGACGGACCAGCGGGCGGCGATCCCCTCGGCCTCGCCCGCCCGGCGCTCGGCCTCGCTGACGCAGAGCACCCGGTCGGCCCACCGGGCCCCGTACCGCTCCCACCGCAGCGCGAGGGCGCCGGTGGCCCCCCCGACGGCGTCGAACGACCAGGCGTGCGGCTGGAAGACGGTGGGGACGGCGCCGCGGGCGGCGAGCCTCCCGGCCAGCCCGGCCTTGGCGCTGTGGGCGTGCAGGAGGTCGGGCCGGACACGGCGCAGCAGCCGCCGGGCGCCGAGCACTTCGGCGGGCAGACCGGGTCCGGGGGACCGCCCGGCGCGCCAGGTGAGCACCTCGGCGCCGGCGTCCCGGGCGGCGTCGGCGAGCGTTCCGCCGGGCGGGCAGCCGACGACGGCCCGCAGCCCCGCGGCGCTCTGGGCGCGCACGAGGTCGGTGACGACCCGTGCGACCCCGCCGTCTACGGGCTGGGTCAGGTGGAGGACGGTCGTGGGCTGTGCCGCCCATGGCTGTGTGGGCACGTGGAGTGGTCTCCTGCGTTCAGCGGCGCGCGTCTGTCTGAACGAAGAGCACACCGAGGAAATGGCCCTGACTTTCGCCCGTGAACCTGAAACTCAGACTGCGGGCACCACCGGACAGGGCGGGACTCAGGTCGAATACGTCCGCGTCATAGCCGAGATTGTTCACATAATCAGGCTGTCGTACGAACGTGTGCTGTCCGAATTCCGT
Organism: Streptomyces sp. NPDC048270; assembly: GCF_040652335.1. NCBI lineage: Bacteria > Bacillati > Actinomycetota > Actinomycetes > Kitasatosporales > Streptomycetaceae > Streptomyces > Streptomyces sp. NPDC048270. The sequence goes on from NZ_JBEZLV010000019.1 coordinate 5,464, forward strand.
GATCGTGGAATTCATCACATCATTGAAAGGATTTTCCGGATCACTGAGGCTCACCCGGCGACCGCTGTCGGCCGTCACGGTGAGTGAGTCCTCCAGGGTGCCCCGGTCCCCGTCGTAGGCGACCACCCCGGCCCGCCCGGAGGCCCCGGCCGGCACGTCGAGCCCGTCCACCTCGACCAGCCCGTCACCGGCTCCGGGGCGGGCGGCGAGCGACTCGAAGCCGTCCCACAGCGAGATCCGGCGCACCGGCTCCTGCGGGTGCTCGTACGCCGCCACCAGCGTCCAGCCGCCCCAGGCCCCCGCCTCGGAGTGGCCCATCGCGATGTTGAGCTGCGCCACCGTCCACATCCCGGCGCCGCCCTTGCGGACCAGCGGGGTCACGTCGGCCGAAGCCTGGTAGGCATCGCTGCCCGCATCCGTGTGGTGCCCCATCACCGTGTCGGCCAGCACCTCCTTGTACGCGCCGCCCGGCTCGGCGACCAGCACCCGGCCGTTGTCCTCCGGCGGCTTCTGCTCGCCCACCCGCAGGTTGCCGCCCCAGTACAGACGGGCGTACGAGACCTTCGCGCCCTGCGGGACCTTGAGCTCGGCTCGGGTGGAGTTGTAGGTGTCCGGGTCCTTGTCGACCTCGCTGTAGAACATCTCGAAGTCCCCGTTGACCCCCGCTGCGCCCCGCTTGACCTCGGCACACGGCTCGGCCTGCGGGGACTCCTCGCGGCGGCAGCTGATGCCGGAGTTGGAGGCGCGGACCAGCCCGCCGTGCTGCACGGCCTGATAACGCTGGGTGAACGGAATCCGGGACTTCTCACGGGGAGCGGGGGCTTGCGGAGCGGGGGAGGCCTGCGCGGTGGGGACGTATGCGGAAAGGGTGAGGCAGGACAGCAGACCGAGTGTGCCGAGGATTCTGCGGGAGGAACCCATGACCCCGTCTCCATTTTCGATCAAGGGAACAAAACAGGAGTGAACTTTGTCAGAAATCGGGCTGGAAATCACGTCGGACTCGCTCGTACGGCCTTTTGGGCGATACCACGCACCCTCGAAGCGGGCGGGTCGTTATCGCTTGCACCATTGTTCGAACCGAAAAGGCGGGAACGCCTGAGCGTCAACCGCGAGCTCCGAAACGTCGGCATCCGGGTGAAGCCACGCAACCCCGGCGGCCGCCGGGCCGTTGTTCCGGGTGCTCCAGTACCGGGCAATCCTGCAAAAAAGGGACGACAATGATCAAGAAGATGATGGCCACGGCGGCGGTTGCGGCCTCGGTCGTGGGCATGGGTGCCGCCATGGCGCCGCAGGCGATGGCCATCGGGAACGACAACGGCATCAACACCGTGAACGGCAACGGCGCTTCGCAGATCTACGGCAACCAGGCCACCTACGGCAACATGAGCCCGCAGATGGCGCTGATCCAGGGCTCCTTCAACAAGCCCTGCATCGCCCTGCCCGCGAAGGCCAACGTCCAGTCGGTGCTGGCCCTGGTCAACGTCGGCGTCCAGGACATCCCGATCCTGTCCAACCCGATGAACCAGCAGTGCACCGAGAACTCCACCCAGGCCAAGGGCGACGAGCCGCTCTCGCACATCCTGGACAACATCCCGGTCCTCTCCGGCAACGTCTCCTCCGGCAGCTGACCGAGGAACGCCCCCGCGAGGCCGTCGCACCTTCGGGTCGCGGCGGCCTCGCCGCGTGAATGCGCGAAAGAGGGGCGCATTCACCGGCTTCCTGAATTCCCCGGATCATCGGGGCGAATTCCCGGAGCACCGCCGAAAACGCGCGGTTTCTTTTGCCTCGACCACTCGTTGATATTTCTGCAGCGGATACGCCACTGCGGGAAGGATCGAAAAGCAGATGAAGCACGAGAAGGCAGTGGTGCTGGCCGCCGGGGTTCTGATGGCAGCCGGTGCCGCCTCCCCCGCCCTGGCCGACGCCGGCGCCACGGGCAGGACCGCGGGCTCCCCCGGCGTCCTGTCCGGCAACACCGGCCAGGTGCCGATCAACATCCCGGTCAACGTCTGCGGCGACAACGTCAGCGTGATCGGTCTGCTGAACCCCACGTTCGGCAACGTCTGCATCAACCGCTGACCAAGCGGTCCCGGCCCACACGGGCAGACCTCCTCGGGGTGGCCTCGGAGTGCACGGCGGTGCACTCCGAGGCCACCTCCGATTAAGCACCGGCACCAGCGCCGGTAGACAGGGAAGGACCCATGCGACAGGTACTGAGCCGACAGGTACTGGGCAAGGGGATGCTCACGGCGGCGGCAGCGTCGAGTCTGCTGTCGATCGCGACCGGTGCGGCCTACGCGCACCCGGGAGCGACGGCCGAGGCCTCGCACTCTCCGGGTGTGCTGGCCGGCAACAGCGTCTCGGTACCGGTCACCTTCGCCCCGAACGTGTGCGGCAACAGCGTGGACGGAGGTGCGGCGCTCAACCCCTCGATGGGGAACACCTGCGCCACCACGACCGGCTCGCACACCCACGACGGCTACGACTACGGGCGCTACCTCAGCCCCGAGAACGCCGAGGCCTTCGAGCGCTACCTCCAGGAGCGCCAGGGCCCGCGGCACGCGCTGCCGGAGCAGCGCCACGAGTCGCCGCGCCCCGAGCAGACCCGCCACGAGCAGACCCGCCACGAGGGGCCGCGGCACGCGAAGCCGCGCCAGGAGGAGCCGCGCCACGAGGGCGGCTACGGCGGCCACGGCCAGGAGGGCGAGGAGGAGTGCGACGACCACCCCGAAACCGCTCCGCCCCCGCCGGCGCACCACGCACCCCCGGCGCCCGAGCAGCCCCACCCCATGCCCGAGCCGGTCGACGAGCACCCGGCCCCGCCGCCCCCGGCCGAGGAGGAGCCCGCGCCGAGTCCCGAGGCGCAGCCCCCCGCGCCGGTCGACGAGGCCCCGAAGCCGCTGCCCGCCCCCGCCCCCGGGCCCGAGCCCGTCCCGGAGGCCCCGGCTCCGCTCCCCGCGCCGGTCGACGAGGCGCCGAAGCCGCTGCCCGCCCCGGTCGAGGAGGCGCCCGTACCGCTTCCCGCGCCCGTCCCCGCCGAGGAGGAGCCCGCGGGGCCGCCGCACGGCAGCCTGCCGGAGCACCCGGCCCCGGAGGTCGTCCGGCCGGCCGACCAGCCCCCGGCCGCCCCCGCCGGCGACACCCCCGTGCACCTGCCCCCGGCGGCGGAGCCGGCTCCGCTCCCCGCCCCCGCCCCGGCCCCGGCGCCTGCCCCCGCGCCTGCGCCCGCGCAGGTGACCGCGCCCGTGCTGGCCGAGACCGGCGCGGGCCAGCCCGCCGCCGCGGCGGCCCTCGCCTCCGCGCTGATCCTCGGCGGCGCCATTCTGTACCGGCGGTCGCGCATCTCCTGACGGCAATACCGGTAATCGGAAGAAATATCGGCCGGAGAATCCCTTGTCGGATTCTCCGGTCGCTGTCATGTACCCGCGCTTCGCGTTTCCCGATCGGCGGGGAATCGTTACCCATGGCGAAAGCGGCGCGACGGTCGCCGCTGACGCCTCGGCCCCACGAAAAGAAGAGGATTTCGATAATGAAGCTCACGAAGGTCGCCGCTGTCGTCGCCGGCTCCGTAGCCGCCCTCGGCGCCTCCGCCCCCGCCTTCGCCGCCGATGCCCCTCCCACGGTGCCGATGAGCCTCACGAGCGGGGCGACCACGGTGACGGAGGCCGTGAACCCGGTCTCCGAGCAGCTCCCGCAGATCGTCGGCGCCGGACTGGCCGAGCAGGGCGAGCACGTGGACAACGTCCTCGGCACCGTCCAGCGGGTCAACCAGGTCCGCAACAACGTGCCCGGCCAGCTGCTCGGCCTCGCGAACGGCGCCACCCAGGCGTCCCCGCTCCTCGGCGGCGTCCAGCTCAACGGCGGCGCCCGCTGAGCGGTCCGGACATGACTGTGGGCGCCACCGGCGAGGCCGGGGCGCCCACAGTCGTTCTACAGCCGACGTCAGTCGTTGACGCAGACGTTGCCGAACGCGGGGTTCAGGAGCGCGATCACGTTCACGGTGTTACCGCAGACGTTGACCGGCACGTGGACCGGGACCTGGACCAGGTTGCCCGAGAGGACACCGGGGGAACCCACGGCCGCGCCCTCGGCCGACGAGTCGGCGACGGCGGAGCCGGCGGCACCGGCCGCAGCGAGACCAGCGGTGGCCAGGACCAGGGCGGCCTTCTTGGCAGAGTTCATGGGAAGTGCACCTTCTGTTCGATGTTCTGCCCCGATTCGGGGCTCACATCGAGCGAAACGGTCCATCTTCCCTGACGACACGGTTCCCTCCGCGATCAGACCTGTTCAGCTCAATAGTCGTAACCACGAACGGCTTCGGACGTTACGGAAGGTCCGGGATCTCGATCTCGGGGATCTCGAGGTCCGGGAGCTCGGGAACGATCTCCGCCGGAGCCGCCGGGGCCGGCAGCGTCGGCGGGGTGAGGGGCGGCAGCGCCGGCAGCTCCACGCCGGGGATCTGCGGGAGCTCGACCCCCGGGATCTCCGGCAGCTTGATCTCGGGGAGCTTGATCTCCGGGATCTTGATGTCCGGCAGGGTGACGCCCGCCGGCAGCAGCGCCTTGATGGATTCGAGGATCCCGTTGATGAGGTCGTCGACGGGACCGGCCGCCGCGCGCCGCTGGGTCTCGAGCTGCTGCCGTACGGCTGCGCGGTCACCTTCCACGGCGCCCGCGGGGGCCGCCGCGCCGGACAGTATGACGACGGCCAGGGCCGACGGGACGAGGAGGCGGGCGCGGCGGGCGCGGTACGGCTTCGTGGGGTGCATGGGTGTTTCCTTCTCGTGGTCGCGCGGATACGGACCAGACGATCCGCTCCCTCACCCACCGTGCGAACACCTCCCACGGAGCGCAACCGGAGGCGGGCCGACTGCGCGCTTCGTACGGGCTTCGCGCAGGCGTCCGGGGGTCTCTCACCCGGGCCGGGGAAAACCTCCCCCCACACGGGCCGTTTGAGTGAAGCAGCGGAACCAACCCCCTGGCGGGGCAGTTGACCAGGGCGCTCCATTAGCGGGCACTCGTGCGACAGAAGGATCAAGATGTTCAAGAAGATCATGACCGCCGCCGCTGTCTCCGCCGTTGCCGTGGGCGCGGGCGCTGCCGCCGCGGCCCCGGCCATGGCCATCGGCAACGACAACGGCATCAACACCGTGAACGGCAACGGCGCTTCGCAGGTCTACGGCAACCAGAAGACCCACGGCGACCAGAGCCCGCAGCTCGGCCTGGTCCAGGGCACCCTGAACAAGCCCTGTGTCGGCCTGCCGGTCAAGGTCAACGCCCAGTCGCTGGTGGCGCTGCTCAACGTCGGCGTCCAGGACATCAACGTCCTGTCCAACCCGATGAACCAGCAGTGCACCGAGAACTCGACCCAGGCCAAGGGCGACGAGCCGCTCTCGCACATCCTCAGCAACATCCCGGTCCTCTCGGGCAACGCCTCCGTCGGCAGCTGATCTCCGGGCCCCGTGCCCGTGGAGCGAACCGACGAGGGCCCCGGCAGCCTCCAGCTGCCGGGGCCCTTTCGCGCGAGCCGCGCCCTCAGCCGGTCCAGAAGTCCCACCACCGGGTCAGGACCAGCATGGCGATCACCCCGACGTGCAGGGCGGGCGGGGCCCAGCCGAACTCGGCGAAGAAGCCCCGGACCGGGCCGGGCGAAGGCAGGTTCCCCGTACGGACGTTGTGCGCGGTGACCGCCCAGAACATGAGCAGCGTGGCGACCCAGGCCAGAGTGCACCACAGGCACAGCGCGTTGATCTCGTACAGCGACTGCACCATCAGCCAGGTGCAGAAGCCGACCCCGAAGAGGGTGCCGGCGTTCAGGCCCAGCCAGAACCAGCCGCGGTAGCGCGCGCCCGCCAGCAGGCCCGCGCCGACGCAGACCACGACGGCGTACGCGACCAGCCCCAGCATGGGGTTGGGGAAGCCGAAGGCCGCCGCCTGGTCGCTCTGCATCACGCTGCCGCAGGAGACCACGGGGTTGAGGCTGCAGGCGGGCTTGAAGTCCGGGTCCTCCAGCAGGAGGAACTTGTCCAGGGTGATCACCCAGGAGGCCAGCACTCCCGCCGCCCCGGTGAGGGCCAGCAGCCAGGCCAACCGCTTGGGCGTGGCGTCCTCTTCGCTCCCGTGCCGAGTGCGGGGCCGTTCCTGCCGGCGCGGGGGGCCCACTGTATTCGTTGCCATGCGGCCCATAGTCCCGCGCTTCGCCACAGAGGGTCCCTAACCATGCCCATCCGTACGCAAGTTGACCTGAAGGTGTGGCGGGAACCCCCGTTGCTTCCCGGACGTTTTACCGAACCCCGGACGTGATGTCAGAGCCAGGGGTTACGTTGAGCTTCCGCGAAGTGACAAGCTGCGACGGCCTGGAGACCCACCGTGAGCGATCCGTACGAGACAACCGAGGCACACCTCGGCCGGCTCCTCGGCCGCGCCCTGAACTCCTTCGACCTGCCCGACAGGCTGGTCGAGCGCCTCGGTACGGCGCTCGCCCACAGCTCTTCGCTCTACACCACGCACCACAGTCCCGCAACGGGAGCCTGGCGGGAGACCCACCAGCACACCCATCTGCTGGCCGACGGCGGGTCGGTGTCGCTGTGGGAGCTCGTGTACCGGCAGGAGGGTGACCGCACGGTCCGGCACGAGCTCTTCGCGAGCAAGGCGGAGACCTGCCTGGCGGTGGCCCGGCTGTTCGGGGAGCCCCCGTCCGAGGCGGCCCTGGACCCGGCGCTCCTGCCGGGGGACGAGCCGGCCCATGCCGACGTGGCGGCGCTGACCGCACTGTTCGCCGCCTCCGCGTCGACGCGGCCGCACCGGGAGTACGCGGTGGAGGAGTCCGCCGACCACGCCCGGCGGGTGCTGCGCCGCGCGGAGAACGCGGACCGGCCCGGCGAGCCGGTCGCCGAGCGGCTCCGGTCGGCGTACGCGCACCAGATCACGCAGTCCTTCGGCGGCCGGCCCTGCGCCTCGGGCGGGCGGGAGGCCGGCTTCAGCCTGTACGAGCACGCCTTCGTGCTGCTGGACGGGGCGGAGGTCAGCCTGTGGGAGGTCGAGCACACGGCGACGCCGGACGGGCGGCACATGTGCGAGGTGTACGAGAGCGAGGCCGCCGCGCGGGGGGCGATGGAGCTCCGGGCGCGCGTGCGGTGAGGCCGGCCCGGGCCTGACCGGGACGGGGCGGGGCGGGGGCGGGCGTTCCGGCCCGGCCCTCGCCCGCGCCCCCGCCCGCGGTGCCGTGGTGTTCAGGCCGCGGCCGTGATCTTGGCCTGGTCCGCCGGGTCGGCGGCCGGGGTCTGGGCCTCGTCCGGCTTGCGCAGGCCCTTGAGGAGGACGACCAGCCCGGCGGTGGTCACCGTGCCGGCGGCGATGGCGATCAGGTAGAGCAGCGGGTTGCCGATCAGCGGGATCACGAAGATGCCGCCGTGCGGAGCCCGCAGGGTGCACTCGAAGGCCATCGACAGGGCGCCGGTGACCGCACCGCCGGCCATGGCGGCGGGGATGACGCGCAGCGGGTCGGCCGCGGCGAAGGGGATGGCGCCCTCGCTGATGAAGGAGGCGCCGAGGAACCAGGCGGCCTTGCCGTTCTCCCGTTCGGTCTTCGAGAAGAGCCGGCCGCGGAGGGTGGTGGCCAGCGCCATCGCGAGCGGCGGCACCATTCCGGCGGCCATCACCGCGGCCATCACCTTCAGGCTGCCCTCGTTGGGGGTGGCGAGGCCGCCGATGGCGAAGGCGTACGCGACCTTGTTGAGCGGGCCGCCGAGGTCGAAGCACATCATCAGGCCGAGGATCACCCCGAGGATGATCGCGTTGGCGCCGGAGAGGCCGGACAGCCAGTCGGTGAGGGCCTGCTGGAGCGAGGCGACGGGCTTGCCGACGACCAGGAACATCAGGAACGCGGTGACGGCCGAGCCGATCAGCGGCAGGACGACGACGGGCATGATGCCGCGGAGGGCGGCGGGCACCTTCAGCCGCTGGACGGCGAGGACGGTGCCGCCTGCGAGGAGGCCGGCGATCAGGCCGCCGAGGAAGCCGGCGTTGATGGTGAGGGCGACGGCGCCGCCGACGAAGCCGGGGACGAGGCCGGGGCGGTCGGCCATGCCGTAGGCGATGTATCCGGCGAGGACGGGGACGAGGAAGCCGAAGGCGAGGCCGCCGGTCTGGAAGAGGAGCGCGGCCCAGCTGGCGGACTCGGTCCAGACGAAGTGCTCGGCCACGGAGGGGGCGGTGTTGATCTCGTACCCGCCGATGGCGAAGGCGAGGGCGATGAGCAGGCCGCCGGCGGCGACGAACGGGACCATGTAGCTGACGCCGGACATGAGCCAGGTGCGGAGCTTGGCGCCGTAGCCGTCGGCCTCTTCCCCGGCGCGTTCGACCGGCGTCGGGCTGTGGTCGGCCACCTCGCCGCGGGCGGCCTTGTCGCGGGCCTCGGCGAGGAGTTCGGCGGGGCGGTTGATGCCGGCCTTCACACCGGCGTCGACGGTGGGCTTGCCCGCGAAGCGGGCCCTGTCCCGGACGGGGACGTCGTGGGCGAAGACGACCGCGTCGGCGGCTGCGATGTCCTCCGCGGCCAGGCGGGTGAAGCCGGCGGAGCCCTGGGTTTCGACGCGGAGGTCGATTCCGGCCTCGGCGGCGGCCTGTTGGAGGGACTCGGCGGCCATGTAGGTGTGGGCGATGCCGGTGGGGCAGGAGGTGACGGCCACGACGCGGAAGGGCTGCCGTGCGGGGTCCTCCCCCACGCCGCCCCTGCCCGGAACCGGGGCTTGCGGCCCCGGCCGCCGCTCCGGGTGCTCCGCGCCGGACCCGTCGCGAGGCCCGGGGCCGGCCGCCCCGGCGTCGGGCAGGGGCGGGGCGGGGGCGCCGGCCCGCGCGGCCGGCCCGGCGGTGGACCCTGCCGCGGGGCCGACGGTGGACCCGGCCGTGGGGTCGGCGGTGGACCCGGCCGTGGGGCCGGTCGTGGGGTCGGCGGTGGACCCGGTCGTGGGGTCGGCGGTGCACCCGGCCGTGGGGCCGGTCGTGGGGTCGGCGGTGGACCCGGCGGTGGGGCCGGTCGTGGGCTCGGGCATGGGGCCGGTCGTGGGCTCGGTCGTGGGGTCGGCGGTGGACCCGGCCGTGGGGCCGGGCGTGGGCTCGGGCGTGGGGCCGGTCGTGGGGCCGGTCGCGCGCCCGGCCGTGGGGTCGGTCGCGGGCTCGCCCGATATCAGCGCGGCGGCTTCCGTCGGGTCGGCGGCGGCGCGGAGGGACGCCACGAACTCCGGCCTCATCAGCCGGCGGGCCAGCGAGGACAGGATCGACAGGTGGGCGTCGTCCGCGCCGGCGGGGGCCGCGATCAGGAAGATCAGGTCCGCCGGCCCGTCGGCGGCCCCGAAGTCGACGCCGGCCGCGGCCCGGCCGAAGGCGAGGGTGGGGGCCGTGACGTGGGGGCTGCGGCAGTGCGGGATGCCTATGCCGCCCTCCAGGCCGGTCGGCATCTGGGCCTCGCGCGCCGCGACGTCCGCCAGGAAGCCGTCCAGGTCCGTGACCCGGCCGCGCTCCACCATGCGTTCCGCCAGCGCCCGCGCCGCCGCTTCCTTCGAGTCGGCGGACAGGTCGAGGTCGACCAGTTCGGGGGTGATCATCTCGCTCATCGCGGGCTCCTTTGCTCGCGTCAGGCCGTGGCGGGGTCGGACAGGGGGAGGTCCAGGGGAAGGTCCTGGGTGATCCGGACCGCGTCGGGCCGCAGGTCCGAGGGGGTCGGCATGGCGCTGCCGGGGAGCTGGACCGCGGCCGCGCCGTGGGCCAGGGCCGAGGCGAGGGCTTCGGGGCCCGCGCCTCCCGCGATCAGGAAGCCGGCCAGGGAGGCGTCGCCCGCCCCCACGTTGCTGCGCACCGCCGGTGCGGCCGCGGTGCCGTAGTGGCTGCCCTCCTCCGAGACCAGCAGCTGGCCGTCGGCGCCGAGGGAGGCCAGGACCGCGCCCGCGCCCAGCGAGCGCAGCTCCTCGGCGGCCTTGACCACGTCGCCGAGGGTGGCCAGCGGACGGCCGACGGCTTCGGCGAGCTCCTCCGCGTTGGGCTTGATCACGTCGGGACGGGCGGGCAGCGCCGCCAGCAGGGCCGGGCCCGAGGTGTCCAGGGCGATCCGGGCCCCGGCCGCGTGGGCGCGGGTCACGAGGTCGGCGTACCACTCGGGGCGCAGGCCCCGCGGGAGGCTGCCGCAGCAGGCGATCCAGGCGGCGGCGCCGGAGCAGGTGCGGACGGTGTCCAGGAGCAGGGCGGACTCCGTGGGCGTGAGCTCCGGACCGGCCGCGTTGATCTTGGTGAGGGTGCCGTCCGGTTCGGCGAGCGAGATGTTCGCCCGGGTCTCGCCCGCGATCGAGACGACGGTGACGTCCACGCCCTGTGCCACGAGGAGTTCGGCGAGCAGGGTGCCCGGGGCTCCGCCCAGCGGGAGGACCGCCGTCGTACGGACGCCGGCGGCGGCCACGGCCCGGGAGACGTTGACGCCCTTGCCTCCGGGGTCCACCCGGTCGCCGGTGGCGCGCAGTACCTCGCCGCGCTCCAGCGGCGGGACCTCGTAGGTCCGGTCGAGGGAGGGGTTGGGGGTGACGGTGAGGATCATACGAGCACGACTTCCGTACCGGCGGCCTCGATCGCCGCCTTGTCGGCGGGGTCGAGCCCCGCGTCGGTGATGAGCAGGTCGACGTCCGCGAAGGAGCCGAAGCACGCGAAGTGCTCCTGTCCGGCCTTCGCCGAGTCGGCGAGGAGGACCACGCGGCGGGCGGCGGCCATCGCGGCGCGCTTGACGGCGGCCTCGGCGAGGTCGGGGGTGGTCAGGCCGCCCTCGGCGGTGAAGCCGTTGGTCGCGAGGAAGAGCACGTCGGCGCGGATCTCGGCGTAGGCGCGCAGGGCCCAGGCGTCGACGGCGGCGCGGGTGCGGTGGCGGACGCGGCCGCCGACGAGGTGGAGGTCGATGCCGGTGTGGTCGGCGAGCCGGGCGGCGACGGGCAGGGCGTGGGTGACCACGGTGAGCGCGATGTCGACGGGGATCTGCGCCGCGAGGCGGGCGACCGTACTGCCCGCGTCGAGGACGATGCTGCCGCCGTCGGGGAGTTCGGCGAGGGCGGCGGCCGCGATGCGGTCCTTCTCGTCGGCGGCGGTGGCCTCCCGCTCGGTGAGGTCCGGCTCGAAGTCGAGGCGGCCGGCCGGTATGGCCCCGCCGTGCACGCGGCGGACCAGGCCGGCCCGGTCGAGGGCCTTCAGGTCGCGGCGCACGGTCTCGGCCGTGACCTGGAACCGGTCGGCGAGGGAGAGCACGTCGACCCGGCCGGCCTCGCGGGCGAGGCGGAGGATCTCCTGCTGGCGCTCCGGTGCGTACATGTGGGTTTACGTCCGTTCGATGCCCGACTGTGTGGGTCAGCTCCTACGGTACGCCCGAGCGACGGTAAAACAAAGAAAAACGGACATGCCCGCCAACAAAAGCGGGCATGTCCGTGAAGTGGGGCCGAAGGGCCTCAGACGGCCGGGACCTTCTCCGGGGTGTTCTCGGCGAGCGTGGCCGGGTGCTCGGAGCCGCCTTCGCGCTGCTCCATCGGGATCGGCTTGCGCGGCATCATGAACATCACCGCGAAGATCAGGAGCAGGACGCCGGCGACCCACCACAGCGCGCCGCGGAAGGCCTCGACGTACGGAGCGCCGAAGACCATGTCGTCGTCGATCAGGCCGAAGAAGACGACGGAGGTCAGGGCGAGGCCGAGCGCGTTGCCCATCTGGCCGGTGGTGTTGATCAGGCCGGAGGCGGAGCCCGCGTGCTCGCGCGGCACCTCGGACAGCGTCGTGTCGTTGAGCGGGGCCACGATCAGGCCCATGCCGATGCCCATGAGCACCAGCGGGGCGGCCATCTGCCAGGAGGTGATCGCCATGCCGTAGTGCTCGGACTCCCAGATGTAGAGGAGCAGGCCCGAGGCCATGATCAGCGCACCGGCCTGGAGGACCTTGCGGCCGAAGCGCGGCACGAGCTTCTGGACCGAGATGCCCGCGGCGCCCGAGACGGCGAGGGAGAAGGGGATGCCGGTGCAGCCGGCGCGCAGGGCGCTCCAGCCCAGGCCCATCTGCATGTACAGCGTCCAGACCAGGAAGAAGATGCCGGTCGCGATGCCGAAGGTGAGCTGGACGGCGATGCCGCCGGAGAAGCTCTTGACCTTGAAGAGGGAGAGCTCCACGAGCGGGGAGCCATCCTTCTTGATCTTGTACTTCTCATAGCCGATGAACGCGGCGAAGACGAACGGCGCCGCGATCATGCAGAGGAAGCCCCACAGCGGCCAGTCGTGTTCGCGGCCCTGGGTGAGCGGGAAGATCAGCATCACCAGGGCGAGGGTCGCGAGGACGACGCCCACGAGGTCGAGGCGCAGCGCCTTGGGGGCCTTGGACTCGCTGATGTACATGCGGCCGAGGATCACGGCCGCGATGCCGACCGGCAGGTTGATCAGGAAGATCGGGCGCCATTCGAGGCCGAACAGGTTCCACTCGGTGAGCAGCGCGCCGAGCATCGGGCCCGAGACGGCTCCGAGGCCCACGACCGCGCCGAACATGCCGAAGACCTTGCCGCGCTCGTGCGGCGGGAAGCTGACGTGGATGATCGCGAGCACCTGCGGCACCATCATGGCGGCCATGGCTCCCTGCAGGATGCGGGAGGCGACGAGCATCGAGGGGTTCTCGGCGATGCCGCAGAGCAGCGAGGCGACCGTGAAGCCGCTGATGCCGATGAGGAAGACGCGCTTGCGGCCGTAGATGTCACCGAGACGGCCGCCGGTGATCAGGCCGGCGGCGAAGGCGAGGGCGTAGCCGGCGGTGATCCACTGGATCGCGCTGGTGGACGCGCCGAGGTTCTGGCGCATGCTGGGTATCGCGATGTTGACGATCGTGACGTCGACCAGGTCCATGAAGGTCGCGGTCATCACGATGGCGAGCGCCAGCCAGCGGCGGCGGTCGGCGGTCGAGCTGGGTACGTCGGGTGCGCCGGGTGCCCCGGCCGCGCCGGATGCGCTGGATACGTCGTGGGGTGCTTCGTTCCGCTCTTCTCGCACGGGCCCGTTCTCTCTTTCGGGCGATGTCTTGGACGTCTCGGTGCTCATGGAGAGAAACTTAGACAAGATCTAGGTCAGTTGGTGTCCTATTTGACTGGCAGCCTGGAATGCATGACCGACACCCCGGCACGGCTGCTCTCCCTGCTGTCCCTCCTCCAGACCCCGCGCGAGTGGCCCGGGAGCGAGCTCGCGGAGCGGCTGCGGGTGAGCGCCCGTACGATCCGGCGCGACATCGAGCGGCTGCGGGAGCTCGGCTATCCGGTCGAGGCCACCCTGGGGGCGGAGGGCGGCTACCGGCTGGTGGCGGGGGCGGCGATGCCGCCGCTGCTCCTCGACGACGAGGAGGCGGTGGCGATCGCGGTGGGGCTGCGGGCGGGGGCCGGGCATGCGATCGAGGGCGTGGAGGAGGCCTCCGTACGGGCCCTGGCCAAGCTGGAGCAGGTGCTTCCGTCCCGGCTGCGGCACCGGGTGGGCGCGCTGCAGTCGGCCACGGTCGCGCTGACCCGGGGGGACGGGCCGAGCGTGGCCCCGGGGACGCTGACGACGATCGCCTCGGCGGTGGCGGGGCCGGAGCGGCTGCGGTTCGCGTACGAGGCGGGGGACGGGGCCCGGTCGCGGCGGCTGGTGGAGCCGTACCGGCTGGTGAGCGCGGGGAGCCGCTGGTACCTGGTCGCCTACGACCTGGAGCGCGAGGACTGGCGGACCTTCCGGGTGGACCGGGTGGGCGAGGCCTTCGCGACGGGGGCGCGGTTCGCACCGCGGGAACTGCCGATGGATCCACAGGAGTTCGTCCGCAGGGGGCTGCGGGGCCGGCAGACGTACGTCGTGGAGGTCACCTTCGCGGCGGGGGCGGCGGAGCTGCCGCAGTGGCTGCGGGAGGGTGTCGTCGCGGATGCGGAGGGCGGCGGGGGCCGGGGCGGGGCGGGCGGCGGGGGCACGCGGGTGCGCTTCGACAGCGGGGATGCTCCCGAGTGGCTGGTGGCGCGGCTGGCCCTGACGGGGCTGGCGTTCACGGTGCGGGAGCCGGCCGTGTTGCGGGACGCGGCCGGGGCGTTGGCCGCGCGGCTCACGTCGGCGGCGTCGGCCCCGTAGCCGGGGCTCCCGCCGCGGACCCGTCGGGGGCTCCGCCCGCGGACCCGTCGGGGGCTCCGCCCGCGGACCCGTCGGGGGCTCCGCCCGCGGACCCGTCGGGGGCTCCGCCCGCGGACCCCCGCGCCTCACACGCCGGCGGGGCTGGATGTGCCTGAGCTCGGCTTTCGACAAGGGAGCCCCGGCACCTGGGGGGGGTTAGGTGCCGGGGCTCGTTTGGGGGGCTTCGGGGCGGGCCGGTCAGGCCACGGCGTCGAAGCCGGTGTCGCGGGCCATGCGCTTCAGTTCGAGCAGGGCGTGCTTCTCGATCTGGCGGATGCGCTCGCGGGTCAGGCCGTGCTGCTTGCCGACCTCGGTCAGGGTGCGCTCGCGGCCGTCGTCGATGCCGTACCGCATCTTGATGATCGACGCGGTGCGCTGGTCGAGCTTGCCGAGCAGGTCCTCCAGCTCCTCGCTGCGCAGCAGCGAAAGGACCGACTGCTCCGGCGAGATGGCGGAGGTGTCCTCGAGGAGGTCGCCGAACTGCGTGTCGCCGTCGTCGTCCACGGACATGTTGAGGCTGACCGGGTCGCGCGCCCAGTCCAGTACGTCGCCCACGCGCTTCTCCGTCGAGTCCAACTCGGCGGCGATCTCGGCGTGCTCCGGGTCCCGGCCGTTCTCCCGGTTGAACTCCCGCTGCACGCGCCGGATCCGGCCGAGCTCCTCGACCAGGTGGACGGGGAGGCGGATGGTGCGGGACTGGTCGGCGATGGAGCGGGTGATGGCCTGGCGGATCCACCACGTGGCGTACGTGGAGAACTTGAAGCCCTTGGCGTAGTCGAACTTCTCGACCGCGCGGACCAGGCCGGCGTTGCCCTCCTGGATGAGGTCGAGGAGCGGCAGGCCGCTGCGCGGGTAGCGGCGGGCCACGGCCACCACGAGGCGCAGGTTGGAGCGGATGAAGACTTCCTTGGCGCGCTCGCCCTCGGCGGCCAGCGCCTCAAGCTCCTCGCGGGAGGGCGCACCGCCCTCGCGCTCTATGACGCCGTCGAGGATCTGCTGGGCGTAGACGCCCGCCTCGATGATCTGGGACAGCTCCACTTCCTTGGCCGCGTCGAGCAGCGGGGTGCGCGCGATCTCGTCGAGGTACATGCCGACCAGGTCGCGGTCTGCGATCTCCCCGCCCACAGCGCGGGCGCTGCCCGTGGACTGACGACGGGCGACGGCGCGGGTTGCCATGCGTGCTCCCTTGCGATGAGTTCGGTCGCGGTGCGGCTGCCGGACGGCCACCCTGGCGGGGTGGTGCGTCCCCGGACACTCTCCCGAGTGCCCGCTTCCGAAGGAAACAACGACTGGAATCGGGACAGAATTCCCACGTTGCCCCCTGTTTTTCGAGATCTTGCAGTATCCTGCCCCGCCGGGAGCGGGGTATGAGTGCCGCGAGAGCCCGAAGAGATGCAGGTCAGGCCGGGGCTTGGGCGATCCTGCGAAACTCGCGAAACGGCACGTCCGCCGCGTCCGTGAGACCGCCGTCACATCCGCGACGACCCTTCCTCACCCCGGGACAGCGCCGCTCGTGGCCGCGCTCCCACCCTGAAGACGGTCCGCACCGGCTTCTGGTTGCCTGGACTGGCGATCGAATCGCTGGATAACCGACAAATTGCCCATGTAGGCGAAAACGGCAGGCAGCCCACGCGTCATCCGTCGGGGTGAACAGCTGGGCATATTCCTCCGGCATGGGACGGAGCCTCCTTAGCGTCGGAGGGTCGCTTGTGCCCTCCGGTCGGCGACGCCCAGACTGAGAGGAGGTGCCACACATGACCGCTCTCGCCCACGAGACGCTGGAGGCCGTTATGCCGAGGGTCGCGACCCCCCCGTCGGACCTGGACGACGTCCTGTGGCAGGCATGGAAGGCCATGGAACTCCCCGAGGGCTACCGCGCCGAGATCGTCGAGGGGTTCATCGAGGTGTCACCCACGGGTCGCTACTCACACGGTCGGATCACCAATCGCCTGCGCCGCGCCCTGGACAAGCTCCTGGACGGCGGCCAATTCGCCGCTCACCAGGACATGAACGTCATCCACAAGCGCAAGGTCTGGATCCCGGACGTCTTCATCACCCTGGAGGACGCCGAAGAGCACGTCACCGAGGACGGCCTCGGAATCGACGCCTCCGCGGTCGAACTGATCGCGGAGGTGGTGTCACCCGGCAAGGAGTCCCTCGACCGCGACCGCGAGCGCAAGCGGCGGGCGTACGCGCGGGCGGGGATCCCGGTCTACGTGATCATCGACGACTACGACGGGCACGGCACCGTCAGCGTACTGTCGGGCCCCGTGCCGGGTGAGGCGCGGTACGCCTCCGAGGTCCGGATGCCCTACGGGACCGAGGTGATCGTCCCCGAAGGGCCCGCCAAGGGGTTCGTGATCGGCGAGGCGATCACCGGGGCCCTGCGGGGCGATTCCTAAGCCGAACTGCACGGACCGCTTCGAGAGGCCCATCCAGAAGCCGTCCACCGTGTCGCGGCGGGTGGCGAGGTCGCCGGAGGCCTCGGCCGCGCCGAGGGTGACGAAGAGCGGGGCGAAGTGTTCCGTACGGGGGTGGGCGAGGCGGCCCGACGGGGACTTGGCCTCGAAGTCGAGCAGGGAGTCCAGGTCGCCGGCGGCGAGGGCCTCCTGGCCCCACGCGTCGAACTCGGCCGACCAGGCGGGCACGCCGGGGCCCGTGTGGCGCAGGGCGGCGAGGTTGTGGGTGAAGAAGCCGCTGCCGACGATCAGGACCCCCTCGTCGCGCAGGGGCGCCAGCTTGCGGCCGATGTCCATCAGGCGGCGCGGATCCAGCGTCGGCATGGAGATCTGCAGGACCGGGACGTCGGCCTGCGGGAACATCTCCACCAGCGGGACGTACGCGCCGTGGTCCAGGCCGCGGTCCGGTATGTCCTGGACCGGGGTGCCGGGGGCCTGGAGCAGCTTGCGGACGGACTCGGCGAGCCGCGGGGCGCCCGGGGCCTCGTAGCGGACCCGGTAGTAGTGCTCGGGGAAGCCCCAGAAGTCGTGGACGAGCGGGACCGGCCGGGTGGCGCCGAGGGCGAGCGGGGCCTCCTCCCAGTGGGCCGAGACCATCAGGATCGCGGTGGGGCGGGGCAGCTCCGCGGACCAGGCGGCCAGCTCGCCGGGCCAGAGCGGGTCGTCCGCGAGCGGCGGCGCTCCGTGGCTGAGGTAGAGCGCCGGCATGCGGCTCGGGGCGGCGGCGGTCATGGGGGCGCTCCTCGGTCGTGGGTGCGGGGTCGCGGCTCGCTCCGTACGGGTCGCGGCGCACTGCGTACGGGTCGCGGCGCGCTGCGTACGGGGTCGCCCGAAAAGACTAACCCCGCTTGGTTCAAATTTGAACCAAGCGGGGTGTCCAGTCATTCCCGGACGGGCGCTCCCGTCCCCGTCGCCCCCGTCAGTGGGCGATCACCGGGATCTTGACCTCGCTGTCCTCGGCGGATCCGGAGCCGGAGGCCACCGGGCCGCCCACACCGGGACGGCCGGTGTTGATGAAGGTCAGCGCGATGGCCGAGCTGGCGACCAGGATGCCGACCGCCCACCAGATCGCGGAGGAGTAGCCCTCGACCATGGCCTGCGCCTGGACCAGCCTGGCCGCCGCACCGCCCGCCGCGGCCTCGGCCGCGTGGTCGGTCAGGTAGGCGGTGGTCGCCGACGCGGCGATGGTGTTCAGCAGCGCGGTGCCGATGGCGCCGCCGACCTGCTGCGAGGTGTTGACCATGGCGGAGGCGACACCGGCGTCCGCCGGGTCCACCCCGTACGTGGCCAGGGACATGGCCGGCATGAAGGCCGTGCCCATGCCCAGGCCGAGCAGCAGCTGCGCCGGCAGGATCAGCGCCGGGTACGAGGACCCGACCTCGAGCTGGGTCAGCAGCAGCATGCCGGTGGCGGCGAGCAGGAAGCCCGGGCCCATCAGCAGGCGCGGCGCGACCCGGGTCATCAGCCGGGCGCCGATCTGCGTGGAGCCCGTGATCATGCCCGCGATCATCGGCAGGAAGGCGAAGCCGGTCATGACGGGCGAGTAGCCCTTCACGACCTGCAGGTAGTAGGTGAGGAAGAGGAACAGGCCGAACATCGCGATGACGGCCAGGCCCAGCGAGAGGTAGACACCGCCGCGGTTGCGCTCCAGCAGGACGCGCAGCGGCAGCAGCGGGGACTTCACCTTGGACTCGACGAGGACGAACGCCGCCAGCAGCACCACGGAGGCGACGAACATGCCCACGGTGAGGGCGTCCGACCAGCCGGCGGACTCGGCGCGGGTGAAGCCGTACACCAGCGCGACGAGACCGAGGGTGGACAGCACCACGCCCGGGATGTCGAGCGGCGCGCGGTTGCGGGAACCGGCGGGCTCGCGGATGACCATCCAGGCGCCCACGGCCGCGATGATCGCGAAGGGGATGTTGACGAAGAAGGTCCAGCGCCAGTTGAGGTACTCGGTGAGGACGCCGCCGAGGATCAGGCCGACGGCGCCGCCGCCGCCCGCGATGGCACCGTAGATGCCGAAGGCCTTGGCGCGCTCCTTGGCGTCGGTGAACATCACCGCGAGCAGGGAGAGGGCCGCCGGGGCGAGCAGTGCCCCGAAGGCGCCCTGGAGGGCGCGGGCGCCCAGCATCATGGCCTCGCCGTTCGCGGCGCCGCCGAGCGCGGAGGCCAGGGCGAAGCCGATGAGGCCGACGACGAAGGCGTTCTTACGGCCCCACTTGTCGGCGATGCGGCCGCCGAAGAGGAGCAGGCCGCCAAAGGCCAGCGCGTACGCGGTGATGACCCACTGGCGGTTGCCGTCGGAGATGCCGAGGTCGGTCTGGGCGGAGGGGAGGGCGATGTTCACGATCGTCGCGTCGAGGACGACCATCAGCTGCGCCAGGGCTATGAAGACGAGCGCCTTCCAGCGGCTGGGGTCTGCGGCCAGCTGCGGCGGTGTCGCGGCTGTTTTCGGCATGGGGGTACCCAATTTCACTGTGCTGTGCGGAATGACTGAATAGACCGGAAAAAGACTAATGTGGGCGCTCTGGGTGTGTCACATGAGTTTCTTCCTCAGGTCCTCGAAGGTGGAGGCCGAACCGGGCAGTTCGGAGCGGGCCGGAGCCCGCAACCCGTCGAGGAAGAGCTGGAGATGACGGTGTACGAAGCGGTCCGCGTCGGGGCAGGCGATGCCGGGAAGCGGTCGGCTGAGCTGGGACAGGGCGACCATCAGGTCGCCGACGCCGATGTCCGTGCGGACCAGTCCGGCGTCCTGGCCGGTGGTCAGCAGGGCCTCGACGCCCGCCTCCAAGGTGCTGCGCGCCGCGAGGAGTTCGGGGTGTTCGCGGTCGAAGTCGCCGCCGAGCATGGTGCACAGGGCGCCGATCCGCTCGTCGGCGGCGGCGTGCGTGAACCGGCACAGCGCCGCGAAGGCGTCGGGCTCTTCGGCGAGCGCGGCCTCGGCCTGCGCGCCGACCCGGCCCATCACGTAGAGCACGACGTGGTGGACGAGGGCGGGGCGGTCGGGGAAGTGCCGGTACAGGGTGGCGTTCCCGATGCCGGCGCGGCGGGCGACCTCGTCGAAGGCGGCCGTGGAGCCGAACTCGACGAAGGCCTCGCGGGCCGCCGCCAGGATCCGCTCGCGGTTGCGGACGGCGTCGGCGCGCGGGCGCGGGACGGGGCCGGAGCCCTGGGATCCGCGGGCGGCGGCCGCCGCCGCGGCGCAGGCACCGGCCTCGGACGCCGCCAGGTCCACGGCCGCCCCCGGGACGGGCAGGGCCGCCGGGGCGGTGGTGCTGGGGCGCTTCATTTCCGGGCCTCCCTGGCGCGGTGACAGGTCCGGCACCCCTCCAAACGGGGAGCCGGTCCCCACTTCGGGGGACTCACGTGCAAACGGGGATCCGGTCCCCGGTTATTTCACTCCTCCGTGTGACCCGAGTCACATGTCGATTCACGTTCGGCCTCCTCCGGCGCGCGGGCGCGCCGCAGCCGTCGGAGGGTGACGACAGAGCGCAGTCCGGACAGGGCCGGCTGCCGCGGACCCGAAGGCGATCTCCATGCCGCAGACCCGCCAGCGGATACGCAGATCACGCCGCACCAGCGCGTACATCGGCCTGACCGCGCTGGCCCTCGGCGTCACGGCGACGGCGAGCACGGGGATATCCAGCCGCGGCCACTCGGCGGCCGGGGCCGTGGCCTCGACGGCCGAATCGGCCCTCGCGCCCTGCCGGATCGCCGGCACGATGGGCGTGCAGATGTCCGAGGGACTGCCGACGCCGCCCGGGTACGCGCGCTCGACCGGCGAGGTCAAGGCGCTCAACCTGATGATCGACTTCCCCGACGCGAAGGGCGAGGGCACGGCCCTGGACCGGATGGCGGAGTTCTTCCCCCAGACCTCCAACTGGTTCCGGACCAGCTCCTACGGCCGGCTCAGCTACCGGGCCGAGGCCCCGATAAGGACCTGGCTGCGGATGCCGATGCCCTTCGCGGCGTACGGCATCGAGCGCGGGTCCGCGTACGAGCCGGGCTACCGCCAGCTCGTCGAGCACATCGCGAAGGCCGCCGACTCCGATGTGGACTTCAGCAAGTACGACCTGGTGAACATCCTGGTCACGCCGAACGCCGGGCCGTCCGCCCTGGACACCGTCCTGTCGGTGACCTTCTCGGGCAACGGCGAGGCGCCGGTCGCCGACGGGGTGCCGCTCGCCAACACGTCCTTCGTCTACAGCCGGCAGGACGACGGCTCCGGCACCTACCGGGAGACCGGCTACCGGGTCCTGCCGCACGAGAACGGGCACGTCTTCGGGCTGCCCGACCTGTACACCTCCGACGGCGGGGGCACGGTCGGGCACTGGGACATCATGAGCGAGGACTGGGGCTCCAACAACGACCTGCTGGGCTGGCACAAGTGGAAGCTGGGCTGGCTGGACAGCACGCAGATCAGCTGCGCGTCGAAGTCCGGCGCCAGCGACCACGTCCTGACGCCGCTGGCGGTCTCGGGCGGGACGAAGCTGGCCTTCGTGCCGCTGTCCGAGAGCGCCGGGTACGCGGTGGAGGTCCGCACGCAGGCCGGGAACGACGAGGCCGTCTGCAAACCGGGCGTCCTCATCTACAAGGTGGACTCCGACGTGGACACCGGCCAGGGACCGGTGACGGTGTCGGACAGCACGGGCTCGAGCGGCGGCTGCACCCGGCGGCCCAACGTGCACGCGGAGCTGTCGGACGCGCCGTTCCGGCCGGGCGAGACGTTCACCGACGAGAAGACGGGCATCAGCGTCTCGGTGGTGGGCGAACTGCGCAACGGCAGCTACCAGGTGCGGATCATCCGGCCCTGACGTTCGCGGGGAGAACTGCGGACCCTCGGCCCGGCCATGTCCCGACCTCCGGCCCCCTCGTCCCGGCGTCCGGGAAGGGAGGGTGGAAGGCGTAGACGTGAGGTGCGGGAACGCGAGGGAGGGAGCCGCGGTGAAGGCCTTCGTACTGCCCCGGACCGGCGGACCCGCCGTGGCCGACCGTCCGGTGCCGCGGCCGCGGCCCGGGGAGGTCCTCGTACGGACCACGGCGGCGCTGCTGTGCGCCTGGGACGGGCATGCGTCGCCCGGGGCGGCCGGTGCTTCCGCGCTGCTCGGCCATGAGGCGGTCGGCGTGGTGGCGGCCGTCGGGAACGGGGTCGCCGAAGGCCTCGTGGGCCGTCGGGTCGCCGCCGAGGGGCAGGGCCCGCTCGCCGAGTACTTCCGGGTGCCCGCCGTCGGCGCCGGGCTGGCCGCCCTGCCGGACGCGATCACCGACCACCAGGCCCTGTACGCGGCCGGGGCGCTGGCCACGGGCTTCGCCACGGCCGAGGGCGCCGCGCTGCGGGCCGGCGGCACGGTCGCCGTCTTCGGGCAGGGGGCGGTCGGCCTGAGCGCCGCGGCCGCGGGCCTGCGCCTCGGCGCCGCCCGGGTCATCGCGGTGGAGCCGGAGATCAAGCGGCAGCGCCTCGCCCTGCGCTTCGGGGCGGACGTGGTCGTGGACCCGGCCTACGAGGACTCCGCGGAGCGGATCCTGGAGCTGACCGGCGGCGCGGGCGTGGACACCGCGATCGTGGCCACCGGCGCGGCCGGGGCCCGGACGGCCGCGTACCGGGGCATCGGGCGCGGCGGGCGGGTCGCCTTCGCGCGGTGCCGGCCGACGCCGGCGCGCGGCGGGGACCGGCTGGCGCGGATGCTGCGGCTGATCGCGGGCGGGGAGGTGGACCCGACCGGGATCACCACGCACGAGTTCCCCTTCGCCCGCGTCGAGGAGGCCCACCGCCGGCTCGCGGCACGCGAACCGGGCATGATCAAGCCCCTGGTCCTCTTCCCCGGCCCTGGTGCGGCCGCGGCACGTGTCTAGGGTGGGGGCATGGAGTCCTACACCATCGGGCAGGCCGCACGGCTGCTGGGCGTGAGCGTCGACACCGCCCGGCGGTGGGCGGACGCCGACCGCTTCCCCACCCGCCGGGACGGCAAGCGCCGCATCGTCGACGGCCCCGACCTGGCGGCGTTCTGCGTCGAGGCCGCGCAGGAGGCCTCGTCCGCCGAGGACGCCGACGCCCCCTACACCTCGGCCCGCAACGCCTTCCCCGGCATCGTGACCGGGATCAGGCTCGGCGATGTCGCGGCCCAGGTCGAGGTGCAGGCCGGGCCGCACCGCGTGGTGTCCCTGCTGACCCGGGAGGCCGTCGAGGAGCTGGGCCTGGAGGTCGGCATGCGGGCCACCGCCCGGGTGAAGTCGACCAGCGTGCACATCGACCGCGACTGAGCCGGCTCCGGGGCCCGGGGCTCCGGAGGCGGAAGGACCGCGGGGCCCGGCACCTGGTGGTGCCGGGCCCCGCGGCCGTTTCGTACCGGACGGATCAGACCTTGCGTTCACCCGGCCCGGGGGCCGGCATGACGAACGCGGTGAAGATGATCTGCGTCGCGAACATCGCCACGGTCAGCAGACCGCCGCCGAAGAACAGGAAGATCGTCATCGGCAGCAGGCACAGCATGCTCGCGGTGAACCGGAACTGCAGCGGGTCGCCCTTCCTCAGCCGGGCGATCAGCAGGAGCAGGAAGAGCGTCACCCCGCCGATCCCGGCCAGGAAGCCGGGGAGCTCCCTCATGAAGACGAGGAAGGACTCCCCGAAGGACAGCACCCGGCCCTCGTACCCCGTGGCGCGCGGGGCCACCGCCGAGGCGACGGTCCAGCCCACCGCGAAGGTCGGCACGTAGCGGACCGCACAGATCAGGAGCCACCAGTACCAGCTGTCCCGCCGGCCGCCGCCGCTCGGGCCGGTGCCGCTCGGGCTGGTGCCGCTCGGCCGGTCGGCACCGGTCATGAGCATCCCTTCGTGCAGAGGTCGTTCATCCACGTACGGTCCATATTGGTCCAGAGCGGGAGGGACGGCAGACCGCTGGTGTCGGCCATGTCGTCATGGGCGAGGCGCTGGGCACCCTGGCCCTGGCGGTACTGGGTCACCGTCATGTCGGGGTACTTGTCTCCGGTCCTGCGCACCATGCCCTCGTTCGGCGCGATGGTCAGGTGGCCGTCGACCGAGCCCACCGGCATCAGCGGCTGCACGGCGTGCAGGTCCACGTCCAGGGTGTTCGAGTCGGTCTTGCGCGCCTCGATGATGTTGCGCGTCAACAGCGTGGAGTACGAGTTCGATCCCTCGTTGCCCCAGATCTTGAGCGCGGGCAGCATCTCCGACTTCATGTACTGGGCCTTGTTGCCGCCTCCCATGCCGAGCGAACCGCCCGAGTACTTGACCTTGGGAGCCGTGTGCGAGGGCGCCACCGTGAAGCTGACGTTGCCGCTCGCGGTGTCCCAGAAGACCAGCATCCGGTACGGGGCGCTCGGGTCGGTCGAGTAGCCGCGGTCGTCACCGATCAGGGCGCCGAGCATGGCGTCCTTGGTGTGGATGAAGAAGCTCACCACGATGACGCCGCGGTCCTCGCCCGCGCCCACGTTGCCGGTCCAGCGCTGGGAGCCCTTCTCCCTCGGACCGTAGGCGGCCCGCCAGGCGGCCCCGTAGGAGCCGGAGGCCTTCATGCCGCGCTCGATGGTGTGCCGCGCGGTGTTCTGCGCCTTGACGCGCTTGTAGGTCTCCTTCACCCACTCGGGGATCGGCCTGACGATCGGCGGGAAGCCGCCGAAGAACTGGCCGCTGGGGTCACTGGCGGTGACCGGCGCGTTGTTGGCGTACGCGTAGGCGTTCAGCTGCTGCGGGTCGTTCGGGTCCATGACCGGGTCCACCGAGATGAACCGGCCGTTGGCCGCGTCGTACTCGCGCGCGTTCAGGTGCACCAGGCCGGTGGAGGCGTCGTTGGTGCCTCCCACGAAGCCCTTCTCGCCCGCCCAGGTGCCGGCGGCCGGCTGCGCGCCGCGCGCCGTGCCGAACGGGGTCTGGTTGCGCCGCTTGTAGTCCATCGACATCGCGTCCACCTGCACCTCGTCGGTGTTGTGGTGGTCGCCGAGCAGGTACGCCAGCTTGCCGTCCGAGGTGGCCACGATCGTGGACTGCCCGGCCTTGTAGTAGCGGACGCCGCTCACCTTGGCCGTGGCCACGGTCAGCGTGAGCTCCTGGTTGCCCAGGTACAGGGTGATCTTGTCCGCGTCCTTGCGCAGCAGGCGGTTGCCGTTCGCGTCGTAGACGAAGGAGGAGGTCTTGCCGCCGACGGTGGACGTGGCCATGTGGCCCTCGGCGTCCCAGGTCAGCTTCTGGTCGCCCTGCGCGGTGACCCGGCGGGTCGTGTAGCCCGCCGCGTCGTACTCGAAGGAGTCCTCGCGGGCGCCGGGGCCGGTCGTGGAGACCTTGTCCAGGGCGTGCGGCCGGTTCGCGCCCGGCTGCGGGTAGGCGGAGTTGCGGGTGACGTCCTTGACGGGGTCGCCCGCCGGATCGTGCTTGACCTCCTGGGTGCGGTTGCCCACGGCGTCGTAGGTGTACGAGTACCAGTACGGGTCCACCCCGCCGACCTTGGGCTTGGGCGTGGCGGCCGTCGGCTTGAGCGCGCAGGCGTCGGTGGACGCCCAAGCGTGGGTCATGCGGCGGGCGTAGTCGTAGGTGAAGCACTGGTCGTCCGCGACGGTCTTGTCGTCGCGGTCGTTGCGGACCCGGGTGATGTTGCCCGCGGGGTCGTAGCCGTAGACCTTGTTGTCGATGGTCTGCGGGCCGCTCGCCTCGCGGTCGTTGAGGACGCTGCTGAGCCGTCGGGTGTGGTCCTCGTAGGTGTACGTCTGGACCGTGCGGCCGCCGATGTCGCCCAGGACCGTCTGGAGGACCTCGCCGAAGGGCGAGTACTGGCTGCCCAGCGAGTAGACGTCGGTGCCGTTGCCGACCGAGGTCGGCAGGCCGAACTCGGTGTAGCCGTTGCGCACCGTCTCGGCGGCGAGGCCGCCGCCGGCCGGGTAGGCGGTCGTGGCGGTGAGGCCGGTGTTCGGGGTGAAGGTGGTGGAGAAGGTGTAGCTTCCCGCCAGCTTGCCTTCGGCGCCCGGGACGGTGACCGTCGAGCCGGTGGCCCGGCCGCCCGCGTCGTAGCCCTTGACCGCGGTGGTGTAGGCGTTGCCCTTCTCGTAGCGCGTGGAGGAGGTCAGCTTGCCGATACCGCCCGGCAGGGTGTCGTAGACCCACTCGGCGAGCTTCTCACCGGTGGCGGTGTTGTCCTTGAACGTGGCGGTGCGGCGGCCCAGTTCGTCGTAGCGGTGGGCGACCTTGACGCCGCGGGCGTCGGTGGTGGCGGCCACCTTGCCGTCGGCGGTGTAGGTGTTCTCGACCGTGCCCTTGTCGGGGTCGGCGGTCTTCACCTGGTGGCCGCGCCGGTCGTAGTCCGTGGTCCAGGCGTTGCCGGCCGCGTCCACGAGGCGGGTGATGCGCTCGTCCGCGTCGTAGGTGTACTTCAGGGAGTCGTACGCAGAGGCCGGGGCGCCGAGGACGGGGTTGCCGTCCTTGTACTGGCGCAGCTCGGTGACCTTGTCCTGCGCGTTGTACAGGGCGAGGGACGCGGTGCCGCCCTGCGGCGGGACGGTGGCGACCCAGTTGCCGCCGTAGGTGGTGGAGGCGCGCCACTTCTCCACGCCCTTGGACAGGGTGACGGCGGCCGTGGCCCGGCCCTGGCCGTCGAACTCCGTGACGGTCTGGCTCGGGATCTGGTTGTCGGCGACGGACAGCAGGACGGTGGCCGCCGGCTGGTCGTTGTAGTACTCGCCGTTGGTCTTGTACTCGCGGCCCTGGCTGTCGAAGAAGGTGTCCTTCACCAGCCGGCCGGTGCCGCCGTGGGCGTCGGTCTGCGTCTGGCGCTTGCGCAGCAGGCCGTCGTAGAGGGTGATCGCCGAGCGGTACTTGCCGTTCTCCAGCAGCGTCTTCGAGGTGACGGCCGTCGGCGCGTTGTTGCGCGTCAGGTAGTCGAAGGTGACGTCGGCCGGCTGGGTGGTGTCACGGCCGGGCCGCCAGGCGGCGGTGAGCTGGCCGAGGGCGTTGTACTTCTGGCGGGTGATGCGGCCGGAGACGTCGGTGGCGTCGAGCGGCAGGCCGCGCAGGCCGTCGAAGGTGGTGACGGTGGTCTGCGCCTTGGCGTTGGTCGCCGTGGTCTTGGTGGACTGGGCGCCGGTCGCCGGGGAGTAGGCGGTGCTGGTCTTGTTGCCGGCGGCGTCCGTCTGCTCCAGCGGACGGCCGTACGCGTCGAACTTGCCGGTGCTGACGGTGGTGAACACCGGAGTGGCGCCGTCGTACCGCTCGAGCTCCTCGACCTTGGTCGGGTGGCCCTGCCCGTGGACCGGGCCGGTGCCGTGCGCCTTGGAGTCGTAAGAGGTACGGACCTCGGTCAGGGTGTTCGCCGCGGTGGCCGCGGTGGCGCAGAGCGCCGAGGCCCGCTGGACGGTCGCCGGGTAGGAGAGCATCCAGTTCGCCGTGTCGGCGGCGGCGAAGGTGGTGCGGGTGCACACCTCGTCACCGGAGACGGCGATGTCGCCCTCGTCCGACACGCTGGTGACCTGGCCGTACTGGTCGAAGGTGGTGCCCGACCGGGTGGTCCGCCAGTTCCCCGAGGAGAGCAGGAGGTAGCCCGTCTGCGTGTCCTGGTTGGTCTGGTGGGCCTTCAGGTCCGTGGTGCCGGCGCGGGTCTGGCTCGCGGTCTCGCGGGACCAGGGCTTGGCGACGGCGGTCGCGGCGATGGTCCCGCCGGCGCCGTCCTTGTCGTAGTCCGAGGTCTCCAGGGTCATGCCGGCGTACTGCTCGGCGTCGGTGAACGCGTTCCCGAAGGAGTCGGCCACCTGGGCCCCGGCGATGCCCCGCAGGTAGCGGGCCTCGGTGAGCGTCTTGTTCGCGGTACCGGTCCGGGTACGGACCTTGCCCCAGCCGCGGAAGTCGCTGTGGGCGCGGTGCTTGTCGAGGGTGAACTCGTTGGTGTCCTTGGCCCAGGCGATACCGCCGAGGTACTCGTACTCGGTGACCGAGGCCGTGGAGCCGGCGACCTTGTCGTTCTCGGTGATCTTGGTGACGGCGTACTTGTGGAAGAAGTCCTTCACGGGCTCGCTGCCGCCGTCGGGCGTCCACCAGTTGGGGTAGCAGCGCTTGGTGTTGGTGGCGTCCGGCGCCGGGGTCTGCCCGGCCACGCACTCCGCGGCCGAGTAGGAGACGAGGGTGTCGGAGCCGGTCTCGCTGCTGATCCGGGTGATGCGGAACTTGTTCAGCGGCGGGCGGCCCTCGGCGGCGTCCACGCGGTTGGCCATCAGGGTGCCGCCGAAGTCGACCTTGGGCAGGGTCACCGGGGTGGCGCCGGCCTTGCCGGTGCGCGTGATGCTGGACAGCCACAGCCCGTTGCCGCCGGCGTCACCGGTGTCGGGGAACTGCTGGCCCAGGGTCCAGCTGTCGACGTCCTGGTACGTGCCGCCCTTGAGCGCCTGGGTGGAGACGCTGGTCAGGCGCTTCTTGGACCAGAAGCTCGGGGCGCCGTTGATGCAGTCCTTGGTCAGCTCGCACTGCTGGTCGACGGGGGTGTCGGGCCAGTTGTCGGCGTGCGCCTTGTCGAAGGCGCAGTCGGCGGCGGTGCCCAGGCAGCGGTCGGAGACACCGAAGTTGACCTTGGCCGGGGCGCTCGCGGCGTAGACCTGTCCGGCCCGGTGGCCGTACTCGATGCGGGTGAGGTGACCGGCACGGTCGTAGGTGGCGGAGCCCTTGGGCATGGTGGTCATGCCCGCCGAGTTCTTCGCGTAGACGTTCTTCTCCTTGTCGTAGAAGAAGGCCATCGCGTTGCCGTGCGGGTCGACCACGTAGTCCAGGTTCCAGCGCCAGCCCTGGTCCTTGACGGAGTTCGCGAACGAGGTGCCGTGGCCCGGCTCGCCGGCGTGGTTGCCGAAGACCGGCACGGTGAGCGTCGAGTCGGTCTCCTCCTTGCCGGTGGTCCAGCCGGGCAGGCGGTTCTTGCCGAACCAGTACTGGGTGCCGTCGGGGGTGGTGACCCGCCAGTACTCGTTGTTGTCGTCGCCGTTGGCGGTGTCGGTGGCGCTGCCGGTCAGCTGCTCGACGCGCGAGCCGTCGTCCTTGGCCGACTTCCAGGCGCCGGTCGTGGCGTCCTTGACGAGCGGCGTGTTCTGCCCGTTGAGGGACAGCACGGCGTTCTCGGACTTCCAGCAGACGTCGCCGGTCTTCTCCGGGGCGTTGGTCCCGCTGCCCTTGTCGTCCCGGCAGCCCATGTACTGGCGCTCGATGAAGCCCATCTCCATCGACCAGCCCTCGCCGACCCAGGAGGGCTGGCTGTTGGCGGAGGCCGTACGGCCGTCCACGGCCGAGGAGTTGTAGCCGAGGGCGACCTTCGGCGCCAGGGGGCCCGGCACCGGAGGCATGGCCATCGGGTACGACCAGGCGAACCCGCCGTGGTTGCCGCCGGCGGTCCAACTGCCGGACGGGGAGAGCGAGGTGGCCTTGAAGTCACCGGCCGCCCCGTCCGGGGAGGCGGCGGCCGCGAGGACGGTGCCCCCGCTGAAGGCCATCGCATCCGCCGCCATCGGGGCGGCCATGGCCATCGGCGCCTGGGCGGCGGCCGCGTCGGCCTTGGCCGCCTTGGCGTCCGGGGCCACGTCGACCTCGGCCGTCAGGACCCCGGTGGTGGCGTCGTTCCGCGTGGCGAGCGGCTTGAAGGCCTTGCACTCCGGCTTTTCGGGCGTGGTGAGCGCACAGGCCGGAAGCTGCACGAGCCGCAGGCGGGAACCCCAGTCGGCGCCGTAGGCGTGGCGGAAGCCGCTGTAGTCGAGCTGCACGGAGGCGCGACCGGCGGCGTTCTCACCGTCGTTGCGGCTGACCGTGAGCAGGACGCCGTCGATACCCGCCTTCGCGGCGGCCTTCCGGTCCTCGACCTTGACGTGCAGCTTGCCGGGGGCGCTGGCCCCGGGCTGCCCGCCCTGCGGGGCGGCGAGCGCGCCCGGCGCGGCCTTGGCCTTCGACTGCGGCTGCAGGGGCGGCGCGGTCAGCGGAGCGACCGCGACCGGCAGGCCCTTGACGGGGGTGTGGGCGGGGCCCGGTATCCCGTCGGCCTGCGCGCCGTCCGCCATCGACCGGGCGGCGGGGGCGGCGGCGCCGAGCACGGCGTCGCCCTCCGCGGCCGCCGGCCAGCTGACCTTCTTCCTCTTCCAGGGCTTCTTGTCGGTCTCGCTGACCGGCGACGTGCCGCGCTTGGCGAACGCGGCGCCCTTCACCGAGCCGGTCTTCTGGACCGGGCGCGGCTCGAATCCGTCCAGCCCCCCGGCCGACGGACCGCCCTCGGGAACGCACGACACCAGCAGGGCTCCGCAGAGCACCGCACTGACGACGCCCGCGCCTTGGCGCAGCAGCTTTCCTCTGCGGGATGAAGAACTTCCCCGCCCCCTTGGCGTCCCGTTTTCAGAACGGGGCGCCCCCACCGTGAATCTCATCACGCCGAAACAACTCCATGTACAGGTCAAGTTCGCACCGACATCCGGGTGCGGCCTCGGGAACGTACACCAAGATTTCTTACGTGAAGAGCAAAGTGAGCTTGGTCTCAGGGGGCCCGTCATTTCATCCAGGAAGAATTTCCTAAACCGGACACTCATTGACAGGTCGCACACCTTCCGTAGGCATACGAACTCCGCTAACCGGACATCACGGGTCAATACTTCACGTGAATTGACGCTAAGTCACATGTGGAACCTGTGGCTCCCCTGTGAAGATCCCCGCATACTTCCCTCGGCTGATACTCGGCCAACTCTTATCCAGGGATTAGTGGCTGCAAAGCAGCCGCAATCGTCAGCCAATGTGGGGTGGAATCCGGTGAAGGTAACTGGAGCGGTCGGGGGACGGCGAAGGCGCCGCCTTTCGGCGGCAGTTGTCGCGGCCGCGCTCAGCGCCGGAATAGCCGTGCCGCTGGCCCTCGCGCCCGCCGCGGCGGCCGCCGACGCGCCCGGGGACGCCACGGCGCGCGCCGAGGAGGCGGCCCGGGCGGCCGCGGCCGGCACGCCGGCCGGCGCCGCTGCCGGCCCGGCGGCCAAGGCCGACGGGGGGCCCGGAGAGGCGCAGGCCTCCGAGAAGGCCCAGGAGACCGGCAAGCCCGTCGAGGTCCTCGAACAGCGCGACGAGTACACGCAGGTCATCGCGAACCCCGACGGAAGCTTCACGTGGAAGCAGTACGTCCGGCCCGCGTTCACCAAGGTCGACGGCACGTGGCAGCAGGCCGACGCGACGCTGGAGCAGACTCCGGACGGCCGCATCACCCCCGCGGCCGCCACCTTCGGGATCTCGTTCTCCGGCGGCGGCACGACCCCGCTCGCCACCCTCCAGCGGGAGGGCAAGACCATGTCCCTCAGCTGGCCCGACGCGCT
This sequence comes from Streptomyces sp. NPDC048270, assembly GCF_040652335.1. Taxonomy (NCBI): domain Bacteria; kingdom Bacillati; phylum Actinomycetota; class Actinomycetes; order Kitasatosporales; family Streptomycetaceae; genus Streptomyces; species Streptomyces sp. NPDC048270. Next base: position 36,415 of record NZ_JBEZLV010000019.1, read on the forward strand.
GCCCCAGCCCCGTGTCGAGGGGGACACCGCCCTCTACCCCGAGGTGCTGCCCGGGGTGGACCTCAAGCTCGTCGCCGATGTGGACGGTTTCGCCCAGCACCTCGTCGTCAAGACGCCCGAAGCCGCGAAGAACCCGCGGCTCGCCAAGCTCACCTTCGGCCTGAAGAACAAGGGCCTGGGCCTCAAGGCGGACGCCAAGGGCGCGCTCAAGGCCGTGGACACCGAGGGCGACGCGCTGTTCACCGCCCCCACCCCCGCGATGTGGGACTCCTCCCACCTGTCCGAGACGGAGGCCGCCGAGCTGACCGCCGGCGGCACCCCGGAGGAGCTCACGCCCCCGGCGCGGTCCGCCGAGATGGGCGCCAAGGTGACCGGGGACAGCCTCACCATCACCCCGGACACCGGGATGCTGACGGACCCGAAGACCGTCTACCCGGTGGTCATCGACCCGATCTTCTCCGGCGGCAACCGGGTCAACTGGGCCATGGCGTACAAGCAGGACGGTACGAACCTGGCCAACACCCCGTACTGGAACGGCGGCAGCTTCTCCGACAAGCTCGCCCGCATCGGCCACGAGACGCAGACCTCCGGCACGGCCCGCTCGTACTTCCAGCTCAACACCAACGGGCTGGCCGGCGCGCGGATCATCACCGCCACCTTCAACGTCTTCAACACCTACTCCTGGTCCTGCACCGCCACCCCGGTGGAGCTCGGCTGGACCGGTCCGATCAGCACCGGCACGACCTGGAACAGCCAGCCGGCGTGGAACAGGACCCTGCAGACCAAGAGCTTCGCGCACGGCTGGGGCGACAGCTGCAAGGCCGCCGGTGAGGACTTCAACGCCGGCGCGCTCAAGGACCTCGTCCAGGACGTGGCCAACGGCGGCGGCACCGACCTCACCCTGGGCCTGCGCTCCGCCGCCTCCCACGAGGGCAGCGCGTCCAGCTGGAAGAAGCTGCAGAACAACCCGCACCTCGAGGTCACGTACAACCGCGTCCCCAAGGTCGACACCAGCGCCTTCTACCAGGGCCCCTACAGCCCCGGCGGCTCCGGCAACAAGCAGGTGGCCTGCAGCTCCGACCCGGCCACCTGGCCGACCGTCGGCCGCGCCGACCTCTCCCTGACCGCACAGCTGTCCGACCCCGACGGCGGCAACCTCACCGCGGCCTTCGAGCTGTGGGAGTACGGCGGCGCCACCGTGGGCTCGCCCCGGGCGACCGTGGCCTCCGGCGGCACCGCCGTCCACGTCGTCGACATCAACACCCTCACCGAGGGCAAGCGCTACAAGTGGTTCGTGCGCGCCGAGGACGGCACCGACGTCTCCGGCTACACCCCCCAGTGCGGGTTCAACGTCGACAAGACCGCCCCGCCGAAGCCCACCGTGGCCTCGGCCGACGGTCTCGCCCTGGACGTGGCCAGCGCCCCGGCCCGCACCGACCGCAAGGTGAAGTTCACCTCCAAGGACCCGCTCGGCGGCGTGGACGGCTTCTGCTACGCCCTCAACACCCCGCTGCCCGTCGCCAACGACAAGTGCGCCGGCGGCACCTTCGTCAAGGCCGACGCGAGCGGCTCCGCCACGGTCTCGCTCAAGCCGAGCCTGTGGCCCAACAACCGCCTGCACGTCCAGGCGTACGACCTCTACGGCAACACCTCGCTCTACGACGGCAACGGCCCGGCCACCGACACCACGCTGATCGTCACCCAGGCCCCCGCCTTCGTCCGCACCCCGGACGGCCGGGTCCGCGGCGACCTGCCCGGCGACCTCAACGGCGACGGCTACGCGGACTCGCTCGCCACCGACGACACCGGCAAGCTGATCCTCTACCCCGGCAAGGGCGACGGCCGGCACACCGACGGCCAGGTCCTGCCCGGCCAGGGCGAGTGGAACGGCGCGCAGATCGCCCACCGCGGCGACGTCATCTCCGCCGTCGAGGGCCAGACCAAGGACGGTTACGAGGACTACTTCGTCCGCATCGGCAACAAGCTCTACCTGTACCCGGGCGACGGCAACGGCGCTCCGCTCACGGGCGGCCGCAAGGAGCTGATCCACCCGACCGGCAAGGACTCCGGCCCGCTCAAGGGCGCCGGCGACAAGTGCGTGGACGTGGCGAACAGCGCCACCGCCAACGGCACCGCCATCCAGTACTACGTGTGCAACGGCACCACCGCCCAGGAGTTCCAGCTCACCGGCAAGGCCCTCAAGGTCCTCGGCAAGTGCGTGGACGTCCCGTGGGGCCGCGGCGGCAACGGCACCCAGGTGCAGCTCTACGACTGCAACGGCTCCCCCGCGCAGCACTGGGTGGACCGCGGTGACGGCTCGCTGCTCAACCCGGTCACCGGCCTGTGCTTCGACCTGCCGGGAGTCAACACGGCCAACGGCACCCGCCTGGCCATCTACCAGTGCAACGGCACCGGGGCCCAGAAGTGGAACGTCCCGGGCAGCTGGGCCGGCGCGAGCGGCATCATGGCCCCGGGCAACTCCGACGGCATGCCCGGCAACGACCTGATCGTCGTCGAGGGCAACGGCCTGGTCCACTACAGCGGCACCATCGAGGGTCCGCTGGCCATGGAGACCGGCACCTACAAGCTCAAGCCCGGCAAGAACCCCGGAGGAACCGGCTGGGGCTCCTACGACGTGGTCGCGCTCGGCGACGTCACCGGCGACACCGTGCCCGACCTGATGGGCCGCTGGCGGGGCACCGACACCGCCAACGGCGAGTACGGGAAGCTGTGGCTGTACCCGGGCGTCCAGGCCGACGACGGCCAGGGCGGCATCGACTACCGCATCGGCACCCGGTTCCAGTACGGCGGCAACGCCTCCTGGCACCCGGGCAACGTCCTGAAGATCGCGGGCGCGCCCAACGTCCAGGGCCAGGTCGTGGACCAGGGCACCTACAAGCAGTTCGTGCCCACGGCGGGACAGGAGGCCGGGGACTTCTGGGCCACCCTGGGCGGCGGCACCAGCGGCACGGGGGTCCTGCGCTTCTACCCGGGCACCGGCACCCTGCACGGTTCCCCGACGGTGGTCGGCGACGGCTCCTGGGCCACCCGGATCACCGGCATCTTCTGACCGGGAGGACCGGACGCCACCGGTCCGCCCCACCGCACCCGGCCGGCCGTCGCACCCCGACGGCCGGCCGGGGCGTCCCCGAGGTATCGCAGATGCGGAAACCCTGGAAGCCCAGGTCATGATCAAATGGCGCCATGGTGTGGGATGAGTGGGACAAGGCGAAGGCAGATGCCACCAGCGAGCGCCAAGTGTCGGTGCGCCTCAACCAGTTGACCAGCGGGCCTGGTGGCGGTCAGGCCGACCTGGTCGTACACCAGGATGACCTGGGCGAAGTGGGGCACGAGGCGTTCCTGCTGCATGGGCAGCTGCAGAAGCAGGCCGACATCGCCGGTGCCGGTGCCGACGGCTCAGGAGTCGGCTCCACGATGCAGGCCGCGGCATCCTTGAAGACGGCCGGCTTCTCACTCGGCGGCGAGCTGGAGACCACCGTGTCCGTGTGGACCTCTCAGGTAAAGACGGTTCTGCAGGCATGCGCCCACATCTCGAACCACCTGGACTACTCCAAGAAGGCGCACGCCGCGGACGACGAGGCCATCGCCGCCTCGCTCCGCAACCGCGACGGCTCGGCCGTGTCCGTCTCCCGTATCGACGAGTACCTCACGTAGGGAGAACGGCATGGACTACTCGGACCTCATGGAACTGGACCTCACGAAGCTGGGATCTGCCGTTCAGGACTGGAAGCGCACGGCCGACGCTCTGCAGAGCTTGGGCGGACAGGCGCGCGACGGGGCAAAAGCCAAAGCCGAGAAGGCCCGTTGGGAAGGCGTGAACGCAGGTGTGACCCGCGCCTTCGTCGGCAAGACGGTCAAGGAGATAGAGGACCTCCATACTGAGGCCCAGAGCATCTTCAGCATCCTCCAGGACGCCCACTCCGAGCTGGTGGCCATCCAGCAGCAGGCGAAAAACCTGACCGCCGACGCCAAGGACGCAGGCTTCAACGTCCGTGTGGGCCAAGGCGGAGCGGTGACGATCGAAGATGCCCTGGTCTGCGAAGTGGACGGTCCCGGTCAGCGCAAGCAGGACCTCATGCGCTGGTACGCCGACACCCTGAGCGGAGTGGTGAGCCATGCGGCCGAGGTCGATGCCGCTGCCGTACGCGCTTTGCGCGGCAGCCACGGCGCGGATCCGCACAACGCCGGCCATGCGACGTACACCTCCCTCGACCAGGAGATGCTCCCGCGAGCACTGAAACTGGCCGGGCTCGGCGAGGAGGCCAACACCGAGCAGCGGAAGGAACTGCAGCGGCTCTGGCAGTCGCTCGAGCCCGAGGCCCGGGCCCAGCTGTGGTCCCAGCACCGGGACGACCTTCTTGCTGCCGGCCTGCTCCGCCCTCAGGTCAAGCAGGTTGCCGCGGACGACGGCGCTGGACCGTACGACGTCGAATCGCCAGGAATATCGGACTACTGGAAAGAGATCCAGGCCAACGGCATCTCGAACTCCGGCGACTTCATCGGCAAGACCGACGCGGCCCGACACATGGACCACTACCTCAACGGCAGCGGCAAGACGCTCGATCTGGACGTCGACCGCATGCTGGCCGACGACCCGGCGCTCCGAGACGAGGTGGCACGGATCCGCGCCGCAGAGCAGGACGAGTGGCGGCAGCAGGCACTGGAAGCGTTCGAGAAGTCGGGCGGCAAGCCCGTCGCCATCCCGGTGGAATCCAGCAGTACTGGATACGAGCACGAGAAGGGGCCGGACGGCACGAACAACTGGTACCTGGCCGTAGGCAGCGGCATGACCAACACGACCGGGGTGGTCACCGCCGTCCCCGGACCAGACGGGAAGCCGCAGGTCAGCATCGACTACCAGGTCAACGTGTGGGACCGGTACAACTGGGACCCGGGCAAGGCCACGCCGATCGGACCGACCACTGTCACCGACGCCGACATGGCTCGTATGCACACAACAGGACTGGCCAGGGAGTTCGACATGCGGGGAAGCAGCTCGGTACAGCAGCACGATCTGTCAGCAGGAGGATCCTGGCCCGCACCCGAAGACACCGGACGGAGCGGCACCCGCACGGACATCGGCCGCAATTCGGCCGCCCGGTGATCCGCGCACGACGCCCGGGCCCCGCCCGGGCGCTCGCAGTGGCAACGGTGCTGCTCAGCGCGTTCGCCGCCGGATGCTCCGGGGCGTCGACCGATAGCGGCAGGGAAGGCGGCCACTCGGCGGACCCGGGGACGTCCGACTGGGTCGAGGGGGCCACCGCCGAGTCCATCGCCCGGACCCTGCACGTGGAGGTCCCCTCGACAGCGACTCACACCGCGGCAGCGCACCGCAAGGGGTTCCAGGACGACGGATTGATCCTGTCCTTCGTCCTGCCTGCGGAAGCCGTGGAGCCCTTCCTCACCCAGCTGAAGCCGGAGCAGCCCCTCAGACTGCGCGAGCAGCCCTTCGCCGCCGAGGCCACACCGGCCACGCCGTTCGCACGCCTGGGGCTGCCGGAACCGGATTCGCTTCCCAAGGTCCGGGAGGGGCAGGTGTGCGCTCCCTGCAAGGGCGACCTGAACTGGCTCAAGGTCGCTGTGGCGCAGATCGACGAACGGAGCAGCCGCGTCTACCTGAGAGGGGTCAACTGACGCCCACCGGGGGGCAGGCAATCGAAAAGTGGATTCCCGAGGGCCCCGTTCAGCTACAGGTGATCGCTCACCCCGGAGGCGCCGAAGGCGGTGTGCGCGTTCTGACCGCCCCAGCCGGTCGGGCTGCGCCAGATGACATTGACACGGAAGACATCGCGAATGGTGGAAGGTCTTCATGCTCGGCTTCGCCCTCGCCCAGAACGCCACCGGCCGCCGCATGCACCTCGAATCCACAACCGGCCTCTCCAGCAAGCACCCCAGACTGGGCGCCTCTCCTCAGGCGAGCCCACTTGGGCCGTCAGGTAGCTCAGAGCGCGCCCAGGCATCTCGGACCGACGAGCCGGAGCCAAGCCGCCCCCGACGCTGCCTCACCCGTACGCGACTCGCCGCGATGTGACTTGACATCAGTCGCGGAATATTTGGTGCTAGCATTCCGTGGTCTGATACGAGGAGCTGGGTTGCATGGCAGTGACGGAACGGCAGGCACATCCGGGGATGCTCGTGCTCGCACGCGAGTCCCGCGGGATGACGCAGGCTGACGTCGCCGACGCCATGACCAAGGCTTCGCCGTCGGGCGCGACGGTGGTGTCGCAGGGATATGTGAGCCGTGCCGAGGCCGGTCGCCTGACCGTGTCGGACGACCGGTTGGACCTGTATGCGACGGCTCTTGGGTATCCAAGGGAATTGCTCTGCCTCGATCCTGAGGTCGGCGGGGTGGGAGTCGGCCTGATCCACCACAGAAAGCGCGCGTCCCTCTCCGTCGCCACCCTGCGTCGTGTGCACGCTCAGCTCGCCTTCACCCAGATCCAGTTGCGCGGGCTGACCTCCGCTGCCGGGAATCCAGCCCCTGGACACAGGTTCACCAGAGTGGCGCTCGATGACCTCGTCACAGCAAAGGACGCGGCCCGACAAGTCCGTCGTTTCTGGGGCGTCGCCCCTGGGCCAGTGCCTGACGTGATCGGCGCGATCGAGGGAGCCGGCGGTCTCGTCGTCGTCCGCGATCTCGGCAGCGGCCTCCTGGACGCGGTCAGCCAGTGGGCGGACCACAGTGCACCCTTGCTGTTGGTCAACGATTGTGCGCCTGGTGATCGCTGTCGGTTCAGCGTGGCGCATGAGCTGGGCCATTTGGTCATGCACACGGATCCTGGCTCCGGACCTGAGCAGGAGAGGCAGGCCGACGCGTTCGCGGCGGAGTTCCTGATGCCGGCATCGGACATCCGGAAGGCGTTCGCGGGCCGCGTCGATCTGCCGAGGCTGATGGAACTGAAGCGCACCTGGCGTGTGTCCATGAGCGCCCTGCTCCGCCGGGCTCTGGATCTGGGATCCATCACCGAGTGGCAACACCGCACCGTGACCATCGAGATGTCGGCGCTGGGCTACCGCACGGCCGAGCCTGTCGAGATCGCTCGAGAGCGTCCCCGGCTCGTTTCCGACCTCGTTCATACCCTGCTCGACGAGCAGGGTCTTCCACTCGATGAAGCCGCGTCCTGTGCTCATCTACTACGTGAGGACTTCCAACGCCTGTACGTCGAAGGCGATCGCACGTCATTCCTTTTGCCGCTGTGAAGGTGAGGCCATGACCGACTCCTCTGTCCCACTGCCACGTCAGCGCTCCGCCGAGGCATCACACACGGCGGGGGAAGCACTGGGCGCCCTCCGCGACCGCATGCTGCTCCAGGTCTCCCCCGCCCGCGTCGGACAGGTGCAGGGGCACCTCGACCCGGTCCGCAGCGGTTTGATTCTCTGCGGCAAGGATGCGCTGCGGAAGGCTGCGCGACTGCGCCGCGAGGAGGCATACCGCGGCGCGCTGCTGGTCGATCCCGCCGCGTACGAAGTGAGCGCCGCGACCGAGGACGACCCTTTCCCACATGTCGTCTCGGACGCCCTCCCCTTCGACGACCCCCTGGAGGTCTCGCTGGCCGAGCAGCGTGCCGTCGCTGTCACCGCGCCCGTGACTCCGACGGGCTACATCCACGCGGAGGACTCCGACGCGCTGAGGGCCGCCGTTCGCCGTGTCGTCGACCTCGACGACCCGTCGGTGCTCTTCGCCGTTCCGATCGATGTCGCGTGGCTCCGGGACGTGGAGCCGGTGCGGCAGCTGATCGCCTTTCTGCAGCTGGTGAAGGGCCCAAAGGCGATCATGCTCGGCGGACAGATGGACCCACTTGCCCGCTATTCCAAGGCTGTCGGGCATCTCCGCCTGGTGATCGAGCAGGTACCGGACGCCGCCTTGCTGCGTACGGACCTGGCGGCGTTCGGTGCCCTGGCCGCTGGGGCGGCTTTCACCGCATTCGGCATCAGCAGCAAGCTCCGGCACATCGTCGCGCCCGGGGAGAGGGCGAAGACAGGCAGTGGCGGCTTCTCCACCTCGCCGCACGTCCTGTACCCGGAGCTGATGAGCTTCTTCCTCGGCGCGACCTTGGCCAAGCGCTTCGCCGCGTCACCGGCCCCTGTCTGCTCCTGTGGTGCCTGCCTCAATGCTCGCGCGCTGGACAGCTTCACGAGCCTCCACACTCCGCTTCCCGCCGCAGCCGCCGCGCACAACGTCTCGGTGCTCATGGGCTGGCTGCGCGCCCTCGACGCCCTTCCCCAGGGTTCCGCCCGCGAGCGCTGGTGGCATGAGCGCTGCAAGGCCGCTGTCGACCATCATCCGCTGGTGAACGCGGCCATCGCCCAGCCGAACGCCTTCAAGGTCCCCGAGCAGCTGAAGCGGTGGGCACTGGCCGTCCCGGCGCCAGAGGCGAGCAGCACCACGGCGACCGGTACTCAGCGCACCCGCTGATACAGCTCCTCGACAAACGACCAGGCCGCGGCGGTATACCGCAGCGGCCTGTAGTCGCGGGGCTCCAGCACCATCTCGACCTCGTCATCCGCGACGAGGAAGACCCCGATTCCGTAGAAGTCTGCCTCCACCAGCGCCTCGCTCATCCTGGCGGGGCGCCGGGTCAGCAACATGGCCCGTCGGCAATACGGAGCGAAGCGTCCAGCCTCTTCAAGGCCGCGCTTCCAGCCGCTGGCCCGCACAACCGCAAGATCCACATGGAGCGGGCGGACCGCCCGTCGCGTAACCGTCGCCCGGTCCCGATCGGCAGCGCCAGCAGGCAGGGCACGGACGGCGCGCCTCTCCTCCTGGGCCAGTGCCGACAGCGGCACTGGGAGCCCCACAGGGAGGCTCATCAGGGTCTCCAGCGGGTGCATGCGATCGAGCCGTGCCGCGCCGACAGATACTCTCCGCTCGTGCTCGGCAGTGTCCATGCGGTAGAAGAACAGCGCCTCCGTGCTCAGAGCAGGCACGACCTTCGCGAGTCCGTCCGGCTTCAGCAAGGGAGCCGTAGCCGCCCGAACGGAACCATCGATCACGGAGTTCGCCAAGGTCACCATGGCCTCCACCCTGCCTCATGCGGCCGCGGCCGCCTACAGCGGCCCCGCCGTCCATCCAACCGGTACGGGTACCGTCGCTTCTGCCAAACGGCCCAAGAGGTCGTCGAAGCAGCGCCCTCGCCGACTTATTCGTGAGTCATCGTCCCGCTCCACATTGCCGCCAGGTCGTGGAAGTATCCGTATCGCCTCCTGGAGCCGGCGACCACAGCCGCGCCTGGGCTGCCGGAACGCGAAACACCCGCTGCCGCGTGATGTCGTACAGGGTGTGGACACCGCCGGACTCTCCGATGGAGAGCCCTCGGAAGTCCCGCTCATCAGTGAGCCCAGGCACATCCGCGAGGTCCGCGCAGACGGGTTGCAGACGCACCCCGACGAACTGCTCCATGAGGCCGACGTGACCACTCGCTCGTACGTGGTCCGCCTCCTCGCCCATGGCGTTGCCAAGCCAGTACCCCAGGGCGAACACACACAGGGCGAGCGTGATCGCGATCTCCCGAACGCCCCGGAGACGCGGTGAGCGATGACGGGCCACGGCGACGGCCGCACCAGCGTAGAACAGAGCGATCACGAACTCGAAGGCCGTCGGCAGGCCCAAGAGGTGGTCTTCTGCGGTTCTCATCGCGGTGAGGGCAAGCCATGACGCCGTTGCCAAGACGAGTACGCCTCTACGAAACCAGGCGTGGGAAGCCAGACGGTGTCGCACGAATTCCGAAACGCTCCTCGGTACGAGCATGCCAGTGAACAGCTCCAGCAATGCGAGCATCAGGGGCAGGATCAGGACCGCGAAGAAGCCAACGAAGCCGAGCCAGACAGCGAGCCTGGTCAGCATCTCCGTCTTGCCGATCCCCGCTTGCTCGGGAGTGATGCCGAACCGTTCGTAGAAGCGCTCAAGGGCCCAGTACTGCAGGCCGTACAGCACCAGGGCTGCCACCGCGCCGATGGCTGCCGCGTACTGCAGATACTCGCGTCGTGTGGCGACGGGAGAATCACCACCTGGGTCTTCACCCACTGAGCGCTGCGCGGGAAGGGTAGTGGACACCCTGCGCATCCAAGTAGGCCGCCGCCTCTGCCGCAGCGGATTCGGCCCCAGTTCACGCCTACGGGCGGACGCGGCGCCATCGGCACACCGTCCAACATGGTTGAAAGATCGCTCTAGGGACAGAACGGTCCTTCGCCCACGACAAGGCCAGGTCCTCGCACCCTCTGAATCGCCGCAAACCTGCTGGTCCGCGCCACCCCCCGCCCGCGCCCCAAAACGTGGGCCCCCTGGCGGACGCCCATCCGCTACCCTGTTCACTGGTCGGCCGTTGGCGTGGCTCTTGTCGGGCAGCGATGCAGCTCAGCAGGGTCCGAACTACGTCTGACCAGCGGGCTTGGTCTCCTTGTCGAAGATCCACGTGATGGGTGTTCTCCAAGGTTTCCGACAAGCCCCCGCCTTCGTAGCTCAGGGGATAGAGCACGGCTCTCCTAAAGCCGGTGTCGCAGGTTCGAATCCTGCCGAGGGCACATCACCAGGACCCCCAGCCCATCGGCTGGGGGTCCTGCGCGTGTTGTGGTTCCATGGTGTGCGTGTCGCGTGACGCCGCCTACTGAGATGTGGGCCGGGCGGTGGTCGGGCAGGCACCTGTTTTCCAAGGACCGGGCTCATGGGCTTCCACGCCACCGGCTACGGGTGATTCCCCTCGCGTTGTTCGCTGCCGTCGCACGCACGCACACACACCGTGAGGAACCCACACTCCGTGTCATCTTTCAACCAAGCAGTCATCGAAGAGTTCAGGGCCAACGCCGGCCGGGTCGGCGGGCCCTTCGAAGGATCCGAGCTGATCCTGCTCACCACCACCGGGGCCAGGTCCGGCAAGCCCCACACCGTGCCGCTCGGGTTCGTGCGGGAGGACGGGGACGGCGGGCCGCTGCTCGTCGTCGCGTCCGCCGGCGGGGCCGACCGGCATCCCGCCTGGTTCCACAACCTGCTCGCGCGGCCCCTCGTCCAGGTCGAGACCGCGGCCGGGGAGTACGAGGCGGTCGCCGTGCCCGCCGAGGGCGCCCGGCGGGACGAGCTGTTCGCCCGGGTCGTGGACCAGGAGCCGGGCTACGGGGAGTACCAGGAGCGGACCCGGCGGGTGATCCCCGTCGTGGCCCTCCAGCGCACGCACGAGGTGCCCGCCGGGGAGGGCGGGGTCGCCGGGAAGCTGCTCGAGGTGCACGGGTGGCTGCGGGCCCAGCTGGCCCTCCTGCGGGAGCAGGCGCGCGGGAGCGCACCCGGCTCGCTGGGGATGCAACTGCGCCAGCACTGCCTCGCGTTCTGCCACTCGCTGGAGTTCCACCACCGGAGCGAGGACGCCGGCCTGTTCCCGTACCTGGAGCAACAGCACCCGCACATGCGGGAGTTCTTCCGCCGGATCGACGCCGAGCACCGGGTCGTCGCGCGACTCCAGGAGGAGCTCGTCCACGCGCTGGACGGGCCGCCCGGCGCCGGTGCGGGCACCGGGTTCAGCGAGCTGGTGGAGCGGCTGAGCCGGGAGCTGGAGGCACATCTCGACAACGAGGAGGAGCAGTTGCTTCCGGTGCTGCGGGCGCTGGAAGGGTGACGCGGGCCTCGGCGCCGCCCTCCCGCGGATTGCGGAAGGCGAGGGTGGCGCCGAGGGCGCGGGCCTGGCCCGCCGCGATGGTCAGGCCCAGGCCGTGGCCCTTGTTCATGCCCTCCGTGCGGAACCGCTGCGGGCCGGCGCCGAGCAGGTACTCCGGATAGCCGGGACCCGCGTCGGTCACGGTCAGGGTCCGGCCGTCCACCCGGACCGTGACCGGGGCCGCGCCGTGCTTGTGGGCGTTGGCGACGAGGTTGCCGAGGATCCGCTCGAGGCGCCGCCGGTCGGTCTCCACCCGGAGGGACGTGACCACCTCCAGCCGCGTGTCCGTGCCCGAGGCGCGGATCGTACGGGCCGCCAGGCCGGCCAGGTCGTACGCGTCCAGGTCCACGCGCTCGCTGCCGGTGTCCAGCCGGGAGATCTCCAGGAGGTCCTCGGTCAGTGCGCGCATCGCCTGGACGCGGTCCCGTACGAGTTCGGCCGGGCGGCCCGGCGGCAGGAGTTCGGCGGCCGCGTTCAGGCCGGTCAGCGGGGTGCGCAGCTCGTGGGCGACGTCCGCCGTGAACCGCTGCTCCGCCTCCAGCTTGCGCTGGAGCGAGGAGGCCATCGTGTCCAGGGCCCGGGAGACCGCCGCCACCTCGTCCTTGTTGCGCGCGCTGTCGTCGACCCGGGCGTCCAGGTCCCCCGCGCTGATCCGGCGGGCCACCTGCGCCGTCAGGTGCAGCCGCCGTGTGATGCGGGTGACGCCGACCGCGCCGATGAGCAGGGTGCCGCCGATGGCGAGCACCGAGGAGCCGAGGATGGCCCGGTCCAGCTCGGCGATGGTCCGCTCGGCGGCGGTGAAGTCCACGGACACGGCTATCGCGGTGTCGTGTTCGGCCGGCGCCGCGGCCCACATCGCGGCGCGGCCGCGGTGTTCGCCGATGGCCGTGGCGCGCTTGCCGGTGAGCGCCAGCGCGCGCAGCTCGGGCGGCAGGCCGACGGGGTCGAGGCCCTCGCCGCGCGCCATCCGGGCGCCGGTCTCGTACGCCGTGATGGTGCGGTCCAGTTTGGCCAGGGCCTTCTCGCGCGCCGTGCCGACCGTCTGGTGGGTCATGGCGCCGTGGACGAGGCCGCCGAGCAGTGCCGCGAGCCCGCAGCACATGAGGGTGATGAAGACCGCGGCCTTCCAGGTCAGGGTCGAGGTCCAGGCGGGCAGCCGAAGGCTCATGGTGCGCTGGTCCCGTTCATGATCCCTTGGGCCCGTCCGTCCTGGCTGGTGGTGGAGAGGCGGCCGGCGAAGCCCGTCCTCGGTCGCCAGGCCACCGTAATGCGCCTGCCCGGGCACGCTCGCGGCGGGCGCCGGATCAGGCCGCCACGAGGTCGGCGTAGAAGATCACGTTGTTGGTGCGGTGGCCGTCCTCCAGCTCGCCGCCGCAGGTGAGCAGGCGCAGCTCGGGGCGGCCGGTGTCGCCGTAGACCTTGTCGGTGGGGAAGTCCAGCGCGGGGCGGGAGCCGGAGCCGCAGGCGGCGAGGGCGCCGGTGGCGGTCACGGCGAGGGCGGTCACCGCCAGGGCGCGGCGGGCGGGGGCGGGGGCGCGGGTCATGGGGACGACGCTACGGGGGGCATGTGTGGGTCCCCCGTCGGAAAGGTAACGGTTGTCCGGATGCCCGCCCGCGAAGTCGTGACGACGCGAAGAGCCCCTCCGGCCGGAGCCGGAGGGGCTCTCCTGAAAGGGTCGGAGGGGCCGGAGGGGTCGGAGGGGTCGGATCAGCTCAGCTCAGGCCTCTGCTGCGTTCGCCGATGCGGTCGCCCTGCGGAGTGCCGGCCCGCTTGAGGGCCGCCTTCGTGTGCGCCCCGCCCTTGACCTTGCTCCGCAGCAGACCGTCGAAGCCGTGGCCCGGCGGGCGCGGCGGCCGGTCCGGTTCCAGGGCCTGGTAGGCCTCTCGGAAGTCCCGCTTCTGCTCTTTGCTCATCCCGTCGTCAACTCCCTCGGGAAGCACCCAATCGGACTACTGGGATCGTATGCAGATAAACGGTCCAACGCACCCGGACCGGACGTAAAGGATTCTGGATCAAGGCCGGGGCGCTACGGGCCGGTCCGGCGGCCCGAGCGTGCCGTGCACCAGCTCCTCCGGGCAGGGCGTGCCCCGCGGCAGCTGGTACTTCGCCGCCACCCGGTACTGGCCCGGGGCCGGGGCCAGCAGCTCCGTCCACACGTCGCCCGATCCGTCCGGCGCGGCCTTGAACAGGCATCCCGCCGTGTTCGCGTACTCCTTCACGGCAGCCGCCTTCGCCTTCGACGCGAAGGTCTCCTCCGGCGGCGCCACCGGCTTGCCCGCGCCGTCGACCAGCCCCAGCCACGGCGAGTGCGGGATCCGTACGAGCACCCGCCCGGCCTGCTTCACGTCGATCACGAGCCGGTCGGCGCCCGCCCGCACCACCGTCGCCGGCCCGGACACCAGGTCGGTGGGCTGGTGGACCTTGAACAGCTGCCAGTTCGCGTCGCCCCACACCTGCTGGAGGTACGGCAGCCCCTCGCGCACCAGCTTCGCCTCGTCCTCCCCGCCCGAGTCGGGTTTGTCGGCGGGCAGCACCACGTAGTGCACCGCCCAGCGCTCGAGCCAGGCCCGGTAGCTGTCGGCGGTCAGCGTGTCGTCGTAGAAGAGCGGGTTGCGCTCCAGGTCCGCCTGCCGGTTCCAGCCGCGGGCGAGGTTCACGTACGAGGGGAAGGCGGAGGATTCGCGGTGGCTGCTGGCCGGGACCACCTCGACCCGGCCGCGGTCGGCGCCCGCCTTCTGCAGCTGGTCGACCAGCGGGGCCAGCTCGCGGTTCCAGGCCGCCACCGGGGTGGTGCGGACGATGTCCGTGATGCTGTTGGTGGTGATCCAGATGTTCAGGCCGGCGAAGGCGAGCAGCAGCGCGTACCAGCGCCGGGTGCGCGGGAGCGCGTACGGGAGGGCCGCGAGCAGCACCGCCCCGCCGAAGAGCATGATCAGGCGGGTGACGTTCGACCCGACCTGGGAGTCGATCGCCCAGGTCAGGAACACCCCGAAGGCGTAGACCGCCGAGGAGATCCGCACCGTCTTCCACCGCTGGGGCACGAGGAACAGCACCGCCAGCGCGAACGCGAAGGGCAGCCAGGCCGAGCCGAACTTCATCGGCTGGGTCCCGGAGAACGGGAACAGCCAGGCCGACAGCCCCACCACGGCCACCGGGGCCAGGCCCAGCGCGTACGCGCCCGGCCGCCGCCCGCTCAGGAACAGCGCGGCCGCCACCACCCCGAGGAAGAGCCCGGCGACGGGGCTGGAGGCCGTCGCGAGCCCGGCCAGCGGAGCCGCCACGGCCGCCTTGGCCCACCGCCGCTCGGCCCACTTGCGCGGCCAGCAGAAGACCGCGGCGACCGCGCCGAGCGCGAACATCACGCCGAGGCCGAAGGTGACGCGGCCGGACAGGGCGTTGCAGAGCAGCCCGTACACCCCGGCCAGCGCGGGCCACAGGGGCTCGCGCACCGTGCCGCGGCAGCGGGTCAGGACCAGGGCGAGCAGCCCGGCCGAGACGGTGCCCGCGATCATCATCGTGGTCCGGACGCCGAGCATGTGCATGAGATAGGGCGAGACCACGCTGTACGAGACGGGGTGCATGCCGCCGTACCAGGCGAGGTTGTACGCCGAGTCGGGGTGGCGGCCGACGAACTCGGCCCAGGCGTCCTGCGCGGCGAGGTCGCCGCCGCTGTTGGCGAAGCTGAAGAACCAGACCACGTGCAGCACGCCGGCGAGCAGCATCGACACGGCGACGGGGTGGCGGCGGACCAGGTCCAGGGCCCGCGCTCCCGCGCCGCGGGGGGCGGGAGGTGCGGGCACGCCGACGGAGCCGCCGGGGGCCGGGGGCGCGGGCGCGCCCGCGGGGCCGCCGGGGGCGGAGGGCGCGGGCACGCCCGGGGGGCCGCCGTGGCCCTCGCCGCGCCGGCCCTCCTGCTGCTGCCGCTGCTCAGCGGTGGTCACTGACGTACTCCCCAACACACGAGTCCACAGCCCGCACACGCCTGCGTCCGCGCGCCCGGGGCGTTCGGGGCGTTCGGACGCCCAGGACGTTCAGGACGTTCAGGTCCCGGGACCCAAGACGCGTCCCGGCGCCCCGGGGTTGCCCGGGGCGCCGGATCCACGCTCTCACCGGCTGTCAGCCGACGCGCGTCAGCTTGCTGCCGAGGCCGGGCGAGGCGAGCTCGCCCTGCAGCGCCACCGGCACCTTCACCTGGCTCGCGCCCTCGCCGACGGTGAGCACGCCGATCTCGGTGCCGGCCTTGGCGGTCTGCGGGATCTTGCCGCCGCCGTCGGCCAGCTTCACGTTCACGGTGAGCGAGGCCCAGCCGATCGCCTGGACGTCGGCGGTGGCCACGACCGGGGTGCGGCCGCCGAGGCCGTCGTCCACGTAGCCCACGACCTGGCCCTTCTTCACGACGGGCGCGCCTTCGAGGGCCTTCTGCGTGGCGACCATCAGCTGCTTGCTCGCGGAGATCACGCTGTCGATGATCGGCGGCTTGTGCTGGCCGAGGACCGCTCCGACGATCAGCTGGTTGGTGTTGCCGATCTTCTTCTGGGCGGCGAAGAGGAGGTTTCCGCCGGCCTTGGTCGTCGTACCGGTCTTGATGCCGAGCGAGTCGTTGTACGGGACCAGGCGGTTCCAGTTGTCCCACTTCTTGCCCGACGGGTCGACCCAGCTCGGCTTCTTGGTGATGTCCAGCAGGGTCTCGATCTCGACGAGCTTGAGGCCCAGCTTCACCTGGTCCTCGGCGGTGCTGACCGTGGTCGCGTCCAGGCCAGAGGGGTCGGTGTACGTGGTGTTGGCCATGCCGAGTTCCTTGGCGGTGTCGTTCATCTTCTTGACGAACGCCTCCTGGGAACCGGAGTCCCAGCGCGCGAGCAGCCGCGCGATGTTGTTGGCCGACGGGATCATGAGGGCGGCGATCGCGTCGTACTCCGAGATCTTGTCGCCCTCCTTGACCGTGTCGAGGGTGGACTCGTTGTTGACCGAGTCGTTCTTCTTGCCCTCGGTCTCGGCCGTCTTGTCGACGTCGATCATCGCGCCCTGCTCACCCTTCTTGATGGGGTGGTCGCGCAGGATGATGTACGCCGTCATCGACTTGGTGACGCTGGCGATCGGCACGGGCTTCTGCTCGCCGGACTGCCCGAGGGTGCCGAGGCCGGCGGCGGCCATGTAGGCCTGGCCCTCGCTGGGCCAGGGCAGCTCGGGCTTGGCGCCGCCGAAGGTGTACGAGGACTTCGCGGTCATCACGAGCGCGGGCTCCGGCAGCGGGCGCACCAGCTGGACGACGGCGAGGATGATCGCCAGGAGCACGACGAGCGGGAAGTAGATCTTGAACCGCCGCACGGCCGTGCGCAGTGGGCTCGGCGGCGGGGGCGGGTTGTTGGTGAGGTCCGCCAGCATGTCGAGCGGCGGCTTGGGGGGCAGGGGCTGCTGGGTGGTCCGCTCGCTGCGGTCCATCGAGGCGGGGGTGGAGGCGGCCGGGGCGGCCGGGGCCGGGGCCGGGGCCTTCGGCGCCTGCTGCTCCGGCTGCTGCTGCTTCGGCTGCTGCTGCTTCGGCTGCTCGCCGGGCTCGTCGGTGCGCAGCGGCACGAAGGTGCTGGCCTTGGGCGGCGCGGCCGCCGGGGAGGCCGCCGAGGCGGAATCCGCGGGCCGGTCGGCGGGGGCCGGCGGCTTCACGGCCCGGAACGTGGCGGTCCGCTCGCTGTCGTCGGCATCCGCCGCCGGAATCCGGAAGACTCCGGTCCGCTCCCGCGGGGCGGGCTCCTTGACGGACGCGTCCTCGCCCGCGGCGGGCTTGACCGCCCGGAACACAGCGGTCCGCTCACTGTCGCCGGACTCGTCGGCGGAAGCGGAAGCGGAAGCGGAAGCGGAACCGGCAGCCGGAGCGGTCGGGGCGTCAGAAGCCCCCGGCCGCACCGCCCGAAACACAGCCGTCCGCTCACTGTCGGCGGCCTCCCCGGCAGGGGTAGCCGGCTTCACGGCACGAAACGCGGTGGTCTGCTGGTCGCCGACCGGTCGGCCCCCTGCCGAAGCAGCGCCCGCGCCGGCGTCGTCGCCCGCCGGCCGCGTCACCGAACCGGAACCCGAACCCGGCGCACCGTTCGCACGGGACGCGCCGGCGCCCTCACCACGAGCCGGCACCTCAGGCACCGAGGCGGAGCCCGCCCCCGACCCGGCCGCGCGCTCCTCGCCGGTCGGCTCGGCCGGGGCCGAAGCGGAATCCGCGGCGGGTGCATCCGCAGGGGTCACCGCGCGGAACGCGGTGGTCTGCTGGTCCCTGACCGGCCGGGCCCCTGCCGAAGCAGCGCCCGCGTCGGCGGTGTCGCCCGTCGGCCCCGCCACCGAACCGGAACCCGAACCCGGCGCACCGTTCGCACGGGACGCGGCCGCACGGTCAGCGCCGGTCGGCTCAGCCGAGGCCGAAGCGGAATCTGCGACGGGCGCATCCGCAGGGGTCACCGCGCGGAACGCGGTGGTCTGCTGGTCCCTGGCCGGCCGGGCCCCTGCCGAAGCAACGCCCGCGCCGGCGTCGTCGCCCGCCGGCCCCGCCACCGAAGCGGAACCCGTACCCGGAGCCGGAGGCGTCACCGCACGGAACGCGGTGGTGCGCTGGTCGCCGACGGAAGCGGAACGCTCGCTGGGCGGGGCGGCGGAGCGGGATGCGGCCGCGTCCTCCTCGTCGGCCGGTCCGGGCTGCGCCGCAGCCGAGTCCGTGGCCGGCGTGCGGGGCGCGGGGGCGGGCTCGGCGGCAGTCGGCCGGGGCCGCACGGAAGCGGAGTCCGCGTCCCGGGCGGGCTCGGCGGCAGTCGGCCGGGGCCGCGCGGAAGCGGAGTCCGCGTCCGGGGCGGGCTCGGCCGGTGCGCGTCCGGCGGCTGCCGCCGGGGCGGAGTCGGCGGGGCGGGAGACGGGCCCGTCCCCGGCATCGGCGGGCGGCTCGTCGGCGGTGGCGACCCAGGCCGCCACCGCGTCGCGCAGCGCGTCGCGGCCGCCGGAACCGCCCGTATCCGGTTCCGCGTCCACGGCTGTGTCCGCAGAGGCATCGAAGGAGGCATCGACAGAAGCCTCGGGATCCCGCTGCCGGAACACCGACAGCCTCGGATCACTCTCCGCGGAGGTCGACGCCGCCCCCGACGCTCCCTCATCAACCGACTTGTCGGGGGACTCGCCCGCCACCAGTTCCTCCTCCATCGTCGCCACGTCCAGCTGTCCGAATGTCTAACAGTGTCCCGTCTAGGGGGCATCGCCCCCGTGCTAGACGAGAACGACATAGCTGCGGGTTCCCCCACAAAGCGGCCACGCGCTCTCGACAGATGAATGTGAGAGGCGTCACCCTGTCACTCATCCACGCGGGGAGGCATGGATGGGCAGGAGCCGCAGAACAATTCCGGAGGAGCTTCTGCTGCTCGCCTTGGACCCGGCCACGGGTACCACGGCGCAGCCGCAGTCGCTCGACCTCGGCCTGGCCGGGGCACAGCTAGTGGAGCTGGCTCTGGCAGGACGGATAGCCCCTGACGGGGATCGTATCGCCGTGGTGATGCCACGGCCGACAGGAGATCCGACTCTGGACTCCGCACTGGAACTGCTGCGCAGGCGCGGCAGCCCGGTTCGGGCCGTCCACTGGATTGGCGGGCCCCGGCTGGGGCTCCGCCAGATTTACCTCGCCCACCTGGAGCGCTGCGGCATGGTGCACGCCGTCGCGGGCCAGATGTGCGGGGTGCTGCCGACGACTCGCTACCAGGCGACGGACACGGCGATCAGCCGGGAGATCCGTGCCCGGCTGGACACGGCGATCCGCACCGGCGTACCGCCGGACCCGCGGACCGCGGCGCTCGCCGCACTGGCCCACGCGGTCGGACTCGGCAAGCACCTGTACCCCGGCAACGAGGGGCGGTCGTCCAGATCCCGGCTGCGGGACCTGATCCGGCACGACCCGATGGGCGGACTCGTGGCTCACGCCGTGATGGACGTCCAGAACGGTGTGGCCGCACAGCCGCGCCGCGACCGCGCACCGGCCCAGCCGGCCGCCCGGGCCACGGCGGGCAGCGTTCCGCTGCAGCCGCGCCGGACGGGTGCCATGGCCCGCGCGGCCGCGCACTGATCCACCCCGTTCCACCCGCTCCATCGCAAGGCCATCACGACGCCGGCGCGCGGGGTGACGGGGCCGGTCCACCGGTCCCGCCGCCCCGCGCGTCTGTTTTTCCCTGCCGTTCCCCAGCGCCGCGGCGCCCTTCGGTGGCAGTCTGCTCAACATCAGACACGCAGAGAGACAGACAGCTGCACGACAGAAGAAGGCGGAGGTGCCGTTCACGTGGCGTCCAATGTCAATCCCACCGTCCGACGCCGCCGACTGGGCATGGAGCTGCGCAAGCTCCGCGAGGACAAGGGCATGACGGCCGAACAGGTCGCCGAGCGCCTCCTCGTCTCCCAGTCCAAGATCAGCCGGCTGGAGAACGGCCGCCGGTCCATCAGCCAGCGCGACGTACGCGATCTGTGCGAGGTGTACGAGGTGGAGGACCCCAGGCTCGTGGACTCACTCATGCAGATGGCGAAGGACTCCCGCCAGCAGGGCTGGTGGCACGCCTTCGGCGACATCCCGTACAGCGTCTACATCGGCCTGGAGACGGACGCCGCGAGCCTGCGCACCTACGAGCCCCTGGTGATCCCGGGGCTGCTCCAGACCACGGAGTACGCCCACTCCCTGGTCCGCGGCGCGTGGCCGGAGACCGCTCCGGCCGACGTGGAGAAGCGCGTCCAGGTCCGGATGCACCGCCAGAAGCGGCTCTCCGAGACGGACAACAACAATCCGGAACTCGGGCCGCTGCGCCTGTGGGCGGTCATCGACGAGGCCGCGCTGCGCCGGTGCGTGGGCGACGCCGAGCTGATGATCCGGCAGCTGGAGTTCCTGATAGAGCAGTCGGAACAGCCGCACATCACCGTGCAGGTGATGCCGTTCGCGCTCGGCGCGCACCCCGGCGTGAACGGCCAGTACGCGATTCTGGAATTCCCGGACGCGTCCGACTCGACGGTGGTCTACATCGAGGGCGTGACGAGCGACCTGTACCTGGAGAAGGCCAACGACGTGCAGAAGTACAGCGTGATGTACGAGCACTTGCGCGCCCAGGCGCTCAATGTCGACCAGACGCGGAACTTCATCTCCGACATCATCGGTGAATACGCGGGCAAGGTCGGCGAGTCACGGTAAATCCCCAGGAATCCCATGGGCTCCCGGGGGAGGGCCGGTACCGTACACCGTCGCTCCCCGGCCGCATAAGGCTTGAATGGAATATGCCACTCGGTCGGGTGAATGCCTCCTTCACCCGTCAGGAGCTGCGGGTAGCGTCGATCACGTCAGCCGGAGAACGAGCCGGCCGACGCGGAAAACGGAACTACTCGCTGAACCGGAGAGAAACATGGCTATTCGTCAGGGCGCCACGCACCACTGGACCAAGTCCTCCTACTCCGCCAACGGCGCCTGCGTCGAGGTCAAGTCCCCCGTCATGGAGGCCATCGCGGTCCGCGACTCGAAGGTGCAGGACGGCCCGTCCCTCACCTTCGCGCCCGGCTCCTGGACCTCGTTCGTCGACGGCGTCAACGAGGGCCGGCTGGGGCGCCTCGCCTGAACGTCACGGCATGCGCCCCAACCGACCCGAGTGCGTTAACCGCAGTACAGGCAGTACAGGCAGTACAGGCACTACACGCAGGACCCGCAGTACAGGCAGTACCCGCAGCACTGACTGGAGCCCTCTCGACCGGTCCGCCGTCCTGGCCGAGGGGGCTCGGCCATGTCCGCGTACGGTCGGCTACCTCAGCTGGTCGACGTACCGGTCGGTCCCCGGCACCGTGGGGATGAACGGCGCCACCAGCTCCACCCGCCCCAGCCCCGCCTCCGCGACCTCCGCGTCCAGCCCCTGGAAGCGGTCCCAGCAGGTCCGGGGGTCCTGCTCCAGGAACCACAGGAGCGTCAGGCGGGTGTCGACCCCCTCGACCTGCTTGACGTACGTCATCCGGTCGCCGGGCAGCGGCGTCGGCCGGAAGACCGTCACCATCGCGGCAGGGGAGCCCTGCAGCCGCTTCGGCAGGGCCCGTGCGCGCAGCCACTCCAGCAGCTCGGCCCGCTGCGCCGGGCCGTCGGCGTCGACGACCTGGACGACGAGGCCGGCGTACGGGTGGTCGAGGGCGTGGAAGTCCCGCGGACCGGCGGCCCCGTCGCGGTAGACGGTGGCCTCGTGGTCCTGGAAGGCCGTGAACACGTGGGTGCGGTCCTGGTAGACCCGCCCGTCTCGATTGAGCCTCTTGTTGATGCCGACCGTCCACTTCATGTGCTCGTCGTAGCGGCCCTCGGTGACCCAGTACGTCGAGATGTAGCAGCCGGCGGTGACGGGCTGGGCGACGGCCGACTTCTCCGGGTAGCGCAGTTCCTGGAGTTCGCGGGTGGCCACCCAGCGCCGGCCCGCGTACATCCAGGGCATGGCCATCGCCCCGGCGTAGTAGTGGTCGTCCTCGTACCAGCGGTTGTACGCGTGCTCGTGGCCGGGATGCGGCTCCACCATGGTGATCAGCGCATGGCCGGGGCGGACGCCGTACGGGCCGACGGCCGCGAGCTCGGCGTAGTCCCCGGCGCGGGTGTCCCGCTCTTCTGTCGTCATGCGACCGGTGTAGCTGATGTGACGTCAGATCGGGAGTCCTCGGGGGCCGTTCACCATGTGACACATAGGTGTCGTCTGCACCTTTCAGTGGCTACGATGCCCGCACCCCACACCCGGAGGAGAGCCCACCGTGCCCGCTGCCGCCGTCTCCGCTCCCGACTCGGACTCCGCTCGCGCCGCCGCGCCGCCGCCCGCGTTCGCCTCGCGCGCCGCCTCGGTCGGCGGCTCCCCCGTACGGGAGATCCTCGCCCTCACCGAACGCCCCGGGGTGATCTCCTTCGCCGGCGGCCTCCCCGCGCCCGAGCTCTTCGACGCCGAGGGCCTGCGGACGGCGTACGACACCGCCTTCGCCGTGTCGGCACGGCGGGCGCTGCAGTACTCGACCACCGAGGGCGCGCCGGAGCTGCGCGAGGCCGTCGCGCGCCGGGCCACGGCCCGGGGCCTGGCGACGGGCGCGCAGGACGTGCTCGTCACCTCGGGCTCGCAGCAGGCCCTCACCCTCCTCACCACCGCGCTGGTCGAGCCCGGGGACGTGGTGCTGGTCGAGAACCCCACCTACCTGGCGGCGCTCCAGTGCTTCGGGCTGGCCGGGGCCCGTGTGGTGGCGGTGCCCTGTGACGCGGAGGGCCTGATACCCGAGGCCCTGGAGGAGATCGTCGCCCGCGAACGCCCCAAGCTGCTCTACACCGTCCCCACCTTCCAGAACCCGACGGGGCGCACCCTGCCGGGAGCCCGCCGGGCGGCTGTGGCGCGGACGGCGGCGCGGCTGGGGCTGTGGCTGATCGAGGACGACCCGTACGGGGACCTGCGCTACGAGGGGGCCCAGGTGCCGTGGCTGGCGGCGCATCCGGGGGCGGAGGACCGCACCGCCCTGCTCGGCAGCTTCTCGAAGATCATGGCGCCGGGGCTGCGGCTGGGCTGGCTGCGGGCGCCGGCGGCGCTGCGCCGGGCCGCGGTGGTCGCCAAGCAGGCGGCGGACCTGCACACCTCGACCGTGGACCAGCTGGCCGCCGCGCACTACTTGGCGGCGGTGGACCTCGACGCGCACGTGGCCGCGGTCCGCACCGCCTACCGGGCCCGGCGCGACGCCCTGCTGGCGGGTCTGGCCGGGGCCCTGCCGGAGGGCTCCGCCTGGAACCGTCCGGAGGGCGGCATGTTCGTGTGGGCGCGCCTTCCGGAGGCCCACGACGCGACGGCCCTGCTGAAGGCGGCCCTCGCCCACGACGTGGCCTTCGTCCCGGGCGCCCCGTTCTACACGGGCACCCCGGACCCCCGCACCCTGCGCCTGTCCTTCACCACGCACACCCCGGAGGAGATCACGGAGGGCCTGACCCGCCTGGCGGCGGCGGTGGCGGCGGGTTGAAGCCCGCCGAGGCGCGCGGTTGCACTCAGTCCGTGGCTTGCCGGACGCCGGAAAGGCCACCGGTTCGGGCGGTTCCGCGCGAGGCACGGCGCGATGCGGGCAGGGCCCGGCTAAACTTCTGAAAGGCCATCGGGAAGGTCTTGCTTCCTCGTTGGATCAGACCCTCGGCCGGGATTGCCGTCCCGCCGGGGGTCGTCTCATGTCTGGAGTTGTCGCGGCGAGCATATGCCAGGCAACCCCACGCGAATCCAGTCGAGTTGGACGGATTCACCCGACCGGGCGATTGCGGTCGAACGGGGAGGCTGGAGGGGTTGGGTCTGGTTCTTTCTCCGGTTCTTTGGTGGTTGACCACCGACACGACCGCACCCCCCGCGACCGGCGCACAGCGTTGCACCACCCGGTCCGAACAGGGCAGTTGTGCGTCCGGGCGCGTCGGCCCGCCCCGTGGGCGAACCGGCCGCGGCTACGGCGAGGACGGCGCGGGAGCCGTCCGCGTGGCGCCCGTCGGTTCGGGGGCGGTCGGCACGTGGCCCGGGTACACGTGGCCGGGGGTCACGATGCTCGTGATCGCCTCGCCGAAGAGCGTGCTCGGCTCCTGGCCCTTGTACAGGACGTCGGTGTTGAGCAGGACGACCATGGTGGCCTGGGCCTCCGGCAGGTAGACCGTCAGGGTCTCGTAGCCGGGCAGCGAGCCGTTGTGGCCGATCCAGCCCTGGACGTTGAAGATGCCCAGGCCGTATCCGGCGCCGGGTATGCCGTCGATCGAGGTGGTCTTCAGGCGCTCGGCCTGGGTCGCGGGCGTCAGCAGCGTGCCGGTGGCCACGGTGCGCGCCCAGCTGCGCAGGTCCATGAGGTCCGAGATCATCGCGCCCGCGGCCCAGGCCCACGACGGGTTCCAGTCGGTCGCGTTCACGATCTTCCCCGTCGTGTCGTCCGTGTAGCCCTGCGGGTGCGGGTCGGGGAAGTGCGCGTCGGTGGGGAAGAGCGTCTTGCGCAGCCCGGCGGGCTCCAGCACCTCCTCCCGGATGAACTCCTGGAGGGGCTTGCCCCCGACCTTCTCCACGACCAGGCCGAGCAGGATCAGGTTGGTGTTGCTGTACTGCCACTTCGCGTTCGGCTCGAACTGCACCGGGTGCCTGAAGGAGTAGCCGAGCAGCTGCTGCGGCGTGAAGGGCCGGGTCGGGCCGGCCGCGAGCGCCTTGTTGAAGTCCTCGTCCAGGCTGTAGTTGAAGAGCCCGCTGCGCATGCCCGCCAGTTCGCGCAGGGTGATGCGGTCCCCGTTCGGGACTCCGCTGACGTAGGTGCCGATGGTGTCGTCGAGGGCCAGCTTGCCCTGGTCGACGAGTTCGAGGAGCGCGGTGACCGTGAACGTCTTGGTCTCGCTGCCGATGCGGATGTTGAAGCCGGTCTCCATGGGGGAGCCCGTCGCCTTGTCGGCCGTGCCGAAGGTGCGTACGTAGCTCCCCTTGCCGGGAGCCCACAGCCCCACGATCACGCCCGGCACCCCGGACTCGCGCAGGACCTGCCGGATCGCGGCGTCCAGCTTCGCCGCGACGGCCGGGGTGAGCTCGGGGAAGGCGGCGGCGCCGTCCGGGGACGGGGCAGCGGAGGAGGCGGAGGGGCCCGGCGTGGGAGCACCGTGGGCGGGGCCCGCGAGGGCCGGGGTGACGAGCAGACCTGCTGCTGCGGCGGCCACGCAGGCCCGGCGCAGCCGTGTGCGGGTGGGACTCACGGCATGCCTCCTGTCGCACGGGGGAACGAACGCACGTACGAGTACGCGGACCCCGTACGCGGACCAAGGCAGCACGACCAGCGTAGGCCCGCCCCGACCGGGTCGCGAGGCGAGCGGCCCGGAGGCCCGGCGGCGAACGGGCCGACCCGCTCCCCACCCCTTCCCATCCCGCCGCCGGGACCCTAGCCTGACGAACCGTCAGATCCACTGTTCCTGGAGGCCCGTCATGCTGCTGCGAGGGAAGACCGTCATCGTCTCCGGAGTCGGGGCCGGGCTCGGGCACCAGGTCGCCGCCACCGTGGTCCGCGACGGCGGGAACGCCGTGCTGGGGGCGCGGACCGAGGCGAATCTGGCCAAGTCCGCCGCCGAGATCGACCCCGACGGGGCGCGCACCGCCTACCTGCCCACCGACATCGGCGACGAGCGCCAGTGCGAGGCCCTCGCCGCGCTCGCACGCGAGCGCTTCGGCCGGATCGACGCCGTCGTGCACGTCGCCGCCTGGGACTCGTACTTCGGCGGCCTGGAGGACGCCGACTTCGGCACCTGGCAGCAGATCCTCGACGTGAACCTGCTGGGAACCCTCCGGATGACCCGGGCCTGCCTGCCCGCGCTCAAGGAGAACGGCGGCTCCGTCGTCATCATCGGCACGCAGTCCGCCGTCGCCGCGCCCAACGAGGTCCAGCAGGCCGCCTACGCCGCCTCCAAAGGCGCCCTGACCTCCGCCATGTACTCCATGGCCCGCGAGCTCGGGCCGCACCGGATCCGGGTCAACACCGTGCTCCCCGGCTGGATGTGGGGCCCGCCCGTGCAGGCCTTCGTCACCTTCACCGCCCACACCGAGAACGTCCCCGAGGCCGAGGTCCACGCCCGCCTGACCGAGCGCATGGCGCTGCCCGACCTCGCCACCGACGGGGACGTCGCCGACGCCGCCGCCTTCCTCGCCTCCGACCGGGCGCGGTCGATAACCGGCCAGTCGCTGCTGGTCAACGCCGGTGAGCTGATGCGGTGAGCACGCCGATCGCCTCCCCCTGCCCGTACGACCGGATCGTATGCTCGGCCCATGACCACTCCGAGTGACGCTCCGACCGAAAACGCGATGCGCCGCGCGCTCCGGCGGGCCCGCGACGGCGTCGCGCTCGACGCGACCGAGGCGGCCGTACTCCTCCAGGCGCGCGGTGAGGCGCTCGACGACCTCACCGCCTCCGCCGCCCGCGTGAGGGACTCCGGACTCGCCGCCGCCGGGCGGCCCGGTGTCATCACGTACTCGAAGAGCGTGTTCATCCCGCTGACCCGCCTGTGCCGCGACAAGTGCCACTACTGCACCTTCGCCACCGTCCCCGGCCGGCTCCGCCGCGCCGGCCACGGGATGTACATGTCCCCGGACGAGGTCCTCGACATCGCCCGCCGCGGCGCGGCGCTCGGCTGCAAGGAAGCGCTCATCACCCTCGGCGACAAGCCCGAGGACCGCTGGCCCGAGGCGCGCGAGTGGCTCGAGGCGGAGGGCTACAGCGACACCATCTCCTACGTCCGGGCCATCTCCATCCGGATCCTGGAGGAGACCGGCCTGCTCCCCCACCTGAACCCGGGCGTGATGTCCTGGGCCGACTTCCAGCGGCTCAAGCCCGTCGCCCCGTCCATGGGCATGATGCTGGAGACCACGGCCACCCGCCTGTGGTCCGAGCCGGGCGGCCCGCACCACGGCTCCCCCGACAAGGAGCCGGCGGTCCGGCTGCGCGTGCTGGAGGACGCCGGGCGGTCCTCGGTCCCCTTCACGAGCGGCCTGCTGATCGGCATCGGCGAGACCTACGAGGAGCGCGCCGAGTCCCTCTTCGCGCTGCGCCGGGTCGCCCGCTCCTACCACGGCATACAGGAGCTGATCATCCAGAACTTCCGCGCCAAGCCGGACACGGCCATGCGCGGGATGCCGGACGCCGAACTCGACGACCTCGTCGCCACGATCGCCGTCGCCCGGCACATCATGGGCCCCTCCGCCTGCCTGCAGGCGCCGCCCAACCTGGTCGACGGCGAGTACGCCCGCCTGATCGGCGCCGGGATCGACGACTGGGGCGGCGTCTCGCCGCTGACCCCCGACCACGTCAACCCCGAGCGCCCGTGGCCGCAGATCGACCTGCTGGCCGAGCGGTCCGCGGCGGCCGGTTTCGAGCTGCGGGAACGGCTGTGCGTGTACCCGGAGTTCGTGCAGCGCGGCGAACCCTGGCTGGACCCGCGGCTGCTGCCGCACGTGCGGGCGCTCGCCGACCCGGACACGGGGCTGGCCGACGCCTCCGCCGAGGTCGTGGGCCGGCCGTGGCAGGAGCCGGACGAGGGCTTCGCCGCGTACGGGCGCACCGATCTGCACACCGCCATCGACAGCGAGGGCCGCACCGGCGACCGCCGCGAGGACTTCGACCACGTCTACGGCGACTGGGAGGCGCTGCGGGAGGCCGCCGCGCCCGGGATGGTGCCCGAGCGCATCGACACCGACGTACGGGCCGCGCTCGCGCAGGCCGCCGACGACCCGACCCTGCTCACCGACGCGCAGGCCCTGGCCCTGCTGCACGCCGACGGGCCGGCCCTGGACGCCCTCTGCCGGATCGCCGACGACCTGCGGAAGTCGGTGGTCGGCGACGAGGTCACCTACATCGTCACGCGCAACATCAACTTCACCAACGTCTGCTACACCGGCTGCCGCTTCTGCGCCTTCGCGCAGCGCCGTACGGACGCCGACGCGTACACCCTCTCCCTGGACCAGGTCGCCGACCGGGCCGCCCAGGCCTGGGACGTGGGC
Source organism: Streptomyces sp. NPDC048270 (assembly GCF_040652335.1). Classification (NCBI taxonomy): domain Bacteria; kingdom Bacillati; phylum Actinomycetota; class Actinomycetes; order Kitasatosporales; family Streptomycetaceae; genus Streptomyces; species Streptomyces sp. NPDC048270. Next base: position 64,593 of record NZ_JBEZLV010000019.1, read on the forward strand.
GCGGTCGAGGTGTGCATGCAGGGCGGCATCCACCCGGACCTGCCCGGGACGGCGTACTTCGACATCGCGCGCGCGGTCAAGCAGCGCGTCCCCGGGATGCACGTGCACGCCTTCTCGCCGATGGAGGTCGTCAACGGGGCCACGCGGACGGGCATGTCCGTACGGGACTGGCTGACGGCCGCCAAGGAGGCCGGGCTCGACTCCGTCCCCGGCACGGCGGCGGAGATCCTCGACGACGAGGTGCGGTGGGTCCTGACCAAGGGCAAGCTGCCGACGGCGGACTGGATCGAGGTCATCAGCACGGCGCACGAGCTCGGCATCCGGTCCTCGTCCACGATGATGTACGGGCACGTGGACCAGCCGCGGCACTGGCTCGGGCACTTCCGCACGCTGGCCCGGATCCAGCAGAGCGCCCTGTCCAAGGGCGTGGAGGGCTTCACCGAGTTCGTGACGCTGCCGTTCATCCACACCAACGCGCCCGTGTACCTGGCGGGCATCGCCCGGCCCGGGCCCACGGTCCGCGACAACCGGGCGGTCACGGCGATGGCGCGGCTGCTGCTCCACCCGTACATCCCCAACATCCAGACCAGCTGGGTGAAGCTGGGCACGGAGGGTGCGGCCGAGATGCTCCGGTCCGGAGCCAACGACCTCGGCGGGACCCTGATGGAGGAGACCATCTCGCGGATGGCGGGATCGAGTTACGGCTCGTACAAGTCGGTCCGGGACCTGGTCGCCGTCGCGGAGGCGGCGGGGCGGCCCGCGAAGGCCCGTACGACGCTGTACGGGGAGGTGCCGGCGGAGCGCCAGGACGCGGCCCGCGCCTCGGACGGGCACCTGCCGGATCTGCTGCCCGTCCTGGACTAGCGGCGGGCGCTACCGCGAGGGGAACGGGGGGAGCCCGGCCGGGGCGTGGCGTGTCCGGCCGGGCTCCCGCACGGGGTGCGCCCCGTCAGCCGACCAGGAGGTCCTTCTTGAGCTGCTTCAGCTCGCGGGCGTCGATGCCGAGCCCGTCCGCGAGGTAGCGGTCGAAGGAGCCGTACTTCGCGGTGACCTCGTCGTAGCCCGCGTTCAGGTACTCGGGGCGCACGTCGAGCAGGGGCTTGTAGACGGCGGCCTGCTGGGCGGGCAGGTGGGAGAGGACCGCCTCGTTCGCGGCCCTGCGGTAGTCGTTGCTGGCCAGGTAGTCGGCCTCGACGGTCGCCCGGGGGACGCCGAGGGCGGTCAGCAGCGCGGCGTTGGCCCAACCGGTGCGGTCCTTGCCGGCGGTGCAGTGGAACAGGACCGAGCGGCCGCGGTCGCGCTCGATGCCCTCGAGGACCTGCGTGTAGGCCTTCCTGCCGCCCTCGTCGGAGACCATGGCCTTCTCCGCGTCGACCATGGCCCCGACGGCCTCGTCGGGGGTCTTGGGCAGGGTCTGGAAGGAGCCGGAGCCCGCGAAGACGTCGGCGACGACGTACGCGGCACCCGCGGGGACCTTGTCGGCGGCCTGGGCGCGCTCGTCCGCCATGCGCAGGTCGAAGACCGTCCTGACGCGCAGGCGCTGGAGCTTGGCCAGGTCGCTCCCGGTCAGCTTGTCGAGGGCGTCGGAGCGGTAGACCTCGCCCATCTTGACCCACTGGCCGTTCGCGGTGCGGTAGCCGCCGGCGTCGCGGAAGTTGACGGTGCCGTCCAGCTTGACCAGTCGGTCGGCGAGGCGCAGACCCTGGCCGCGCCGCGGCTTGAAGTCGAACCACTGGCGGTCGGCGGCGGGCAGCCCGGTGACGACGGCCCGGCCCTGGGCGCCGCCCTGGGCGACGACCTTTCCGTTCGCCCTGACCTCCACCCGCTGGGTGCCTTCGGCCTTCCACTGCAGGGTGAAGGAGCCGTCGGCTCCGGCGGTGACGGTGGCCTCGGTGAACGGGATGGCGGACCGGTCCTGCCGGTCCCCGCCGGAGGCGGCGGCGAGCGGGGCCGCGAGCAGGGAGGCGGTGACGGCGGAGGCGACGAGGGTCGCGGCGAGGAGTGCCTTCTTCATGCCTGTGAGGCTGGGCGGCCGCGGAGAACCGGGGATGAACGGGGCATGGCGGGGACCGGCCGGCTCGAAGGCCAGTGGCAAAACGTGTCATCAGCCGGGGCGGCGGCCGAAAGTGTTCGGTTTCCGGCCGTTCTCCGCATGCTTACGGACCGCTTGAGGGGCCGCTTCCGGATGCAACCGAAGCTGTCCACTACAGTGCGCGCCAGTGCCGCCGCGGCGGCGGCCGCAGGCACGGCCAGGGGGACGGTGAGGGCGATGGACGCGACAACGGGCGCGGGCGCGGAGGTCATTCAGGGCACACCGACCGGCCCGGCACCGGGCCCAGCCCCGAGCCCGCCCGCCACCGGCCCGACCCCGGCCGCCCCCGTCCCGAACGAGCCCCCGTACACCGGCGGCACGGCGACGGGCCCGTCCGCCACCGGCCCGACCCCCTCGACGGACGGCCGCGGCACCCCGTACGCCCCCGGCACCGGGCCAGCCACCGACGGGCACGGCATGACGACCGGGCCCGGCCCGGCACAGCCGACGGACGGCCGGGGCACCCCGTACGCCCCCGGCACCGGCCCGGCCACCGACGGGCACGGCATGACGACCGGGCCCGGCCCGGCACAGCCGACGGACGGCCGGGGCACCCCGTACGCCCCCGGCACCGGGCCGGCGGCCCAGGGTCGCGGGACGTCGTGCCGGCCGGACGGTGCCGGGGTCGCCGGGGCGGGTCCGGCGGAGGCCGGGCCCGGCGGGCCGGGGCAGGCCGTGCACGGGCGCGGCGGCGCCCCCGTGCGGCGGGTCGCGTCGCCCGCCACCGGCCTGTGGGGGCGGTTCGAGCAACAGGACTTCCGCAGCCGGGTCCGCGGCACCCTCCTCGGCTCCGCCATCGGCGACGCCTTCGGCGCGTCCGTCGGCGCGCTCACCCTCGACGCCATCCGCGCAGCACACGGCCCGCAGGGCCTGACCACGCCCGCCGCCGGCCCCGTCACGGCCGCCACCCAGCTCACCCTCTTCACGGTGGACGGGCTCATACGGGCCCACGTACGCCGGGACACCGGCACCTGGCACCCGCCCACCGACATCCACCGCGCCTACCTCCGCTGGGCCGCCACCCAGCACGACTGGGGTCCCGACGAGCGCCGCAAGGACAACGGCTGGCTCGCGCAGCAGGAGTGGCTCTACGCCCGCCGCGGCCCCGACCGCGCCTGCCTGACCGGCTTCGCCGACGACATCCTCGGCACCCCCGCCCAGCCGAAGAACCCCGCCGCCCGCGGCGCGGCCGCCGCCACCCGCTCGGCACCCTTCGGCCTGCTCGTCGGCTGGGAGCCGGCCCTGGTCCTCCAACTCGCCGTCGAATGCGCCGCGCAGAGCCACGGCCACCCCGCCGCGTACCTCTCCGCCGGCGCCTTCGCCCTCGTCGTGCACGGCCTGACGCGCGGCGAGCCCCTGGACTCCGCCGTCCAGCGCGCCCTCGGCCAGCTGGGCAGCCGCCCCGGGCACCAACCCGTCACCGACGCCCTCCAGCGCGCCCTGGCGGCCGTCACACAGGGCGTGCCCGGCCCCGCGACCGTGGAGACCCTCGCCGCCGGTGACGCCGAAGCCGCCCTCGCCGTGGCCGTCTACTGCACGCTGGTCGCCGAGGACGTCCCGCACGGCCTGCGCCTGGCCGTGAACCACGGCGGGGACTCGGCCGCCGCCGGAGCCCTGTGCGGAGCACTCCTCGGCGCCCTGCACGGCGAGACCGCCCTCCCGGCCGCCTGGCTCGCCGAGCTCGACGGCCGCGCCACGCTGCTGGAGCTCGCCGACGACTTCGCCCTGGAGATGACCCAGGGCCCCGCCCTGCACGGCCCCTCGACCGCCTCCCCCGGCTGGCTGGCCCGCTACCCGCGCGGCTAGGGAGCCTCCGTTGCGGGAGCCCCACTGGCGGGTGCTCCCGCGGCGGGTGCCTGGTGGGGGACTCGCGCGGTGATCAGATCGCCCACACCGGCAACCTCGTTGAGTGCCTCGGCGAGCGAGAGCAACACCTTGCGCACGCCGTTGATCTCCTCACGCAGCTCGGCCGCCAGCGCCCACCGCCGTTCATGCGAGACGGGATCGACGTGGTCCCCCCGCGTCGCCTCGTGCGCGGTGAGCAGCGGATGCCACCGACTGAGCAGCGGCCTGATCGAGAGGTTGAGTACGTTGACCGCCAGGACCCCGAACGTCACGTGGCCCGGCGCCACGCGAGGAGCGACCGCGGGCCCGTACCGGCGCAGGATCTCCCGGGTGGTGCCGAAGACGGTGTAGAGGGAGGACAACGCCTCCCTCAAGAGGCCTTCGTCCTCGCCCAGTTCCACGACCGAAATCCGGGTGGCCAGTTCCACGTAGAGCTCCCAGGCGGCCTCGCGCTCGGAGTCCACGGGCTCCCAGATGCCGCTGATCTCCCCGACGAACGGGATGGCGAGCTTGACCGTGATCTCCTGTGGGCCGAACCCTCCACCGCTACGCCTACCCCTGCGCCGCAACACCATCCGCCAACCCCTCCCGTGCAGCAAAGTCTCCGTGTAACCCTACGAGTTGAGCGAGATCACACAAGTAGCGGGCGAGCCGGGGGGCAGTCATGGACCGCGAACGCGATGCGTTCATTTCGTATAGCCACAAGCGGGATGTCACGCTGGCGCAGGGTCTTCAACGCGGCCTGCATCGGCTCGCCCGGCCATGGACACGCCGCCAGGTCATCAACGTCTTCCGGGACACCACGAGTCTCTCGGCCAACAGCGACCTCGGCGGATCCATCAAAGAGGAGCTGGCGCGCTCCCGTTACTTCATATACCTGGCCTCGCCCGAGGCCGCGGCCTCCCGCTGGGTGCGCGAGGAAATCGAGTTCTGGGTTGCGAACCGGCCCATGGACCGCTTCCTCATCGCGGTCAGTGGAGGCACGGTCGCCTGGGACACACGCACGGGTGACTTCGACTGGGACGGCACCACCGCTCTGCCGCCGGTCCTCCGCGGCAAGTTCGCGACAGAACCGCTCTGGGTGGACCTGACTGCCTTCCGGGGGTCCGAGAATCTCTCCTTACGCCAGGCGGATTTCCGTGACGCCGTCGCCACCCTCGCCGCCCCGCTCCACGGCCGCAGCAAGGACGCGCTGGACAGCGAGGACCTCCGCCAGCACCGGATCGCCACCCGCATGCTCCGCGGCGCCGTAGCCGCCCTTTCCGTGCTCCTGGTGACTGCCCTCATCGCCGGCGGCCTCGCCTGGCAGCAACGGGGCGAAGCCCTCGACCGCGCACGGCGCTCCGCCTCCCAGGCCCTCGCGGCCCGCGCCCTGGAAATCTCCGGAACGGACCCCCGCAGGGCTGCCCAGCTCGCCCTCTACGCGGAGGCAGTACAGCCCACCGGCGAGTCGGCGCAGGCCATGGCCCGGGCGGTGGCGGCCAACGAGGGCGTGACACGGCACTTCGAGGCGGGAAGCGATCAGGTATTCGGGTCTCGCGGTGCGGGTACGATCCCCGCCGCCGAAGTGGCGATCAGCCCCGACGGCAGCATGCTCGCGTACTACCTGGACTTCGGCGAGGTTCATCTCTACGACACACGCTCCGGCACCGCCCTGCCGTCGCTGCCCACCAGTGGGCCGCAGAACGGAGGGGCACTGCGGTTCAGCGCGGACGGGAAGCTGCTCGTGATGGAGACCGCCTACAACGAGATCGAGCTGTGGGACGTGCCCGGCGCCAAGCTGCTGCGGACCATCGTCGCGAGCAACGGAAGAGAACTGTCCCAAGCACACGTGAGGCTGAAGGGTCAGGCGCTGTCCGACGACGGAAAATGGCTCGCCGCGACCTACTACACCCAAGCCATGGACGTCGAACACCTCGGCGTCTGGGATACCGGCACCGGTAACGCCGTCACCCAAGGCCCGGCCTCGGCGGACGGGCTCAGCCTCGCCTTCGACGGCTCGAACCGGCTTGTCACCTTTGCCAGTGACACGGGCACCGTACGGGAATACACCCCGGCGTCGAACACGTGGAGCCCCTCGCGCCAGGTGCAGGGGCTGCCCACAGGGGACGAGGCGAGGAGCGTCATACTCTCGCCTCACGGGGACTGGGCATACGTCCTCGCTCCGAAGAAGGGGGGCAAGGACGAGCTGTGGAGTCTGACCGAGCACAGGCGCATCGCAGAACTGGCGGATGCACCGCCGCTGGCCACCCGCTCGACCGGCGCGCGCGCTCTCGCCCTTCCCGCCGACAGCGGCCGGCTGATCACGATGTCAGACGGCCAGTCGGTGACCGTCTACGACCCTGCCCTTCGACGACGGCGCAGTCTGGGTTCGTTCACGTGGCCCGTTCTCAGCGTCGCCGCCTCCGCCGATGGCAAGTGGGTGGCCGCGGCGGCCGAGAACGGAGCCGTGTCCCTCTTCGCCACGACGACGGGACAAGGTGGCGAATCCCTGCCGAACGAGGACCGGGTCAAGCCGGACGAGCTCAGTCCTGCCGGCTGGCTGGCGCTGCGGTCGAACGGGGACAGCACCGACCTGTGGACGGTAGCCGGTGGAGACGCCGGTGTTCAGCGCGTGGGACACATCCCGCGAAAGCTCCACTCGAACGAATCCGTGGTGGCCGTGAATGCCGACGGCAGTCGCGCGGCCTTGGTGGAAGGGGCGGAACTGTCGCTCTGGGATCCACGCACGGGTACCCAGGTGGGATCTTCCCGGACGTTCCCCGAGCGGTACACCGGAAACCGGAGCCGCCGGCCGCTCCTCTTCATGCCGGACGGGATACACGTCGTCGTGGCCGGGGCCGACAGGCTCCTACTGGTCGACAGCCGGTCCTGGGAGACCCGCCAGGACCTGGGTGAGTACAGCACGAACGGGGACAGCGCCGAGACCAGCGGAGATGGAAGAACGCTGATCGCCATGGACGTCCTCGGGGACGTAACCGTGTGGGGGTGGACCGGTAACGCCCACCTCAAGCAGGTACGCAAGGGCTCGGTCGGCAACATGGTGCAAAGCGTCGTGGTCAGCCACGAGGGGGAAAAGCTCGCGGCCGTCGACGGCAATCGCCGCATCAGCATTCTTGACGTCGGAACCGGGCACGTCACGCGGAGTTCGGCCGGAATGCAGTACAGCGAGGGTTCCGTCGTCTTCAGCAAGGACGCCAGGCTCCTTGTGCAACGCGTCAGGAGCGGCGCCGAGTGGACCCTGCAGTTCTGGGACACGGTTTCCGGCGACGCCGTCGGCAGCTGGACCGTCCCGACGTGGGGCACCGACAGCGAGAGCGCCGTGCAACTGCTCTCCGGCCCCGGAGGCGGAGTCCTCTCCCTCAAGGAGGACGGGACCTTCGCACGGCACACCATCGACTTCTCCTCGTGGCACAAAGCCCTGTGCGCGCTCGTGCCGGAGCCACTCCCCAAGGACGAGTACGACCGCTATCTCAAGGATGTGGAGGTCGTCGCGCCCTGCCGTCCGTAGGCGGAAGCCCGTACCTTGTCCTTCCCACGTCTCGGAGGTGCCAGAAGCCATGCGGATCGCCACGACCATCTTCCTCACCGACCGCACCGTCTCGCCCGTCCGCCTCGCGCGCAGTCTGGAGGAGCGGGGCTTCGCCGGGCTCTACCTGCCGGAGCACACCCACATCCCGGTCGTCCGCGAGACCGCCGCCCCCATGGGCGGCGACCTCCCCGAGATGTACGGGCGCACGCTCGACCCGTTCGTGGCCCTCGGCCAGGCCGCCGCCGTGACCGAGCGGCTCCACCTCGGCACCGGCATCACGCTCGTCGCGCAGCACGACCCGATCGACCTCGCCAAGCAGATCGCCACCCTCGACCACCTCTCCGGCGGCCGCTTCACCCTCGGCATCGGTTACGGCTGGAACGTCGAGGAGGCCGCCGACCACGGGGTCGAGTGGCGCACCCGCCGTGAACTGGTCCGCGACCGGATGGCCCTGATGCGGGCCCTGTGGGCCCCGGAACCGACCGCGTACGTCGGCGAGTTCTCCTCCGTCCAGGCCAGCGCCGCCCACCCGAAGCCGGTCCAGGCGCCGCGCGAACTCGGCCCCGGCGTCCCCCTGTACGGCCCCCGCACCCTGATCGGCGGCCAGGCCGGCCCGAAGCTGTTCACGGCCATCGCCGACCACGCCGACGGCTGGCTGCCGATCGGCGGCGGCGGCCTCACCGAGTCCCTGCCGGTGCTGCGCCGGTTCTGGGAGACCGCCGGCCGCGACCCGAAGTCCCTCCAGGTGGTCCCGTACGCCGTCCAGCCCACCCCCGGCAAGATGGGCCACTACGCCGACCTCGGCATCGAGGAGGTCGTCCTCCAGCTCCCCTCGGCCCCGGAACCGGAGGTCCTGCGCACCCTGGACGAGTTCGCCCGGTACCTCTGACCCCGGGGCGGACGGACCCTCCCGCAGGCGGCCCCCCGGCAGCCGGGAGTAGCGTGGGGAGAGGCGCACCGCCCGGCCGTCGGCCCCGCCGACCGCCGTCGGCGCCTCATCCTCTGCACGAGGAGGACCACACGCATGTCCAGAACACTGCGCGGCGTGTCCGTGCTGCTGCTCGCGCTCACCGGAGCGCTGGGCTACGCCCCCGGCGCGGTCGCCGACGACATACGGGATCTCCGCACGGGGGACTGCTTCACCACGGACGACGACCTGAAGGACTACAAGGAGGACGGCAGCGGCAGCGCCAGCCCCGAGGTGACCGAAGTGCCCTGCGACCAGCCGCACGAGGGAGAGGTGTACGCCACCTTCTCCCTGCCGGCCGGGACCTACCCGGGGCTGGAGAAGATCTCCGCGCTCGCCAGCGACAAGTGCACCAAGACGACGGCGCTCCACGACTACGTGGGAGGCGGGGAGCTCCCCAAGGAGCTGCGCGTCTTCTACTACGGCCCGCATTCCACCGGCTGGGTCCTGGGCGACCGCGACATCACCTGCTTCGTGGGCTACGAGGACCGCACCAGCAAGGGCTCGTTCCGATCCGATTCGCCCTAGCCGAGCTCTGCCCAGACGGTCTTGCCGATCAGCCGGTCCATGACCCCCCAGTGGGCGGCGACGGCATCGACGATGCGCAGCCCGTAGCCTGATTCGGCCTGGTAGGCGTGGGGCAGCGGAACGGGCCGCCGGTCGCGGCGCGGGTCCGACACCTCGATCCTGAGCGCCCCCTCCAGCAACACCATCCGCAGCTCGAAGTCCCGCCCGGGAACCCGCCCGTGGGTGACGGCATTGGCGGCGAGCTCGGCGACGACGAGCCCGGCGTCGGCGGACAGCGCGGTGGATTCGGGGATGCCCCATGCGTGGAGTTCCACGAGGGCGAGCTGGCGGGCGAGACGGGCCCCGAGGCGGGTGGAGCTGAAACGCTGAGTGAACATGCGTACGAGCGTCCCGGCGGGGATGAGGGGTGCGGTCATGGCAGCAACATCCCGTGCAGCCAGGGCTGTTCCCAGCACGGCAACCGCTACTTTTCAACTGTACGAGTCGAGTATCTGGACAGTAGTGGTCACCGTCCGTGAGCCTGAGTGCCGGGAGGTGACCGTGACGACACATGCGCACGCCGAGGAGAGCGGTGACGGCGAGGTCGAGCCGGACGATGACCTGCGGAACTTCGGCGAGGTGGTCAAGGCCTCCCGCAGGCGGGGCGGCCTGACCCAGGAGCAACTGGCCACGAAGATCCGCTACTCGGTCCAGTACGTCGGCTCGGTCGAACAGGGCCGACGCCACCCGTCGGCGAAGTTCGTGGACCGGGTGGAGGAGGCCCTGAACGCCTTCGGCGTCATCCACATCGCGGCGGCCCAGCTGACGCGGCGGCGGGGCCTGGCGAGGTGGTTCAGGCGGTGGGCGGAGCTGGAGGCTGAGGCGATCGCCCTCCATACGTACGAATGCAGGTCGGTCCCCGGGCTGTTACAGACGGAGGCCTACGCGCGGGCCCAGATCCGGGACGTGCCGCCATTGGCGACGGCGGAACAGGCCGAGGCCCGCGTCACCTCCCGGCTGGCCCGCCAGGCGGTGCTGCTGAAAACGCCGTACGTCGCCTTCAGCTTCATCATCGAGCAGTCGGTGATCGAGCGGCAGACGGGCGGGCCGGCGGTGACGCGCGAGCTGATCGACCACCTGCTGGACGTCGGGAAGCTGCCCAATGTGGACCTTCAGATCATGCCGACGATCAGCCCCGAACACGCGGGTACCGATGGGCCCTTCTGCCTCCTCGAAACACAGGAGCACGAGTGGCGCGGCTACACCGAAGGCCCGCAGATGGGCCAGGTCATCTCTGACCCGAAAGCCGCCAGCAATCTCCATCAGCAGTATGCAAAACTTCGCATCCAGGCCCTCAATCCTGCGGACAGCGCGGGCCTGTTGATGCGAATGCGAGGTTCCCTGTGAACAGCTCCCGGCTCCGGTGGTTCAAGAGCAGTTACAGCAGCAGCCAGGGCGACAACTGCGTCGAGGTCGCCCTCTCCTGGCACAAGTCCACGTACAGCGGAAGCGAGGGCGACAACTGCGTCGAGGTCGCAGCCTGCGCGGAAGCCGTCCACGTCCGGGATTCCAAGGTGACGGCCGGGCCCGAGCTGGCCGTCGACCCCGCCGCCTGGGGCGTCTTCCTGGGCGGGGTCACGGCCGACCGCTGAGCTACGCCTCGTACGGGAACCGGGCGAGCGGGGTCTCGCGCGCGAAGAAGGTCTTGGCGCGGGTCATCGCCCGCTCGTCGTTCCGCACCTGGCCGGGCCGTGAGCCGTTGCCGAGGAGTACCCCGCCGAAGTGCATCCGCATGTACGCGGCCGAGTGGTTGAGGCTGGTGATCAGCGCGTCGGCGACCTCTTCCTCTTCGTGAGCCAGGACGGTGACCCCCCACAGGGTCCGGCCCGCCATCCGCTTCTTGAAGTCCATGCCGGGCACGCCCAGCCAGCCCGACCAGTAGTCGAGGTAGCGCTTGGTGTGCGCGGAGAGGGAGTACCAGTACAGGGGTGAGGCGATGACGATGTCGGTGGCCTCCAGCGTGGCCCGCCGCAGCTCCTCCTCGGCCTCCCCGACCGGCCAGGACCCGCTCTCGTGCCGGCCGTCCTGGAAGTCGGGCAGCGAGAGCTTCGTCAGGTCCACCCAGCGCTGCGGGGTGCCGGCGGGCAGCTGCTCGGCGGCGGCGCGGGCCAGGATCTCGGTGTTGCCGTCGGGCCGGGAACTGCCGAGGACGAAGAGGAACGAGCGGTCCGTGTCGCTTACAAGGTCGGTCGTCATGTCTGCTCCGGTCTCGGTCGACGTCGCGTACCTCGCCTGCAACTCCCTTACCTGGCGGCAAATTCCCCCACCGGGGCGCCGACGTTGCCACGCCGCCGGCGGGAGCAGAAAGGCACGCGCGGGGGCGCTCGAATCGTCCAGGGCGTGCGAGCACACCCCTGCACGCCCCCGGCCCCGGGCGGCGGGAGGCCGCCCCCGCCCCCGTACCCTGCCCCACATGATCAATTCCAGTACACACATCCGCGTCGCCCGGCCCTCCCTCGATCTGACGGCCGCCGAGCGGTTCTACGTCGGCGGGCTCGGGCTCGAAGTGCTGTGGCGCAGCGAGAAGAGGGTGCCCGGAGAGCACGACCTGTTGATGGTCGGGCCCGCCGGGGGCGGTTGGCATTTCGAGCTGACGCGGGACGACGAAAACCCCGTCGCGCCCGCGCCCACCGTTGACGACCTCTTCGTGGTCTACCTGGGCGAAGCCCCCGACGAGGCCCTCGTCCAGCGGCTCGTCGAGCACGGCGGCACGCGCGTGGCCGCCCACAATCCGTACTGGGACGAGTGGGGCGTCACCTTCGTCGACCCCGACGGCTACCGCCTCGTGCTCTGCTCCCGCACCTGGGGCTAGCCGGCCGCCCAGAACGGCGCCAGGGCCGCCTCCTTGTACGGTTGCGGGCTCACGCTCAGGTCTCCCGCGAAGGGGCGGTCCAGTGCGACGACCAGCAGCAGGCTGAAGCCGATCAGTCCGGCCACCGCGGAGACGAACAGCAGCTGCATCTTCAGGCTCCGCAGCCCGAACAGGAACGTGAGCGGGAGGATCACCAGCGCGCCGCCGTACACGAGCACTTGCAGCAGGATCGGCAGCGAGGTCTCCGCCATCGAGACGCGGGCCCGGCGCTGCGCGGCGACGTCGTTGAGGCGGGTGACCGCCTCGGCGTAGAAGGTCTCGGCGCGGGTGCCGGTCGGCTCGTACGCCTGGAGGGCCTTGTACAGGGCCTGGGTCTGCGGCGCGGTCGCCTCGTAACTCGGCTCCCCCTGGCGCATCAGCGGCCACTGCACCTCGACGACGGCGTGCGTGTACGCGCCCACCGCCTGCTGCACCCGCTCGCGGTCGGCCGGTGGGAATGCGTCGGCGCTGCGCATGACCAGGGCCAGGTCCGTGGCCTCGGTGGCGACGATGTTCTGGGTGTTCTCGAGCTGCGTCCAGAGCGTGACGACGACGAAGGCCAGGATGATGCCGTAGATCGCGCCGAACATGCCGAGCGCGACCCCGACCATCTCATTGTGCTCGCCCTTGGCGAGGTGCGGGAAGCGGCGGCGGGCGGCCAGGCTGCCGGCCACGGCGAGGCCGGTGAGGCCGCCGACGAGGAGGACGGCGATGACGAAGGTGCTGAGGTGATTGAGCAACCAGAGGATCATGTGCTGCTCAACGAGCGTCCTACCCCGAAAGCCCCGCCTGGGCGTTCGATCAGCTCGTCCCAGTGCTCCCGCGTCCGGGTCGGCGCCGAGACCTTCCCGGCGACCGCCCGCCGGGCCACCCCGGCCGAGGCCGACCGCCTGTGGCCGGTGGTGGCCGCGATGCCCTCGTACGCGGCCTACCGCGAGGCGACGGCCCGCGAGATCCCGCTGGTCCTGGTCACCCGTACCGGCTGAGGTCAGCCGACCTTCGGGGCGCTCGGGAGGCCGCCGGACAGGGCGGTGCCCGCGCCCGACAGGGAGGAGTCGGTGGCCTTGGTCGCGGAGCCGGCCGCCGCGGCGGTCACGCCCAGGGCGGTCTTGGTGTCCTGGACGGTCTGGCCCGGGTGGTCGACGATCTCGAGGACCCGCCCGGCGACCGGCGGCGCCTTGGCCGGCTCGTCGGCGTGGGCGGCGACGGGGGTGAGTGCGAGGGCGGCCCCGCCGGAGAGGACCAGGGCGGAGAGGGTGCGCTTCATGGCATTCATGCCGTGCCCAACGATCCGGCCACCGCCCGGGTCACCGCTCGCCCCCGCCGTTCCGCGCATCGGATGACTCCGTCCCCGCACGGCCGGGCCGGCACGCACCGCGGCCCCGGACCGGGGGGATCGATCCGGGGCCGCGGCGCTGACTCGGCAGGTGGCGCGGGGTGGGGTCAGTCCTCGACCACCAGGGAGGGGGTGGACTTCGTCAGGACCTCGCCGCGGAAGAAGGCCGGGCTGCGGCGTTCGGTGACGAACATGATCACCAGGCCGAGGGCCAGCAGGCCGACCCCGATGACGAAGACGTTGCCGACGCCCACGCCGGGGAGGGTGGAGCCGGAGCCGTAGGCCGGGTCGTAGGCGTCGTACAGGGTCTTGAAGAACACCGCGGCCAGCAGCAGGCCGCCCAGGACCGGGAAGACGCCCTTGAAGAACAGGTCGCGGGCGGAGCGGCGCAGCTCGCCGCGGAAGTACCACGCGCAGGCGAAGGCGGTCAGCGAGTAGTAGAAGCAGATCATCAGGCCGAGCGCGAAGATCGTGTCGGTGAGGACGTTCTCGCTGACCAGGGTCATCACGGTGTAGAACGCGCCGGTGGCGACACCCGCCACGACCGTGGCGCGGCCCGGGGTCTTGAACCGCTCGTGGACCTTGGCGTACGCGGGCGGCAGGGCCTCGTAGGTCGACATGGCGAGGACCGTGCGGGCGACCGGGATGAAGGTGGTCTGCAGCGAGGCGGCGGCCGAGGCCAGGACCGCGACGAAGAGCAGGATGCCGAGCGCCGGGCCCATCACCGGGCCGGCGAGGGCGGCGAAGACGTTGCCGGAGGTCTCCTCGTTGCCGAGGCCGAGGCCCTCGCCGCCGGCGCCGACGGCCATCTGGGCGGCGACGCCGGTGGCCAGGTAGGAGCCGACGAGGACGACCATGGCGATGAGGGAGGCGCGGCCCGGGGTCTTCGTGGAGCCGGTGGTCTCCTCGTTGGTGGCCAGGCAGGCGTCCCAGCCCCAGTACATGAAGATCGAGAGCGAGAGTCCGGCGGTGAAGGCCGCCATGGACTCGACCGCGAAGGGGTTCATCCAGGACCAGGAGAAGTCCAGGCCGGTGTCGAAGGTGCCGGCGGAGGCCTTCTGGAAGGCCATCGCGACGAAGACGGCGAGGACGACGAGCTGGAGGCCGACCAGCGCGTACTGGACGCCCTTGGTGGCCGTCATGCCGCGGTAGCTGATGGCGGTCGCGACGGCGATCAGGGTGAGGCAGGTGGCGATGTGGACGAGCTTGTTCTCGTCCAGGGCGGCGATCGACGGATTGCCCGTGATCTCGCCGGCCAGCAGCCAGAAGTAGGAGGTGGCGACGCCGGCCAGGTTGGAGAGCACGATGATCGTGGCGATCACCAGGCCCCAGCCGCACATCCAGCCGATCCGCGGGCCGAAGGCCTTGACGGTCCAGGTGAAGGAGGTGCCGCAGTCCGGCATGGCCTTGTTGAGCTCGCGGTAGGCGAAGGCGACCAGGAGCATCGGGAGGAACCCGGCGAGGAAGATCGCCGGCATCTGCACTCCGACCTCGCCGGCGGTGGAGCCGAGGGTCGATGTCAGGCAGTAGACAGGGGCGACGGTCGAGATGCCGATGACGGCGCTTCCCACCAGGCCGACGGACCCCTTGCCGAGGCCCTTGCCGCGAACATCGCCCTCGGCGACGCCGCTTACCGTGTCTCCGGCCTGAGGCCGAACGTCCAGCTGAGTCATGAGTCAGGACGTTAGATGCTGCGCATTCCACATACGGAGGACGTAGGTCCGGAACCAAAGCCGCCGGATTCCCTTTGAATCCTGAGGACTGCACCGTTCACGAGTATGTAATACAAGGTTCATCAATCAATCCATCCATGGTTCAGCAGGCATCCGGCGGACTCTTTCGCCATACGGAAACCGCAGCCATGTCCGTTTTGGGCGTTTCCAAACTTTCCCTCGTGACTTTGTGGTGACCACCGGTAACCCGGCTCGGTCGGCGCCCGATCCGCCGGACGCGTCCCGCTGGTCGAGGCCGGGGGCGGGTCCTCGCGCCGGCCCCCGCCCCGGCCCCGGCCCCGCTACGTGGTCCAGACGATCGACTGGATCTCGCTGTAGGCGTGCAATGCGTACGAGCCGACGTCCCGGCCCACCCCGGACCGCTTGAAGCCGCCGAACGGCGCCTCCATGTTCCGGCCGATGGTGTTCACGCCCACCCCGCCGGAGCGCAGCCGCCGGGCCACCCGGAAGGCCCGTGCCGGGTCACCCGACCACACGTAGCTGATCAGCCCGAAGTCGGAGTCGTTGGCCAGGGCCACGGCCTCCTCCTCCGTGTCGAAGGGGACGACCACGACCACCGGGCCGAAGATCTCCTCGCGGACCACCCGCATGTCGTTGGTGCAGTCCACCAGCAGGGTCGGGGCCACGTAGAAGCCCTTGCCGTCCGCGCGGACGGCCGGACGGTCGCCGCCCACCGCGATCCGGGCGCCCTCCTTGCGGCCGAGCTCGATGTAGGACTCCACCCGGTCGCGGTGGGCCGCCGAGATGACCGGGCCGACCACCGTGCCCTGCGCCGCCGGTTCGCCGACCTTCATGAAGGCCAGGTAGCCGGTCAGCTTCTCCACCAGTGCGTCGTGGACGGAGCGGTGCACGATCACCCGGGTCGGGGCGGTGCAGATCTGGCCGGAGTAGAAGGAGAAGGTGGTGCCGATGCCCATCATCGCCGCGTCCAGGTCGGCGTCCTCGAAGACGATCGCCGCGCCCTTGCCGCCCAGCTCCATGAGCTGCCGCTTCATGGACCGCCCGCACACCTCGGCGATCCGCTGCCCGACCGCGGTGGAGCCGGTGAAGGACACCATGTCCACGTCCGGGGAGTCCACGGCCGCCTCGCCGACCGCCACCGACTGCCCGTTGACCACGTTCACCACACCTGCCGGGACCCCCGCCTCCGCGAGTGCCTCGGCCATCTTGAACACCGACAGCGGATCCTGGGGGGCCGGCTTGACCACCACCGTGTTGCCCATGGCCAGCGCCGGGGCGACCTTGCCCGCCGGATTCGCCCACGGGTTGTTGTACGAGGTGATGCAGGCGACCACGCCGACCGGCTGGCGCACCTCCAGCGCGCCGAGCACACCCGCCTTCCCCATCGGACCGGCCTCCGCCACCTGCGGCGGCAGGCCCTTCTCCACGGGTTCCAGGGCTCCGCGCGCGTAGCGCCGGAACCGGGCCACGCCCACCCCGACCTGCATGCCCCGGGCGATGCCCGTCGGCGCGCCGGTCTCGGCCTGGGCGAGCGCGGTCCACGGCTCGTACTCGCGCTGGATGATGTCGGCGGCCCGGTCCAGGATCGCGGCCCGCTCCTGCGGCCTCGTGCGGGACCACGCGCCGAAGGCCTCGGCCGCGGCGCGCGCCGCCTGCGCGACCTGCGCCGGTGACGCCTCGGGCGCCAGCCCGACCACCGACTCGTCCGCCGGGTTGACCACCTCGTAGTGCCCGCCCTCCGGCTCCACCCACTCGCCGCCGATGAAGAGCCTGCCGGCCTCGTGCTTCCGCGCTTCGGTCACCGCGTGCTCACCGTCCTCGTGTCCCTGCCCGACCGGAGCACGATGCCCGGGATCGCGCCCGTCACTTCGTCGTCGCGGATGGTCTCCACGCCGTTGACGCGTACCGAGACGATCCCGACGGCCCGTGCGTCCAGCCGCGGGCTGTCCCCGGGCAGGTCGTGGACCAGGGTCGCCGGGCCGGCGTCGATGCGCTCCGGGTCGAAGAGCACCAGGTCCGCGTGGTAGCCCTCGGCGATCCGGCCGCGTTCGCGCAGCCCGAACAGCTGGGCGGGGTCGTCGGTGAGCATCCGTACCGCCTGCTCCAGCGGGACCAGCTTGCGGCCGCGCAGGCAGTCGCCGAGGAAGCGGGTCGTGTACGGGGCCCCGCACATGCGGTCGAGGTGCGCGCCGGCGTCGGAGCCGCCCAGCATGACGTCCTCGTGCTGCCAGGTCTCGGCCCGCAGGGCCCAGCTCGCCGGGTCGTTGTCCGTGGGCATCGGCCAGAGCACCGTACGCAGCTCGTCGTTGGCGCAGACCTCCACCAGGCACTGGAAGGCGTCCTGGCCGCGCTCGGCGGCGATGTCGCCCACCACCCGGCCGGAGAGCCCCTCGTTCTCCTTGCTGTACGTGTCGCCGATGACGTAGCGGCCGAAGTTGGCGAGGCGGCGGAAGACCCCGGCCTCCTTGGAGGCGGCCCGCTCCAGCATCCCGGCGCGCACGACGGGGTCGCGCAGCTTCTCGATCCGCTCGGGGACGGGCAGGCCGAGGATCTCGCCCCAGCCGGGGATGAGGTTGAGCGCGCAGAAGGTGCCGAGCGACATGTTCATGGGGGTGAGGATCGGCATGGTCAGGGCGACGATCCGGCCCCCGGCCTCGCGGGCGCGCTCGCTCGGGACGAGCTGGCGCGGGACCCGCTCCGGGACGGAGGCGTCGATGGTGAGGACGTTCCAGTTCAGCGGCCGGCCGGCGGCGCTGCTCATCTCGACGAAGAGGTCGATCTCCGCGTCGGAGAACTGGTCGAGGCAGCCCGCGACGATGGCCTCCAGCTGGGTGCCCTCGTGTTCGGCGACCGCCTTGGACAGGGCGAGGAGTTCGGCGGGCTTCGCGTGGCGGGAGGCGACGGGGGCGCCGGAGCCGTCGGAGTGGGTGGAGGACTGGGTGGTGGACAGGCCCCAGGCGCCGGCGTCCATGGCGTCGTGGAAGAGGTCGAGCATCTCCCGCATCTGCTCGGGGGTGGGCTGCCCGCCGACGGCGTCCTCGCCCATCACGTGGCGGCGCAGGGCGCAGTGGCCGACCATGAACCCGGCGTTGACGGCGATCCGGCCCTCGAGGGCGTCGAGGTACTCGCCGAAGCCGGACCAGGTCCAGTCGACGCCCTCCTCCAGGGCCTTGAGGGCCATGCCCTCGACCTTGCTCATCATGCGGCGGGTGTAGTCGGCGTCCTCGGGGCGGTCCGGGTGCAGCGGGGCCAGCGTGAAGCCGCAGTTGCCGCCGGCGACGGTGGTGACGCCGTGGTTCATGGAGGGGGTGGCGTACGGGTCCCAGAAGAGCTGGGCGTCGTAGTGCGTGTGGGGGTCGATGAAGCCGGGGGCCAGCACGAGGCCGGTGGCGTCCTCGGTGGTCCGCGCGTCCTCCTGTGTCGTGCCGGGGTCCGTGATGGCGACGATGCGGCCGTCGCGCAGGCCGATGTCTGCGACGCGGGCGGGGGCGCCGGTGCCGTCCACGACGGTGGCGCCCTTGATCAGGTGGTCGAGCATGACGTCCCTTCTGCCGGTGCGGTTCGTGTCACGGCGCGCGCCGTCGTCCTGGGGCTCCGCCCCAGGCCCTCCCCCAGACTCCGTCCGGGGGGACCCCCACGCCTCGAACGCCGGCGGGCTGGATCCGGTCGCGGCAGCCCGCCAAATGCGGCCGGACTGCCGCAAGGCGAGCCTGGCCGAATCCAGCCCCGCCGGCGTTTGAGGCGCCGCCGGAGGCAAAACGAGCCGCGCGGCGTGTGAGGCGGGCCCCGGTCGGGGGTCGTCGGGCCGGCCGCGGCCCTGGGGCGACCTCCGGCCGGGGCCGGTGCGGGGCGGCGGTCCGGGAAGACGCCGCCCCCGTACGGGGGCCCCGGGCGGACGCCCGGGGTGGCAGGGGCGCGCGGGTCGGGGCGGAGCCCCGGTACCCCTGCCGGGCCCAGTGCTACGCGCCTTCGCGAAAACGCGTCGTCCGGTGGACCGGGTCCGTGTCGATCTCCGGGATCACGTGTTCGCCGATGAGCTTGATCGTGGTCATCGTGTCCTCGTACGACACCCCGGTCGGCAGGCCGAAGGACAGCTGGTCGGCGCCGGCCTGCTCCCAGCGCTTGCACTGCCGGCGGACCTCGGACGGGTCGCCGCAGATCATCAGCTCCTCGGCGATCAGCAGCTCGATGATCTCCGCGTTGTACTCCGGCAGCAGCTCGGGCCACTGCGGGATGGCCTCCGGCCGCGGGAAGGTGTCGTGGTAGCGGAAGACGAGCGACTGGAAGCGGTTCATCTGGGCGTTGACCGCGATCTCGACGGCCTTGTCGTGGGTCTCGGCGCAGATCGCCGTCGAGGTGACCATGACGTTGTCGTTGACGAAGGCCCCGATGGCCTTGGCCTCCTGGATGGCCGTCTTGTACTGGTCGAGCACCCACTCCATGTCGGAGACCTTCTGCACGCTGAAGCCCAGCACGCCCAGGCCCTTCTTCGCCGCCATCGCGTACGAGGAGGGGGAGCCGGCGGCGTACCACATGGCCGGGTGCGCCTTGCCGTACGGCTTGGGGAAGACCTTGCGCGGCGGCAGCGACCAGTGCTTGCCCTGGAACCCCTCGTACTCCTCCTGGAGGAACATCTTGGGGAACTCCGCGATGGTCTCCTCCCAGATCTCCTTCGTGCCGTTCATGTCCTCGATGCCGGGCAGGAAGCCGAGTATCTCGTGGCTCCCCGCGCCGCGGCCGGTGCCGAACTCGAAGCGGCCCTTGGAAAGGTGGTCGAGCATGGCGACCTTCTCGGCCACCTTGACCGGGTGGTTCACCGGGGCGAGCGGGTTGAAGATGCCGGAGCCGAGGTGGATCCGCTCGGTGGCGTGCGCGAGGTACCCGAGGAAGACCTCGTTGGCCGACAGGTGCGAGTACTCCTCCAGGAAGTGGTGCTCGGAGGCCCAGGCGTACTTGAAGCCCGACTTGTCGGCCTGGATGACGTACTCGGTCTCCTCGATCAGCGCCTTGTGCTCTGCCTCGGGGTCGACCTTGGACCGTGACTCGGCCACGTATCCCTGCACGAAGAGCCCGAATTCCAAGGGAGTTCACCGTCCTTTGATTTCTGACGTTGCGTCAGATTCGATGTCTCGACTGTTCCACCGCCGGGGCGGGAGCGTCAATACCTGACGCTCCATCAGATAGGACTAGAGGATGCTCACACCCGCCATCCAGCCGCCGTCGATCACGAACGGCTGGCCGGTGATGTACGAGGAGTCCGCGCTGGTCAGGAACAGGGCCAGCCGCGCGATCTCCTCCGGCCGCCCGACCCGCCCCATCGGCACGACCCGCTTGTACAGCTCCGCCATCGCCTCGCGCGCCTCGTCCGACAGCCCCGCCGGATCCAGCAGGCCGGGATTGGCCATCGGGGTGTCCACGGCCCCCGGGCACATCGCGTTGACCCGGATCCCCTTGGCCGCCAGCTCCAGCGCGGCCACCCGGGTCAGGCTCAGGATGGCCGCCTTGGTCGCGGCGTACGTGCCGACGTACGCCATGCCCGTCAGGCCGGTGTACGAGGAGGTGTTGACGATCGTGCCGCCGCCCGCCGCCTCGATCTCGGGGGCGACCGACTTGATGCCGAGGAAGGCGCCCACCTGGTTGACCTGGACCACCTGCTGGAACTCCTCCAGCGGGGTCGCGGTCAGCTCGTTGAAGCGCAGGATGCCCGCGTTGTTGACCAGCCCGTCGACCGGGCCGAAGGCCTCCTTCGCGGCGGCTACCGCCCCCGCCCAGTCCTCCTCGCGGCTCACGTCGAGGCGTACGTAGCGGGCCCGGTCCTCGCCGATCTCCTTGGCCACGGCGGCGCCCTGCTCGTCCAGAACGTCCCCGAGGAGCACCCGGGCGCCCTCGGCGGCGAAGAGGCGGGCCTCCTGCTCGCCCTGCCCGCGCGCCGCGCCCGTGATGATGACGACGCGCCCGTCCAGCTTTCCCATGCCGTACTCCAGTCGCTCGTCGCCGGTGGTGGCCACCGGCAGCTAGCCGTTGAGGAGGGGGCCCACCTCGGCCCCGAAAGCGGTGATCTGGTCCACGAGCTCGGCGCGGTCGCGATTGCGGAAGCGGACCTGGATCTGGTCCACGCCGAGCGCCCCGTACTCCCGCAGGGACTCGGCGAGCGCCTCCGCCTTGCCGGTCAGGGCCCGGCGGCCGGTGTCCCAGCCGGGCTCGCCGACGTAGAGCGGCTCGGTGATCGCGCCGAACTCGACGGGGCCGGCGACCCCGGCCTCCGCCCGCAGCTCCTTGATCCGGGCGATCTGCGCGGGGAGCTTCTCGCGCGGGTCGCCCTGCGGGAGCCAGCCGTCGCCGCGCAGCGCGGCCCGGCGGACGGCCGCGGGAGAGGAGCCGCCGACCCAGACGGGGATCCGCTCCTGGGCGGGCCGGGGCAGCTGGCCGAGGTCCTTGAAGGAGAACAGCTCGCCCTCGAACTCCGGGTACTCCTCGGGGCCGAGCGCGGCCCGCAGCGCGTCGAGGGTCTCGTCGAGGACGGCCCCCCGGCGGGCGAAGTCCACCCCGAGGACCTCGAACTCCTCCTGGACGTGCCCGGCGCCGACGCCGAGGATCAGCCGGCCGCCGGAGAGGTGGTCGAGGGTGGCGTACTGCTTGGCGCTGACCAGCGGGTGGCGCAGGCCCAGGATCGCGACGTGGCTCAGCAGGCGCACGTGCTCGGTGATCCCGGCGAGGAAGGACAGGGTGGCGACCGGGTCGTACCAGATGGTGCTCATGGGACCGGCGAGCCGGCGCGGGATGGCCACGTGGTCGCAGGTGGCCACGTACCCGAAGCCGGCCCGGTCGGCGGCCCGCGCCACCTCGGCGAGATCGGCGGCGGTGGCCGACGCCTCCCAGGGCTCGGCGTAGATGGTGCTCTGCGACTGGACCGGGAGCTGCATCCCGTAGACCAGCCGACCTTCCGGAAACACGCGCGCCATGCCGGACCCGCCTCGCCTTCGTCTGCCGATGCGTCATATCGGTGCCGGGCCATCGTCGTAGCTGACGGACCGTCAGGCAAGAGGGCTGCGCGGATCCCGCACGGAGCAGGGGCCGTGGGTGCGCGGCGTGCCCGGACCGGGCGCGCGCCCGCCGCCGCCGGGCGGGGATCGGCGGGGCTCGTGGGGGCGACCGGGCGCCCGGTACGGCGGAGCGCCCGGCCCGCCGCGCGGCCCGCGGCGGCCGGATCAGACGGACCGGGGCTTCAGAAGCCTTCCGGGCCCATCACGATGACCGGCTTCGCCGCCGGGTCGAGGATCTGCAGGACCTTCTTCATCGCGTCCTTCGGGATGCCGACACAGCCCTGCGAGGGGCCGTCGTGGTCCACGTGGAGCCAGATGTTGCCGCCCTTGCGCTCGCCCTCCGGCTTGACCGGGTCGAGGGGCGAGTTGCCCGGCCTGCGGTTGAAGTCGATGGCGACGACATAGTCGAAGGATCCCGCCAGCGACTCCCCGTTCACCCCGCGCCCCGTGGCGACGAACGCGCGGTCCTTGTCGTAGGGGAGCCGGGTGCCGGGCGGCGGCGGCAGCAGGCCGCCCGCGTCGGTGAGTGCGAAGACGCCCTGCGGGGAGGTCAGGTCCCCGTAAGTCCGCTCCGTGGACCAGCCCTTCGCCCCGTTGCGGGCCGGCCAGCTCTCGCCCCGCACCCAGTCGGCCCCGGCCGCGGGCCGGGTGTAGAACGCGGCGGTGGACTCCGAGGAGTCCCCGGCCCTGCCCGTGACCAGAACGAGCTGGCGGGAGTCGGCCGGGATCTTCGCCAGGGTCTGCTCGCTGATGCCGGTCAGCCCCTGGAGGGGGGCCCGGGGAGCGGCCTCGGGGGCGTCCTTGGGCGCGGCGTCCCGGCGGGCGTCGCGCGCCGCCCGGTCCGCGGCCGGGGGACGGGAGTCGGCGCTCGCCTGCGACGAGGTGCCGACGGCCTTCTCGTCGAGGGCGTACACCCAGCCCGCCGCGAAGGTCAGCAGGCCGACGGTGGCGGCGAGGGCCACGCGCCGGGACGTGGGCGAGGACGTACGAGTGCGTCCCTGACGAGGCGTACGCGACGTACGCAGCGTGCGGGGGCGGACTCGGCGGTGCTTGCTCATTGAACCGACCGTACATCAGCCGCCCTTCACCGCGGCTGAACGCTGCCCTGCCGCCCCGCGTCTCCCACCGGGAAGCGGACCCGGACCGTCAGCCCGCCGTCCGGCGCCGGATTGGCCCGCGCCGTCAGTTCCGCCTCGTGCGCCCGTGCGATCGAGGCGACGATCGACAGCCCGAGACCGGCCCCCTCACCTGCGGTGTGCTGCCGTTCCGCGCGCCGCCGGAAGGGTTCCAGGAGCCTCGGCACGTCGTCCGGGTCTATCACCGGGCCGGTGTTGGACACCGTCAGCTCCCCCTCGGCGGACGTGGCCAGGGTCAGCCGGCCGCCCGCGCGGTTGTGACGAACGGCATTGGTGAGCAGGTTGCGGACCAGGTGTCCCAGCAGGGCCCGATCCCCCGTCACGGTCAGCGGGGCCAGGGCGCGTTCCACCGTCAGGCCCTGCTGCGGGCAGGCCGCCAGCTCGGCGGCGGCCAGGGCGGCGAGGTCCACCCGCCCGGTGGACTCCAGCCCCTCCTCCGACACCGCGAGCAGCAGCAGCGATTCGATGAGGTGCTCGCTGGAGTCCGCCACGCCGATCAGCCGCTCGCGGATCCTGGCGACCCGCTCCGGCGGCGGATCCCCGGCCAGCCCGATCTCGGCCGCCGCCCGCTGCACGGCGAGCGGGGTGCGCAGCTCGTGCGCCGCGTTCGCCGCGAACCTCCGCTGGGCGGAGACCAGGTGCTCCATCCGCCCCAGCATCGCGTCGAAGGTGTCGGCGAGCTCCTTGAGCTCGCCGGGCGGGGCGTCGAGGGCGATCCGCTCGTCCAGGTTCTCGCCGGACAGCCGCCGGGCGGTCCCGGTGATCACGGCGAGCGGGCGCAGCACCCGGCCGGCCATCCACCAGGCCAGCCAGATCGACAGGACGGCGAAGACGGCGAGGGCGATGAGCGAGACGGTCAGCAGCCGGTGCTGGGTCGCCTCGGTGACGGCGCCCGTCAGGTTCTGGGTGAGGGCGTAGCTCCTCAGCTCCTGCGGTGTGGGCCCCTCGCCCGGGGCCAGGCTCTGGGCGGGGACGGGGCTGCGGCCGGGGTCCACCTCGACCCGTTCGCCCAGGCGCAGTGCGGGGCTGACGGTGCTGACGGCCCCGCTGACGCTCGCGTAGAGCCCCTGGCCGAGCAGGACGTAGACCAGGGCCACCAGTCCGCCGCCCGCCAGGAGCAGCAGCGACCCGTACAGGGCGGTGAGCCGGCCGCGCTCGGTGCGCAGGACGCCGCGCGCGAACGCGGTCACCGGGCCGCGATCCGGTAGCCCGCGCCCGGCACGGTCTCGATGAGCGGCGGCTCGCCCAGCTTGGCGCGGAGCTTGCTGAGCGTGACGCGGACGGCGTTGGTGGAGTAGCTGGTGTCCTCCTCCCAGACGTCCTCGATGAGGTCGTCGCTGCTGACCACCGCGCCCTCGGCGCGCAGCAGCGCCTCCAGGACGGCGAACTCCTTGCGGGACAGCGCGAGCCGGCGTCCGTCCCGGGTGGCGCTGCGGCGGGCGGTGTCGACGGCCACCCCGGCGCGCTCGAGCACGGGCGGCAGGGCGGGGCGGGCGCGCCGGCCCAGGGCGAGGACGCGGGCGAGGAGCTCGTCGTAGGCGAAGGGCTTGGTGAGGTAGTCGTCGGCGCCCAGGCCCAGGCCCTCGACCCGGTCGCGTACGGTCCCGGACGCGGTCAGCATCAGGACGCGGGTCAGCAGCCGCTCGCGCACCACCTGGCGGCAGACCTCGTCGCCGTGCAGGCCGGGCAGGTCGCGGTCCAGGACCAGCACGTCGTACGCGCCCAGGCGCAGGCGCTCCAGGGCCTCGAGACCGTCGCCGGCCTCGTCCACGGCCAGCGCGTCGCGGCGCAGCCCCTCGGCGATCATCTCCCGGAGGAATTCCTCGTCCTCCACCACCAGTACGCGCATGGCGTCCTCTCTACCCGAGATCGGCATTTCGGCGGTGTAAGCACGGGGGGAGAGGGAAGCGAAAGGGCCCTTTGCCGCAGGGTCGGGCCCATGAAGCGATCCCTCATCATGACCACGGCCGCTGCCATCACCGGCCTGGCCCTCGCCGTCACCGGGTGCGCGGGCGGTTCGGACGGCGGCACGAAGGACTCCTCCTCGGGCGGCGGTTCCGGATCCGGCTCGGGTACGGACGCGGACAACGCCGTGAAGATGCGCCAGTGCCTGCGCGAGCACGGCATAGACGCGCCCGACCCCAAGCCCGGGCAGGACCCGCGCGGGATGACGGTCGGCGCCGGCGCCGACCCGCAGAAGATGCAGGAGGCCATGAAGGCCTGCGGGATGGCCGGGCCGGGCTCGGGCAAGGAGCCCACCCAGGAGGAGAAGGACAAGGAGCTCAAGTGGATCCGCTGCATGCGCGACAACGGGATCCAGCTGAAGGACCCTGAGTACAACGGCGGCGCGCGGACCGGCATCGAGATCCCCCAGGGCCAGGAGAAGGCCTTCGAGGACGCGCAGAAGAAGTGCGAAGCGGCCCGGTCGTGAGCAGGCGGGGAAAGTGGCTGCTGGGGTCGCTGGCCGTCGTGCTCGCCGCCTCGGGCGGCGGGTACGCGGTCATGGCCCAGCCGCAGCAGGAGAGCAGGCAGGAGCAGCGCGGCGACGGGCTGCCGCCGGCCACCGCGCCGGTGCAGCGCGGCGACCTCAGCTCCGGCCTCCAGGTGGAGGGCACCCTCGGCTACGCGCAGGAGCGCAAGGTCAACGCGGCCGGCCCGGGCGTCCTGACCTGGGTCGCGGGCGAGGGCACCGCGGTGGAGCGGGACGGGAGGCTGTACGAGGTCAACGGCAAGGCGGTGCGGCTCATGTACGGGTCCACGCCGATGTACCGGCCGCTGAAGGCCGGGGACAAGGGCGAGGACGTCAAGCAGCTCAAGCGCAACCTCCAGGCGCTGGGCCACGGGACCGGGCTGGACCCCGAGGACGGCACCTTCACGGCGGGCACCGCGACGGCGGTCAAGCGGTGGCAGAAGGCGCACAAGGCGCCGGAGACGGGCGAGGTCGCCAAGGAGGACATCGCCTTCGCCTCGGGGCCGCAGCGGGTCCGCAAGAACGACTCGGCGGTCGGTGACGAGCCGGGGCCCGGCAAGCCGGTGATGACCCTGACCGGCACCGAGCGGATCGTCCGCTTCCAGATGGACGCGGCCAAGGCGGGCGCGGCCAGGGCCGGCGAACCGGTCAGCGTGCGGCTGCCCGGCGGTGCCACGGTCACGGGGAAGGTCGAATCGGTGGGCGGCACGGCCGGTGCGGACGAGAAGAACGAGGGCGGCGGACCCGGCGGCGGTGACAAGAAGGCCAAGGTCGAGGTGGTCGTCGCGCTGGACAAGCCCGGCGAGGTGAACGCCCCGGACCAGTCCCCGGTGTCGGTCGGGCTGACCGGCGAGACGCGCAAGGGCGTGCTCTCCGTACCGGTCAACGCGCTGCTGGCGCTGACCGGCGGCGGCTTCGGCGTGCAGGTCGTCGAGGACGGCAGGGCGCGCGAGGTCAAGGTGGAGCTGGGCATGTTCGGCAACGGCCGGGTCGAGGTGACCGGCGACGCCCTCGAGGAGGGCATGCAGGTGGGGATCCCCAAGCTATGACGCACACGCATCCCGTTCCCGTGGTCGAGCTGTCCGGGGTCACGAAGGAGTACCCGGGCGGGGTCGCGGCCCTGCGCGGGGTCGACCTGACCGTCACGAGCGGCGAACTGCTCGCCATCGTCGGCCCGTCCGGTTCCGGGAAGTCCACCCTGCTGCACATCGTCGGCACGCTGGACCGGCCGACGGCGGGCGGCGTACGGATCGCCGGCCACGACGTGGCGGCCCTCTCGGACCGCGCGCTGTCGGCGCTGCGGTCCCGGCACGTCGGCTTCGTCTTCCAGTCCTTCCACCTGGTGCCGGGCGTCAGCGCCCGGGCGAACGTCGCCGAGGGGCTGCTGTACTCCGGCCTCTCGCGGGCCGAGCGCGGCCGCCGGGCGGAGCGGGCCCTGGAGCGGGTCGGCCTCGGCGACCGGATGGAGCACCGGCCGCACGAGCTGTCCGGCGGGCAGAAGCAGCGGGTGGCGATCGCCCGGGCGGTGGCGGGCGCCCCGGACCTGCTGCTGGCCGACGAGCCCACGGGCGCGCTGGACACGGCGTCCGGGGAGTCGGTGATGGAGCTGCTGCACGAGCTGAACGCGGACGGCGCCACCATCGCCGTGATCACCCACGACCACGAGATCGCGGCGAGCCTGCCGCGGCAGGTGCGGATCCGGGACGGCGAGATCGTGGCGGACGTCCGCAACGCGGCGGCCGGGTCCCCGGCCGCCGGGGCGGGGGTGGCGGGATGAGCCGGCGAAGCGGCCGTACGGGCACCCGCGGGGCCCGGCGCGCCGCACGGCTGACCCCGCCGAGGCTGACCCCCCGCGACGTCCTGCACGTCGGATCTGCGGGGCTGCGCTCGCGCCCGATGCGGGTGTTCCTGTCCGCGCTCGGCATCGCCATCGGCATCGCGACGATGATCGCGGTGGTCGGGATCTCCTCGTCCAGCCAGGCCAAGCTGCTGCGCGAACTCGACCGGCTCGGTACGAACATGCTGGTCGTGACACCGGGTCAGGGGATGTTCACCGGGCAGGACACCAAACTGCCCAAGGACGCCCCCGGCATGGTCTCCCGCATCCAGGGGGTCGAGTCGGTCGGCACCACCGGCGACGTCGCCGAGTCCGTACGCCGCTCGGAGAACATCCCCGAGGAGGAGACGGGCGGGATCGTGCTGAAGGCGGCCAAGGACGACCTGCTGGGCACACTGCGCGCCCGGATGGGCAGCGGCACCTGGCTCAACGGGGCCACCGGCCGCTATCCCTCGGTGGTGCTCGGCGACGTCTCGGCCCGGCGCCTGGGCATCACCGAGCCGGGCCAGCAGGTGTTCATCGGCGGCCGGTACTTCACGGTGATCGGGATCCTGGCGCCGGTACCGCTGGCTCCGGAGATCGAGCGCTCGGCGCTGATCGGCTGGGACGCGGCCGAGCAGCTGCTCGGCTTCGACGGGCACCCGACGGCGGTGTACGAGCGGTCGGCGGACGACCGGGTGGCCCAGGTGCGCGGCCTGATCGCCCAGACGGCCAATCCGCAGACCCCGAGCGCGGTCTCGGTCAGCGACCCGTCGGCGGCGCTCCAGGCGAAGGCGGCCACGGAGGGCGCCTTCAGCACCCTGCTGCTGGGGCTGGGCGGGATCGCCCTGCTGGTCGGCGGGGTCGGCGTCGCCAACACCATGATCATCTCGGTGCTGGAACGCCGCCACGAGATCGGCCTGCGCCGCTCGCTGGGCGCCACGAAGGGGCAGATCCGGATCCAGTTCGTCACGGAGTCCCTGCTGCTGTCCGGCCTCGGCGGCATCGCCGGCATCGCCCTGGGCGCGGCGGCCACGGCCGTCTACGCCCGGGCCGGCGACCTGCCCTGGGTCGTCCCCCTCTGGGCGGTGACCGGCGGCTTCGCGGCCACCCTGGCCATCGGCACCCTGGCCGGCCTCTACCCGGCGGTCCGGGCGGCCCGGCTGTCCCCGACGCTGGCGCTGGCAGCGGGATAATCCCCGGAGCCCGCCGCGATCACCGGCGTACGCTGGTCGGATGCGAACTCCACGTCACGCAGCGCGCGTTGTCATCCTGTCCCCCGCCGGGTCGGTGTTCCTCTTCCGCGAGAACAACGTGGAGGTCGGCATCCACTGGCTGCCGCCCGGCGGGGGCATCGACCCGGGGGAGAGCCCCGAGGAGTGCGTGCGGCGCGAGCTGCGCGAGGAGACCGGGTGGACCGACCTGGAGCCGGGGCGGCTGCTGTGCACCTGGGAGCACGACTTCACGCACCAGGGGATCCCGGTCCGCCAGCACGAGCACATCTACCTCACCACGGGCCCGCACCGCGAACCGGTGCTGGAGTACCCGGGCATCCACTGGCAGTGGCTCTCCCCGCAGCGCCTGGCCACCCTCGGCGAACCGCTGTGGCCGCCGCGCCTGCCGGACCTCCTGGCGAACGCGCCGGCCGATCCGGTGCACCTGGGGCTGATCAGCTAGTTCGGCTGGTTCTGCTGGTTCTGCCGGTTCGGCCGGCCGTCGCCCTTGGCCGCGGTGGCCTTGGCGTACAGCGAGGCGGCGTAGTCGCCCAGGATGGTGCTGGTCGACACGTCGTCCGTGTCGCCGCCCGTCAGGATGCCGATGATCTTTCCGTCGCGGGCGATCCAGGCGCTGCCGCTGGTGCCGCCGGGGAAGTCGGCGCAGTCGAAGCGCTGTTCCGTCTCGCTCTCGCGGACGGTGACCGCCGTGCAGGTACGGGGCACCTTGCGGTCGGCGGGGTAGCCGGTGACGGTGACCTCCTCGCCCGAGCGGCCGCTGGTGTCCAGCGCCGCCGCCCCGGTCACGTCCTCGATGTTCCGGCCCGCGGCGTCGGGGGCCAGGCGGGCGAAGGCGAGGTCGTAGCTGTCGTCCGTGCCCTCGGCCCAGCGGTCGTCCTCGAAGACCTCCTCGAGCTTCCACGTGCCGTACGGGGCGATCCCGTTGGCGTACGCGGGCACGAAGACGGCGGTGCCGCCGCCCTGGTCCCCGTCGAGCAGGCAGTGCCCGGCGGTGATGATCAGATTCCGGCCGGGGCTCTGCACCACGGTGGCGGTGCAGAAGTGATCGCTGTCCAGGCCGTTCGTGAACAGGGCCCCGGTGAAGGCCGCGGGACCGCCGGGCTGGGGGGTGACCGCGGGCGGCAGCGTGCTCTTGGGCGGGGTGGTCAGCTGCGGTTTCGCCGCCTGGGAACGGGACGGGGCCGTGGTCGGCTGCGTCGGCCCGGCCTTGGCCCGCGCGGGCGCGCCCGCCTCGGGCGGCGGCGCCAGCTCGGCCACCGCGGCGGAGGCCCCCAGCGCCGCGAGGGCGCACAGCACCACGGTCACGACGGTCCGCTTGTCCACCGACATGATGATCCTTCCGCTGCGCCCCGGCGAAGCATGCCCCGCGGGCGGGGCCGGGTGCAAGGCGGCCCCGGGCCCCACCCCCGGGGCGCCCCGGCCGGGGCGCCCCCGCGCCCGCCCCCGCCGTCTGCGCCCGGCCCGCGCTCAGCCCCCGTACAGCCGCTCGATCTCCGCCGCGTACCGCTCCGCCACCGCCCTGCGCCGCAGCTTCAGCGTCGGCGTCAGGGTCCCGGACGCGATCGTGAAGTCCTCCGGGAGGACGTGGAAGGCGCGGACGCGGGCCGGGCGGGAGACCGAGGCGTTGGCCTCCGCCACCGCCGCCTCGACCAGGGCGCGGACCGCCGGGTGGGCGCAGGGGGCGGTGCCCAGGTCGTGGCCCTCGCGGGCGGCCCAGGCGGTGATCTCCTCCGCGTCCAAGGTGATCAGGGCCACCGGGTGCGGGCGGCGGTCGCCGATCATCACCGCGCGGGAGACGTAGCGGGAGCGCTGGATGGCGAACTCGACCTCCGTGGGGGTGAGGTTCTTCCCCGCCGAGGTGATGACGATCTCCTTCTTGCGCCCGGTGATCCGCAGGTACCCGTCGGCGTCCAGTTCGCCCAGGTCGCCGGTGTGCAGCCAGCCCTCCGGGTCCAGGGCCTGCGCCGAGGCCGCCTCGTTCGCGTGGTAGCCCGGGAACACCATCGGCCCGCGCGCCAGCACCTCGCCGTCCGGCGCGATGCGCACCTCGCAGCCCTCGATCGGGCGCCCCACCGTCCCGTGGCGGACCGCCCCGGGGTGGTTGAGGGAGATGACTCCGCCCGACTCCGTCATCCCGTACCCCTCGTACACCGCGATCCCGCAGGCCCGCAGCAGGTCCAAGGTGGCCGGGGCGATCGGGGCGCCGCCGGTGAGCGCCCACTTGAGCCGGCCCCCGAACGCGCCCCGGACCAGGGAGTACAGCGACTTGTCCGCCGCCTCGTACGCGTCCCGGTGCTCCTGCGGCAGCCGGCCCTCCGCCGCGAGCACGCCCAGCCGCACCGCCTCCTCGAGGCGTTCCCGCCCGCCCGCCTCGGCCTCGGCCAGCGACAGCACCACCGAGTGGAGCTTCTCGAACAGCCGCGGCACGGAGGGGAGGTGGGTGGGGCGGACCTCCGACAGCTCCGCCAGCACGTCCTCGATCCTGCCGCCGAAGTAGCAGAGCTCCCCGCCCTCCAGCAGCGTGGTGAACTGGATCAGCTGCGCCAGCAGGTGCGCGAGCGGCAGGTAGAGGTACGTCGTGTCCCCCGGGCCGCCCCTGACCAGCGGGAGGGTGGCGTCCTGGATCGCGCCCAGGTTGCCGTGGGTGAGCCGGCAGCCCTTCGGCAGGCCGGTGGTGCCCGAGGTGTAGACGATCGAGGCGTCCTCGCCGGGCACGACGGCCGCCGTGCGGGCGAGCAGCTCCGCCTCCGGTGCCGGCGGCAGGCCCGGCAGCGCGTCCATCCCCACCACCGTGCGCAGCGCGGGCAGTGCGGCCCGCAGCGCCTCGACCCGGGCGGCCTGCGCCGCGTCGTCGCAGACCACGACCACCGCCGCCGAGTCCTTGAGCACCCAGGCGAGTTCCTCCTCGCCCGCCGTCGGATAGACGGGGACGAGGACCGCGCCCGCCGCGAGCACCCCGAAGTGGGTGTACGTCCACTGCGGGCGGGTCTCGGCCAGTACGGCCACCCGCTCGCCCGCGGCCACCCCCAGCCCGAGCAGCGCCCGCCCGACGGCCCGTACCTCCGCGCCCAGTTCCGCGTACGTACGGGTCTGCCAGCCGCCGTCCCCCGGTGCCCGGAACCTGAGGGCCGCCTGCGGCCCGTACCGCTCCTCGGTCCACTGGGTGAAGCGCGCCAGTGTGCTCGGCCGGCCGTCGACGTCCATCGCGTGCCCTCCCGGGAGTCGGTGGCCCCCGACCCTAGGCAGCCGGGGCGCCCCGGGGCATGACCGGAAGCGTCAGCCGTGCTGGCCGCAGCGCTCATCGCGGCCCGGGGCGGCACCCGTCGTGTGCCGAAGATGTGGTCGTCCAGTGAGCGTCGAGTGGTCATCGACCGGTTCTTGTCGGCCAGGAAGGCCTGTTTCCGGCCAAGCCGTTCCAGGTAAAGCGCGTCCCAAGGCGGGAATATGCAGGTCCGCGACCGGAACGCCGCTCCACACCATGCCTGTTGGCCAATTCAACAGTGGCCAAGTGATCGTCTTGTAGGTAACGTTCGCGTGTGCCCGGCCTTCGAAGGACGAGACGGCCGGGCACACCGTCGGGCTTCTCTCTGACCAAGAGCGGTTCGGCAGACCAATTAATCGGGGGAAAGAAGTCCGGGGGGACCTTTCGGTTTCCACGCCTGTTCAGGTTGCCCGTTGGGCTTCCTCCCCCTTGCGACAACGCAAGGGAATCAAATGAATCGCAACACCCTGCGGATGACGGCCGTCTCGGCCGTCGCCGCCATCGCCATCGGGGGCGGCGCCGGCCTGGCCCAGGCCTCCAGCGCGTCCGTGGCCGCTCCCCAGAGCATCTCGGCCACCCAGCAGGCCGAGGCCCAGCAGGCCGCGCGCGCCCTGCTGTCCAGCCCGCTGGCCGCCGAGCTCACGCCCGCCGAGCGGGCCGAGATGAACAAGATCGTCAACGGCGAGCTCTCCGCCGCCAGCAGGTGGAGCGCGATCCGGGCCGCCTTCAGCAAGGTCGGCGGTTTCGCGAAGGCCATCGGCGGCAAGTTCAGCGACTTCAAGAAGTGGTACGACGGTCTGTCCTGGTGGGTGCGCGCCCCCCTCGCGGCCGTCTCCCCGGGCCTGACCCTTCTCGAGATCTACAACGCCCTCCACTGATCGAGTGGAGTGGGCCGGTCCGTCCGGGTTCTCCCCGGGCGGGCCGGCCCGGCCACCCGTAGCCCTGCCCCGCTACGGGACACGCAGAGACGGAGCGTCCGGGATGACCGACACCAAGTCCACAGCCCGCACCCGCGCGGCCGGCGGGGGTACGTGGGCCCTGCCCCTGCTGGCGCTCGCGCCGGCGGCGGCCATCGACAAGTTCACCGACCACGCCACGCCGTGGCTCGTGATCTCCTGGGTGTGCTGCGCACTGGCCGCCGTACTGCTGGCGGCCGGCTGGTCGACCGTATTCCGCAACGGAATGCGAAATGCCGGATCCTGGGCGACGTGCATTCTCGCGCACGCGGTCCTGGCGATCCAGCTGATATGGCTCGTCCGGCACTGAGCGCACACCTGACGCCATATCAGAATTCGGAATTGGATTCACCATTGAGCAAGTCAATCGGGGGAAGAAACCCGCGGGTGACAACCCTTCGGTTTCCACGCCTGTTCAGGTCGCCTGGTGCGGGCTTCCTCCCCCTTGCGATAACGCAGGGAGACCCTACATGAACCGCCGCTCCCTGAATACGGAGCCGGGCGGAGTCCTGGTGGAGGCGGAAGGCCTCGGCCGCTCCTTCGGCCCCAAGCGGGTCCTGGACGGTGTCTCGATGAGCCTGCGCTCCGGAGAGGTGACCGGCTTCGTCGGGGCCAACGGGGCCGGGAAGTCCACCACCATCCAGCTGATGCTGGGCCTGTTGCACGGCGAGGGCAGCACCAGCTACCTCGGCCGTCCGCTGCGCGCCTGGGGCGCGCCGGGCACGGTCGTCGGCGCCGTCCTGGGCGGCGTCGCCGGCCACTCGAGGCACCGTGTCCGCACCCATCTGCGGATGGTGGCGGCCGGCTCCGGCGTTTCGGACCGCCGCGTCGCCGAACTCCTGGACACCGTCGGCCTGACGGAGGCCGGCGCGCTGCGCCTGGAGCAGCTGTCGCTCGGCATGGCCCAGCGCGTCGCCATCGCCCAGGCCCTGCTGGGCGATCCGCCCGTGCTCGTCCTCGACGAGCCCGCGAACGGGCTCGACCCCCATTCGATCCGCTGGCTGCGGGAGTTCCTCCGCGCGCAGGCGGACCTGGGCCGGGCGGTCCTGGTCTCCAGCCACTTCCTCGGCGAGATGGAGCAGTTGGCCGACCGCGTGGTCGTCCTGTCGCGCGGCCGGGTCGTGGCCTCCTCACCGATGGCCGAGCTGCTGGCCCGCGCCGCCGACCGGCGGGTGGTGACCGTGGAGTCGCCCGATCTGCCGCGGCTGGCCGGGCTCGTCGAGGCGCACGGCGGGCGGCTCACTGCCACGGGCGGCGCGGCCGCGCGCATCACCGGCCTGGACCGGGTGCGGATCGGCACCCTCGCGGCCGAGAGCGCCCTGCCGCTGTACTGGCTGCACGAGGCGGGCCCGTCACTGGAGGAGTTCTACCTGGCCATCGCGGAAGAGGAGTTCAAGATCTCGTGAGGTCATCGGCACCGGCGGCCCCCGAGGCCGCCGTTCCCCCCGCCCTGCCGGCCCCCGTGGCCGTCTCCCCCGCCGAGGCCTTCCGCCGGGCCTGCCGTTACGAGTGGCGGCATCTGGCGGGGCTGGGCTCGACGTGGATCCTGCTCGGCGTCGTGGCGGTACTGAGCCTGCTGACGGGCGTCACCCTGCTGCTCGACCTCGACAAGGACCGGCCGGTCACTCCGGCCACCATGGCCGACGTGATCGCGTGGACCCCGCTCGCCACACAGGTCCCGGCCCTGTGCTTCTTCCTCCTCGTCCTGGGCACCGGGCCGGTCTCCACCGAACTGGTGCGCGGAGGCGCCCGTACGACGTGGCTGGCGGTGAACGGACGCTTCACCGCCTACACCGCGAAATGCCTGGTCGGCTTCCTGCTGGCGGCCTCGACGGCCGCCACCAGCGCCCTGCTCGGCGCCCTCTCCTCCGCGACCGTCCTGGCCGTGAAGGGCGCCCCGCAGCCCGAGTGGGGCGGAGTGCTGGTGCCCGCCCTGCGGTTCACGCTGTGGATGGGCTGCTGGACGCTGCTCTGCCTGGCGCTCGTGTCCCTGGTCCGCAGCCGGATCATCCCGGTGCTGATCCTGTGCATGTGGCCGCTGATCGTCGAGCGGCTCGCGGGCGGGGCGCTCGGCTACGTGCCCGGGCTGGACGGGGTGGGCGGCTGGATGCCCTTCGCAGCCGGTCGGGCCATGCTGACGGACGTCTCCGCCTACCCGCCCGACGACCGGCCCTTCGCGCAGGCTCTGGTCGGATCCCACCTGTCCTCGGGCACGGCCACGCTGGTGTTCTGCCTGTACACCGCCGCGATCGCGGCTGCGGGCTGCTGGGCGTACTGCCGCCGGGACGCCAAGACGGGCTGACCGGACCGCTCCCCGCGCCACTCCCCGCGCCGCCGCTTCCGTATCGCACGGCGGCGCGGGGGGCTACCTTCGGAGCATGGGGAGGCGGACGATCACCGTGCACCACGTGCGGGCCGTGCTCGCGGGGGCCCGCGGCAGCGGCATCGACACGGTGCCCCTGCTCCAGGAGGCGCAGATCCCGCCGCTGCTGCTGGGCGACGACCGGGCACGGATCACACCGGCGCAGTTCGCCCGCCTGTTCCGGGCGCTGTACCGGACCACGCAGGACGAGTTCCTCGGCCTGAGCCCGGTCCCCAGCCGCCCCGGTACCTTCGCGATGATGTGCTACGCCTCGCTCGGCTGCCGGGATCTGGGCGCGGCGATGGAGCGGGCGGCCGCCTTCTACGGGCTGTTCCCGGGCGGGCCGGAGCTCGCCCTCGAAGTGGTCGGCCCCCAGGCCCGGTTCACCGTGCGCAATGACTTCGCCCGGGACGAGGAGCGCTTCCTCACCGAGTGCGTGCTGGCCATCTGGCACCGGCTGAGCAGCTGGCTGGTCGGGCGGCGCATCCCGCTGGCGCACGCCGCCTTCTCCTATCCGCCGCCGCCGCACGAGGCCGAGTACGAGGTCCTCTTCGACTGCCCGGTCCGCTTCGGGGAGGCCCGTACGGGCGCCGCGTTCGACGCGCACTGGCTGACGGCGCCGCTGGTACGGGACGAGGCCGCGCTCGACGCGATGCTGCGCCGGGCACCGTTCGACCTGCTGTCGCGGCCCGAGTACGGGACCACGGTCGCGGAGCAGGTCCGCCGGGCCCTGACCCAGCAGCTGCGCGCCTCGCCGCGGTTGCCGGCGCTCGGGGAGGTGGCGGCGCGGCTTGCGGTGTCCCCGGCGACGCTGCGGCGGCGGCTGCAGCACGAGGGGACCTCCTTCCAGCAGCTGAAGGACCATGTCCGGCGGGACGCGGCGATCGCGGGCCTGGCGGAGAGCGGTGAGCCGATCGCGGAGCTCGCGGCGCGACTGGGGTTCTCCGAGGACACGGCGTTCCACCGGGCCTTCCGCCGCTGGACGGGCACCACCCCGGGCGCCTACCGCCTGGCCTCGACCCTCTGACCCCCCAGCCTCCCGGGGCTCCGCCCCGGACCCCGCGCCGCACACGCCGGCGGGGCCGGATGTCGGCGCCGCCCGACGAAATTCCAGCCCCGCCGACGTTTGAGGCGCGCCGGACAGGGCCTGCCGCGCCCGGCCAGGAAAGGTGAGCTGCACGGTCAGCGACCTTCCTACCGGTCGGTCACTACCTTCGCCTCACCACCCCCACCCGGACCCTTGGGAGAGCCGCCCATGCGCTTGCGAAGCAACGCCCTGGCCGCCGTCACCGCCCTGGCCCTCTCGGCCGCGATCCCCGCCACCGGAACAGCGGCCGCGGCCGCGATCCCCGCCGCCGAAGCCGGCGCCGCGGGAGCCGGCCGCCCCGGTGACCTGGTCAGCAGCGCCCCCTCCGCCTTCCACCCGCTCCCCGGCCAGCCCACCCGCACCAAGGCCTGGAAGATCCACTACCGCTCCACCACCGCCGAAGGAGCCCCGAACACCGTCTCCGGCACCGTGATCGTCCCCCAGGACGGCCGCACCGGCCCGCGCCCGCTCATCACGTACGCCGTCGGCACCGTCGGCATGGGCGACTCCTGCGCGCCGAGCAACAACATCCCGCACGGCACCGCCATGGAGGCCAACCTCATCCAGCAGCTGACCCTGCGCGGCTGGGCCGTGGTCGTCACCGACTACGAGGGCCTCGGCACGCCGGGCGTGCACACCTACACCGTGGGCCCCTCGGCCGGGCACGCCGTGCTCGACGCGGCCCGCGCCGCCACCCGGCTCCCGGAAGCCGGCCTCCCGGCCGACACCCCGATCGGCATCATGGGCTACTCCCAGGGCGGCCAGGCCAGCAGCTGGGCCGCCGAGCTGCAGGGCTCGTACGCCCCGGAGCTGAAGGTCAAGGGCACGGCGACCGGCGGCGTCCCGGCCGACCTGATGAAGGTCGCCGACTTCAACAACGGATCCTTCGGCTCCGGACTGATCTTCATGGCGGCGGCCGGCCAGGACGCGGCCTTCCCGGAGCTGAAGCTGGACTCCTACCTCAACCCGCTCGGCAAGGCGCTGGTCGCCGGCATGAAGGAGAACTGCGTGGCGATCGACGCGATCGCCGGCTCCTTCAAGCGGATCTCCGACCTGACCACGCGCAACCCGCTCGACCAGCCGGACTGGCAGGCCCGGCTCGGCCAGAGCAGGCTCGGGCGCACCGCCCCGGCCGCGCCGGTGTACCAGTACCACGCGCTCGCCGACGAGTTGATCCCCTACGGGGTGGGCCGCGGGCTGCGCTCCGACTGGTGCGCGAGGGGCGCGAACCTGGAGTTCGACACCATCCTGATCGGTGAACACGTCAGCGGCGTGATCACCCAGTCCCTCGCGGCCGGCAACTGGCTCGCCGACCGCTTCGCCGGGCGCGCCACGCACGCCAACTGCTGACGCCTGGCCCGCAAGGCCCGGCACCCGCCCCGCCGCCGCTCACCCTCCCCCGGCCGTCGCCGGGGGGACCTCCTCGGCGGGGCAGGACCGCGTCCCGGACGGCAGCCGCCCGGCGAGCAGGAAGCGGTCCACGTACTCCCGGACGCAGCGCGAGGACACGTAGCCGGTGTGGCCCTCCCCCTTGTAGTCCACGATCACCGCCGAGCCGAGCCGCTCGGCCGTCTCCTCCGTCCACTCGTACGGGGTCGCCGGGTCCCCGCGGGTGCCGACCAGCAGCATCCGCGGGGCGCCCGGGCGGTCGATCCGCCGGATGAAGTCGGTGCCGGCGGGGCGCCCGTAGCAGGAGAGCACGGTGGCCAGCTGGCTCGGCCCGAAGATCTTCGAGGCCTTGAGGAACTCCTCCTCCAGGGCTGCCACTTCCTTCTCCACGGTCGCCGCACCGGCCTTCACGTCGGACCGGTCCGGGTCGTCCGCGCAGCTCACGGCGAGGAGGGCGGCCTGGGGGTTGTCGGCGGGCACCGTCCCGGGGCCGTCGGGCTCCTCCTCCTCGTCCGAGGGGACCGCCGGTCCGCCGAGCTGGAGCAGTTCCGCCGGGTCGCCGCCCCGTTCGGCCGTCGCCAGCGCGTCGGCGAGCGCGGGCCACATGAGCGGGGAGTACAGGGCGGCTCCGATCGCGTAGACGAGGTCCTGCCCGGTCACGTACGAGCCGTCGTGGCCCACCAGCGGCTCCTCGTCGAGCCGGGTCACCAGGGCGTCGACCTTCTCCCGGGCGGTGCGGGTGTTGGTCCCGTAGACGCAGTCCTGCTGGTGGGCGCACCAGGAGAGGAAGTTCTCCAGGGCCCGCTGCTGCCCGCGCGCCGAGGCCAGGGCCTGCTCCGCCAGCGGCTCGGTGAGGGTGTCGACGCCGTCGAGGACCATGCGGCCGGTGCTGCCGGGGAACTGCGCCGCGTACACGGCGCCGAGCCGGGTCCCGTACGAGAAGCCGAGATAGTTGAGCTTCTTGTCGCCAAGTGCCCGGCGGATCGCGTCCATGTCGCGGGCCACGTGCACGGTCCCGACGTACGGGAGGACCGGGCCGGAGGCGAGCTCACAGCTCCTGGCCAGGGCCCGCAGGGCGGCCAGCTGCGCGGCGGCGTCCGCTCCCTCCTCCAGTGCGGTCTCCTGGGAGCTGCCGCAGGAGACCGGCTCGCTGTGGCCGACGCCGCGCGGGTCGAAGGCGACGAGGTCGTAGCGCTCGCCGAGGTCGGCGAAGGCGTCGGGGTCGGCGGCCAGGCTCGCGATGCCCGGACTGCCGGGGCCGCCGTAGTTCAGCAGGAGCGAGCCGAGGCGCTTCTCGCGGTCGGTGGCCGGTATGCGGGCCAGGGCGATCTCCACCGTGCCCTTGCCGGGGGCCGCGTGGTCGAGGGGCACCTCGATGGTCCCGCACCGCATCCCGGCGGGTACGGGCCGGTCGGGGCACTTCCCCCACCGGACGGCGGGCGCGGGGGGTTCGGAGCCCGGGCCGGGTGCGGGTGCGGATCCAGGGCCGGGAGCCGCTCCGAGGCAGGCCAGGACGAGCACGCAGGCCGCGGCGGCCCTGGCCGGGCCGCGGCAACGGCTGCGGCAACGGCTGCGGCTACGGGGGCGGGAACGGTGCACGGCGCCCTCCTCGGGCATTCCCCCGGGCCGCTGGAGCGGTCAGCCCACCATAAGCGCGCCCGCCGACCCCCGCCCCTCGACCGGAGCCTCCGCGCCCCGCCCCCGCCGGCAGCCGGGCCCACCCACATCCCGGCCCGGCCCGGCCCACATCCCGGCCCGGCCCGGCCCACATCCCGGCCCGGCCCGGCCCACGTCCCGGCCCGGCCCGCAGGCCGGGCTCACCCGCACCCCGGCCCCGCCCGGCGCCCGGGCGCTCGCCCGGGCCCCGCCTTGTCCCGGCGCCCGGCTCAGGCCTCCCGGGCCCCGCCTTGCCCTTCCGCCCGGCTCAGGCCTCGCGGGGTCCCCGGTACAGCTCGTCGATCTCGCGGGCGTAGTCGCGGGCGATCACGGCCCGCTTCAGCTTCAGCGACGGGGTCAGATGGCCGCGCGCCTCCGTGAAATCGCCCTGCAGGACGGTGAACCGGCGGATCGACTCGGCGCGCGACACCAGTCGGTTCGCCTCGTCGACCGCCCGCTGGATGTCCGCCCGCAGCTCCTCGTCCCGCACCAGCTCGTAGATCGGCACGCCCACCTTCTTGTGCATCTGCCGCCAGTGCAGCAGGCCGTCCGGTTCCAGGGTGATCAGGGCGGTGATGTAGGGCCGGTTGTCGCCGACCACCAGGCACTGGCCCACCAGGGGATGGGCCCGCAGCCAGTCCTCCAGGGGCGCGGGGGCCACGTTCTTGCCGCCGGAGGTGATGATCAGGTCCTTCTTGCGGCCGGTGATGGTGAGGTAGCCGTCGGCGTCGAGCTCGCCGATGTCGCCGGTCGGCAGCCAGCTCCCGTACGGCACGCCCTGGCCGCTGTTCCAGTACCCGGCGAAGACGTGCCGCCCGCCGAGCAGCACCTCGCCGTCGTCCGCGATCCGCACGGCCGTGCCGGGCAGCGGCCAGCCGACGGTGCCGAGTCTGGGCCGCAGCGGCGGGGTCACGGTGGAGGCGCCGGTCGTCTCGGTGAGGCCGTACCCCTCGAAGACCTCGATGCCGGCGCCGGTGTAGAACGCGGCGAGGCGGCTGCCGAGCGGGGATCCCCCGCTGAGGACGTAGCGGACGCGGCCGCCGAGCGCGGCCCGGATCCGCCGGTAGACGAGTGGGTCGTACAGCGCCCGCGCGGCGCGCAGCCCGAGCCCGGGCGCCCTGCCCTCGACGGCCTTCTCGCCCAGGCGCCGCGCGATGCGGGCGGCGCGGTCGAAGGAGGCGGCCCGGCCCATCTTCTCGGCGGTGGCGCGGGCGGTGTTGAAGACCTTCTCCAGGACGTAGGGGATCGCGAGCAGGAAGGTCGGCCGGAACCCGGCGAGGTCCGCCAGCAGCTCCTCGGTGGCGATGCTCGGCGCGTGCCCGAGCTTCACCCGGGCCCGCAGGCAGCCGACCGCGACCATCCGACCGAAGACGTGGGACAGCGGCAGGAACAGCAGGGTGGAGGCCGGGTCCTTGCTGACGGACTTGAAGACGGGGTGCAGCAGCTCCACCGCGTTGTCCACCTCGGCGAAGAAGTTGCCGTGCGTGATGACGCAGCCCTTGGGCTGCCCGGTCGTGCCCGAGGTGTAGATCAGGGTGGCGACGGCCTCCGGGGTACGGGCGGCCCGCCGCGCGTGCACCACCGCGTCGGGCAGGTGCTCGCCGGCCTTGACCAGCCGGGCGAGGGCGCCGGTGTCGAACTCCCACAGGTGCGCCAGCCAGGGCAGGTTGGCCCGTTCGGCGCTGATGATGCGCGCCTGCGCGGTGTCCTCGACGGCGCAGGCGACGGCGCCGGAGTCCTGGATGATCCAGCGCGCCTGGAGGGCGGAGGAGGTGGGGTAGACCGGTACGGTGACCAGCCCGGCGGCCCATCCGGCGAAGTCGAGCAGCGTCCACTCGTAGGTCGTGCGGGCCATGATGGCGAGCCGGTCGCCCTCCCGCAGCCCCTCGGCGATCAGCCCCTTCGCGACGGCGAGCACCTCGGCGGCGAACTGGGCCGCGGTCACGTCCCGCCAGGTCCCGTCCCGGCCCTTGCGGGCGAGGACCGCCTCGCCGGGAGCCTGCCGGGCGTTGTCGAAGGGGATGTCCCCGAGCGAGCCCCGCTCGGGCACCCCCGCCAGCGCGGGCACCCGTACTTCGCGCACCACCCCGTCGACCGTGGTCTTGACGGGCTCGACGGGTGCCACGGGCCTGGCCGGCCTCAGCTCGGCTTCCACGGTGCACTCTCCTCTGGGATAGCGAGTTACCGCCGGTAATGTACGCAGCGGTAACCCCGCCCGACCACCCCCCGACCTCCTTCTTCACCGACGCTCCACGCTTCCCCCGCCACCCGAGGCGAAGCGCCCGCCCGCCGGGAAGCCCAGTCCGGTGACTCCGCTTGCATCCGGACACAGGGGCTTCGGGCAGAGGGAGGCAGCGGATTCCTTGCATTTATCTACGCGATTTCTGATGACGCCGTCGCCGAACTCCCGACCCCGGCAAAGAAAGGGGGCCGCTGAAACACGGCCCCCCTCCTTGTGCGGATTGCTTCCGATTCAGCCGAGCAGCGCCTTCACCGCCGCGATCACGGGAACTCCGGCCTCTCCGATGAGCGCCGCGATTCCGGAGAACATCCGGAGAAGTTTGTTGAAGCGGCCCTCGGAGGGATTCGAAACGATCTCCTCGATCGCCGCGTCCACCTCCGCCCGGTCGCCCTCGTCCAGGTGCGGCCGCATCGCCCGGACCTCGTCGAGGAGCTTCTGCAGCTCCGGCGACCCCACCTGGGGGACGCCCACGTGCTTCCCGCCGGCCACGATGTCGCCGGCGCCGCTGTGCTCCGCCCTGCCGATGCTCCCCGGCCCGTACTGGGTGTACTGGTCACCGCTCATCAGCGGCTCCCGATGTTGCCGGAGCCGCTGTGTTGCGCCCTGCCGATGCTCCCGGCCCCGTACTGCTCGATGTGGTCCCCCATGACGGCGTGCTTGACGTTGTAGACCACCTGCGCGGTGTCCGGGCGGCCGATCGCCTTGGTGATCTCCATGACGAGGGCGTGGATCTCGCTGCGCTCCGTGGACCACACGGCATCGCGCTGCGTGCCGGAGGTGTTGAGGACCAGGCCGTACAGCGGGGGCTTGCCGATGACCGCGACGAGCTGCCAGATCAGCAGGCCCAGCACGACGACCAGCAGGACGACCCCGATCTCCCCTGCGGCGGCGGACACGATCCCGCCGATGACGAGGGTGATGAGCGCGCGGGCGATGAACTTTCTCCACGCCGCACCCTTGTCGACCTCCAATACTCGCTGCCCTACGTGGGAGATGTTGCGCAGCGGATAAGCCTCACCGTCGACCCACAGCACGCCTTCCTGCACCCGGACTTCAACGGTTGATTGGCTAGGCGCCATATCCCGCCCCCCTTGCCTCTTTATTTGGAGTTCTCGGCACGCAGTGTAGGGCGAGGTCGATCGGTCAAGTAGAGATCGGACAACTTCGACTTAGTGATGATCAATTGACCATTCCGCTTGACATGGCACCCGGCGGAAATGACCTCGCCCACACACCCCGGCGGCCCCTCAATTTCCGCTTCGTAAAAGGGAGTTGGCGCGCGCCATCGGCGGCCGCGCGGCGTCGGCACGCGGAGAGATCATGGTCGATTAGCATGGACATGATCTGTGATGTCCAGGCCAAGTCGGGGGTAACCAGGTGTCGTTCGACGCGGAATGGGCGCAGCACAAGGCGGCCGCCCTGGCCGGCCGGCCGTCTCCCGCCCTGCGGCTGAACCAGGTGGCGCCGGAGGCGGGCGGCAGCCCCGCGGGCAGCCTGCCGGCCGGGGCCGGGTCCCTCAACGGAAACGCCAACCTCCCCGCCGACCGGCTGACCGAGGCCCAGAAGCGGGAGATCGCCGCACGCTGCAACGGCGGCCCCTATGGGGACCTGGGCAAGGCCCAGGGATACGGTGACCGGTTCGTCGACGACCTGGGCGGGGCGAAGGAGGCCATGCGGTGAGGCCGCGCCGCGAGAGCATCGACCTGCCCGAGGACCGGGGCTGCCTGCAGTGGGTGCTGGGCGTCCCGCTCGGCCTGCTCTACCTGCCCGCGGTGTACTTCTGCGTGCTCCTGCTGGTCGCGGAGGCGGACCCGGGCGACGACCGGATGCGCGCCGATATGCGGTCGGGCGCCCACGCCGTGTACGCCGTCTGCCTGATCGGGCTGCTCGTCTGCCTGTTGCCGGTGTATCGCCGGACGATGAACCGCTGGTGGTACGCCCTGCCGATGCTGCTCGCCGCGGTCGCGTGGGTCCGTATCGCGACCCTGCGCTAGACGGCCTGGACACGCCACGGCCCCCGCCCGGACGGGGGCGGGGGCTGCGGCGAGTGCGCGGGCGCGGGCTGTCGGGCGTCAGGCGGGGACGGCGACCGGCTCGGGCTTGGCGGTCTCGGCGGCCGTCGCCGGGGCGGCCTCGTCATCCAGGGGGGAGGCCGAGGCGGAGGCGTAGGCCTCCTTGTCCAGGATCCCCTCGCGAGCCGAGACGATGACCGGGACCAGGGCCTGGCCGGCCACGTTGGTGGCGGTGCGCATCATGTCCAGGATCGGGTCGATCGCCATCAGCAGGCCGACACCCGCCAGCGGCAGGCCCAGCGTGGACAGGGTCAGCGTCAGCATGACC
The DNA here is from genome assembly GCF_040652335.1 of Streptomyces sp. NPDC048270. NCBI lineage: Bacteria > Bacillati > Actinomycetota > Actinomycetes > Kitasatosporales > Streptomycetaceae > Streptomyces > Streptomyces sp. NPDC048270. The sequence continues at coordinate 108,471 of NZ_JBEZLV010000019.1, forward strand.
GTCGCGCCGGTCAGACCGGCCGTCGCGGCCGAGCCGATGACCGAGACGAACGCGATGAGCAGGTACTCCTTGATGCCCAGCTGGACGTCGAAGATCTGCGCGATGAAGATCGCGGCGAGCGCCGGGTAGATCGCGGCGCAGCCGTCCATCTTCGTGGTGGCGCCGAACGGGACGGCGAAGGAGGCGTACTCCTTCGGGACGCCGAGGCGCTCGGTGACCTTCTGGGTGACCGGCATGGTGCCGACCGAGGAACGGGAGACGAAGGCCAGCTGGATGGCGGGCCAGGCGCCCTTGAAGAACTGCAGCGGGCTGACCTTGGCGACCGTGGCGAGCAGCAGCGGGTACACGCCGAACATCACCAGGGCGCAGCCGATGTAGACGTCGGCCGTGAAGGTCGCGTACTTGCCGATGAGCTCCCAGCCGTACGTGGCGATCGCGGTGCCGATCAGGCCGATGGTGCCGATCGGGGCGAGGCGGATGACCCACCACAGGGCCTTCTGGAGCAGCTCGAGCACGGACTCGGCGAGGTCGAGGACCGGCTTGGCCTTGCTGCCGAGCTGGAGGGCGGCGATACCGGCGACGACGGCCAGGAAGACGATCTGGAGGACCTTCAGCTCGGTGAACGGCGTGACGATGTTCGTCGGCACGATCCCGGTGAGGAAGTCGATCCAGGAGCCGGTCTTCTTGGGCTCCTTGCCGTCGGCGGCGGTGAGGCCGGTGCCCGCGCCCGGGTCGGTCAGCAGGCCGATCGCTATGCCTATGCCGACCGCGATCAGCGAGGTGATCATGAACCAGAGCAGCGTGCGGGAGGCGAGCCGCGCGGCGTTGTTGACCTTCCGCAGGTTGGTGATGGACACCAGGATCGCGAAGAAGACGAGCGGCGCGATGGCCAGCTTCAGCAGCTGGACGAAGATGTCGCCGGTCTTCTCCAGGGTGGTGCCGAGCCAGCTGACGTCCTGGCTGCGGGCGATCCAGCCGAACAGGACGCCCAGGACCAGACCGGCGATGATCTGGGCCCAGAACGGGAACTTGAACGAGGCCTTGGCGGGAGCCTGGGCCTGGGGGGACGCGGACACGAACACGCTCCTGGGGTGACGCACGAAGACAGGGGGAGGCTTTGCGGGAGGGGTGGTGCGGTGCGGCGGCAGCCAGGGGCGCCTCCCGGGCAGACCGGGGGAGGAGCGCGGCCGGCCGGGACCGCTGCTGTATCGATTCAGCGCACGATGCGGATCAACAGCAACAGGCCGCGGTCGCGCGGCGGCAGAGGTCGACGTCCAGGCGCGCCACGAGCGGGACGCTCACGGTCATCGGGTGCGCAGCTCTGGTCAACATGTTGAACACGCTAACACTTCCCCTTTGGGAATCTCAAAGGGGTTCTTTGAGGTGGGCAAACACCGCCGCCCCAGCGCTACGGGCGGTTGGCCCGGCTCTGGGGCGGTTCGGTGTGTGAGGAAGCTAACGGCCGGCGGCGCGACCCGGGTGGCCGCCCGGCGCGGCGCGTCCACGCGACACGAGACGTTCACGCGCCGCGCGCCGTTCACGCCCCGCGCGCCGTTCACGCGCCGGGCGGTGTCCCGCGGCGCGCGTCGGGCCCTCGCTCCTCAGGAGTTCACGCGCGCCGCGTCGTCGGCCGCGTCCTCCTGGTCGCGGTTCGCGGCGAGCTTCTGCTTCGCGCCCGCGACCCGGCCGGAGATCTGCGCGGACATCTCGTCGCGCTGCTTGCGCAGGAGCACGAAGGAGAGCGGCGCGGAGAGGACGAGGGCCAGCAGCACGACCCAGGCGAAGTTGGCGTCCCCGAGCCCGGCGGGCACCCAGCCGAGGCGGACCAGGACGGCGACGACGACGAGGCATCCGACGAAGATGCCCAGCCGCATCGCGGTGTAGCGGATCGTCGCGCTCGGCTTGAGGGACACGGTGACCCCTTCTTTCTCGTCTTCGTACGGCGGCACGTGCCCGTCCAGTGAAGCACGCCGCTGCTACCCGCAAGGCTGCCGGGGGGGCGTACGCCGGGACGAGGCGCAGGGAGGACAGCGGAACCTTGAGGGCCGCCTTCCCCTCCGCGTCCCACAGCACAGCGGCCCGCCCGCGTCCCCCAGGAGCAGCCACCCCGCCACCCGCGCCTCCTCGTTGACCCGTTACGACGTCAGTACAGCGGCAGCAGCATCGTGATGTCGTCGCGGTCGTCGCCGGGGGCGACGCGGATGGCGTCGGGGACGCGGCCGACCTCCTTGTAGCCGCAGGACTCGTAGAAGCGCTCCAGGCCGAGGCCGCCGCGGCAGCCGAGCCGGATCGCGTCGATGCCCTCGAGGGAGCGGGCCGCGTCCGCCGCCGCGGCCATCAGGTCGCGGCCGTACCCCTTGCCCTGGTGGCGCGGGTGGACCATCACCGTGTACGCCCACACCCAGTGCAGCTGCAGCCGGTGCGTGTTGTGGGTCAGGAACGCGGTCGCGGCGACCTCGCCGTCCCCGTCGTGCCCGACGAGGAGCCGGCTGCCCCCGTCGGCGACCGCGGCGAGCTGCTTGATCAGCGCCGGGCGGATGTCGTCGGCGGTCACCGGGGGCACGAAGCCCACGGCGCCGCCCGCGTTGGAGACGTCGGCCCACAGCGACAGGATGCCCTCGCGCAGGGCGGGGCCGATGACCGGATCCAGGGTGAAAGTAAGGGTCACGCCCGAAGGTTATCCATTACGGCCAGAGCTGGCAACGAAGCCCCGGCCCGCCGTGCGGACCGGGGCTCGCCACATGCCCGGGCGACGCCCGCGCGTCAGACCCGCATCGCCTGCGGGGTCTCGCGCAGGCCGGCGTCCGGACCGGGGTACTCGCGGATGATCTCGTAGCGCGTGTTGCGCTCGACCGGGCGGAAGCCCGCCTCGCGGATCAGCTCCAGCAGGTCCTCGCGGCCCAGCTTGTTCGGGGTGCCGTAGTTGTCCGCGTCGTGCGTGATCTTGTACTCGACGACCGAGCCGTCCATGTCGTCCGCGCCGTGCTGGAGCGCGAGCTGGGCGGTCTGCACGCCGTGCATCACCCAGAAGACCTTGACGTGCGGCACGTTGTCGAAGAGCAGGCGCGAGACGGCGAAGGTCTTCAGCGCCTCGGCGCCCGTCGCCATCGTGGTCCGCGCCTGGAGCTTGTTGCGGACCTTGCCGTCCTGCATGTCCACGAAGTCGTGCTGGTAGCGCAGCGGGATGAAGACCTGGAAGCCGCCGGTCTCGTCCTGGAGCTCGCGCAGCCGCAGCACGTGGTCCACGCGGTGGCGCGGCTCCTCGATGTGCCCGTACAGCATCGTCGAAGGGGTCTTGAGGCCCTTCGAGTGCGCCAGCCGGTGGATGCGCGACCAGTCCTCCCAGTGGGTGCGGTGGTCGACGATGTGCTGGCGGACCTCCCAGTCGAAGATCTCCGCGCCGCCGCCGGTGAGCGACTCCAGGCCGGCCTCGATCAGCTCGTCCAGGATGTCCGAGGCGGACATGCCGGAGATCGTCTCGAAGTGGTGGATCTCCGTCGCCGTGAACGCCTTCAGCGAGACGTTCGGCAGCGCCTTCTTCAGCTCGGACAGCGAGCGCGGGTAGTAGCGCCACGGCAGGTTGGGGTGCAGGCCGTTGACGATGTGCAGCTCGGTGAGGTTGTCGTTCTCCATGGCCTTGGCCAGGCGCACGGCCTCTTCGATGCGCATCGTGTACGCGTCCTTCTCGCCCGGCTTGCGCTGGAACGAGCAGTACGCGCACGAGGCGGTGCACACGTTCGTCATGTTGAGGTGGCGGTTGACGTTGAAGTGGACGACGTCGCCGTTCTTGCGCGTGCGCACCTCGTGGGCGAGGCCTCCGAGCCAGGCCAGGTCGTCCGACTCGTAGAGGGCGATGCCGTCCTCACGGGTCAGCCGCTCGCCGGAACGGACCTTCTCCTCCAGCTCGCGCTTGAGCCCAGCGTCCATCAGCCGGTCGCCTCCTCTAGATGCCTGTCCTGCAACCCGTCCAACCGTACTCTCAGCCTTCCTCGGGAAGTTCCCCGACCCGGTTCTCCCACTTCGTGGAGAGCACGATGGTGGTGCGGGTGCGGGAGACGCCCTTGGTGCCGGAGAGCCTGCGAATGATCTTCTCCAGGCCGTCCACGTCGTTGGCGCGCACCTTCAGCATGAAGGAGTCGTCGCCCGCGATGAACCAGCAGTCCTCGATCTCGGCCAGGTCGCGCAGCCGCCGGGCGACGTCCTCGTGGTCGGCGGCGTCCGACATGGAGAGCCCGATCAGCGCGGTGACGCCGAGGCCGAGCGAGGCCGCGTTCACCGTCGCGCGGTAGCCGGTGATGACGCCGGCCGACTCCAGCCGGTTGATGCGGTCGGTGACGCTGGGGCCGGAGAGGCCCACGAGACGGCCCAGCTCCGCGTACGAGGCACGACCGTTCTCGCGAAGTGCCTGGATGAGCTGCCTGTCCACCGTGTCCATTACGTGGAGCCTTCCATTATTCGGCGATCCTGCAAGTTTAGGTATAGAATCTAAGGCACACAGGGTCAACACCCTGTGAATCTTTCAACAGATCAATGACGATCTTCAGGAGTGGTTCACCGTGTACACGATCGAGATGGCCTACGCGCACATGCGACAGCTCCAGGAGCTGGCCAACCGATCCCGCACCGACCAGCCGTCCGCCGCGCACCGCGTGGACAAGACCCGCAGCCCGCGCGGCGCCAAGAAGCGCTAGCCACCGCTCGCCTCGGGAGGCCGGGAGCCGCCGAGCTCCCCCTTCCGAGCGACGGCTCCGCCGAGCTCTCCCTTCCGAGCGACGGCTCCGCCGAGCTCTCCCTCCCAGCGGCGGTACAGCCGGTGCGGCACCCCTGCCGCGTCCAGCACCCGCCCCGCGACGAAGTCCACCAGGTCCTGGATGTGCGTCGCACCCGCGTAGAACGCCGGAGAGGCGGGCAGCACGACCGCGCCCGCCTCGTCCAGCGCCACCAGGTGCCTCAGCGTCTGCCCGTTCAGCGGGGTCTCCCGCACGCACACCACCAGCCGGCGCCGCTCCTTGAGCGTCACGCTCGCCACGCGCTGGAGCAGGTCCTTCGACAGCCCGAGCGCCACCCCCGCCACGCACGCCGTGGAGGCGGGGACGATGAGCATCCCCTTGACGGGGTACGAGCCCGAACTCGGTCCGGCCGCCAGGTCCCCCGCGCCCCAGTAGCGGACACCGGCCAGGTCCGGCCGGGCGAAGGACGCGGGCTTGCCGTCCGCCCCGCGCTCCAGCCACTCCCCCAGGTCATCCCGCCAGTGCGCGTCCCGGAAGGCGATCCCGGTCTCGTCCAGCAGGGTGAGCCGCGAGGCCCGGCTCACCACCAGGTCGACGCTCTCCCCCGCCGCGAGCAGCCCGCGGAGCACCGCCGCCGCGTACGGGGTCCCGGAAGCCCCGGAAACCCCCACCACCCACGGGGTGCGCTTGCGCTCAGTCATACCTCCGAGACTATCCGGCCATGCCTGGGCGGGGGCCGGTCAGGTGCGGCGCGGACCGGCAGCGGTCACGAATCCGGGCGGCGCGGGGTTCAACCCACCCGGCCGACCTTGATGACGTACACCGTGACCGTCTCGCCGTCGGGGCGGTACAGCACCCGCCATGCGCCCACGTGGAGCCGCCAGTAGCCGGAGCCGCCCAACGCGCGCGCCTCCTCCGGGCGCCAGCGTCGGCCAGCCCACCGATCGCGGCGGCGCACGCCTTGGCGCCCACTGGGTCGAGAACACGCAGTTTCCGGAACTCCTCCATTGCCGGAAGCTCCCAGACAACGGTGTGCCTCACTGCACGGCCTGCCGGTCCTCGTCCGCTTCCACGTGCTGCCCTAGAAGGCCAGGCCCCGTACGGCCAGGTCCAGCACGGCGCACACGAACAGGGCAATCCCGATGAACCCGTTGACCGTGAAGAAGGCGCGGTTCAGCCGGGACAGGTCGTGCGGCGTCACGATGCCGTGCTCGTAGAAGAAGGCGCAGACCACGATCAGCAGGCCCGCCCAGAAGAACATCCCCGCGTCCGTGGCGAGGGCGTACCAGACCAGCAGGGCCGTGGTCACGACGTGCGCGCCGCGGGCCCCCCACAGCGCGGCCGGGACGCCGAAGCGCGCCGGAACCGACTTGACGCCCTCCGCACGGTCCGCGGCCACGTCCTGGGAGCCGAAGATCAGGTCGAACCCGCCGATCCACACGCCCACCGCGAGCCCCAGGATCACCGCGTCCCACGACCACTCGCCGGTGACCGCGAGCCACGCCCCGACCGGGCCGATCGCCTGGGCCAGGCCCAGGATGGCGTGCGGGAAGTTCGTGAACCGCTTGCCGTACGGGTAGACCACCATCGGTATCACCGCGACGGGCGCCAGGGCCAGGCAGAGCGGGTTCAGCAGCGCCGCCGCGCCGAGGAAGACGGCGAGCGCGATCCCCGCCCCGGTCCACGCGGACCGCACCGACACCGCTCCGGTGACCAGTTCGCGGCCGGCCGTCCGCGGATTGCGGGCGTCGATCTCGCGGTCGATGATCCGGTTGGCGGCCATCGCGAACGTCCGCAGGCCCACCATGCAGACGGTGACGAGCAGCAGCGTGCCCCAGTGCACCTTCCGGTCGAGCTGGAACATGGCGGTGAGCGCGGCGATGTAGGCGAAGGGCAGCGCGAAGACCGAGTGCTCGATCATCACGAGCCGCAGGAACGCCTTGACCTTGTTGGTGGCCTCGGGTGCGGGGCCGGGCCCGACCACTCCGTCGGCGGTGGTCATCATGCGGGGTCCCTCCGGGGGGCTTCGAGGTGGGCCGGCCGGCCGGCCGGCCCGACGGCGCCGCTCACGCCAGACTCCCGCGGAACTCTTCGAGGTCGGCCAGCAGCGTGGCGAGGGGCACCGGGTCGGTCTCCAGGATCAGGAAGGCCTCGGCGTCGCCGTCGGGCGGGGTGATCCGGGCGGTGAACGCGTAGTCCTCGCCGACCGGACGGGCGTCGAGGCGCAGGACGGCGCCGGCCTCGACGGTGAACCGGCCGCCCGCGGTGAGGGCCGCCCGCAGCCGCTCGGCGAAGTCCTCCGCCTCGATGTCGCGCAGGCCCGGCAGCTCGAAGCCGCCGCCCTCGCCCTGCTCGTCGTCGGCCCAGTCCAGCATCAGCGCCCAGACGTCGCCGGGGCCGGCGAACTCCTCCGGGGAGACGCCCGCCTCCTCGGCGGCCCGCCGGACGCCGGGGTCGGCGGGGTCGAGCTCCGGCCGTACGAGGGCGACGTAGGTCTCGCCGCCGAGGAAGAGGGCCGGGCCGCCCATCGCGATCGGGCTCACAGGCCGTACTCCGGCTCATCCCCGTGGGAACGGGGAGCATGCCCGGCGCTCTTCGCGCCCATCTTCGCCTGAAGGCTCACAGTCCGTACTCCTTCCAACGTCGCGTCACCCGTTCGGCGGTGGCCGGGTCGGACTCGACCATGTCGGGCCAGCCGCCGTCGCGGGTGTAGCCCTCCTCAGGGAGCTTCTTGGTGGCGTCGATGCCCGCCTTGCCGCCCCAGAACTGCTGGTACGAGGCGTGGTCGAGGTGGTCCACCGGCCCCTCGACCACGGTCAGGTCCCGGGAGTAGTCCGTGTTGCCGAGCGCCCGCCAGGACACCTCGTGCAGGTCGTGGACGTCGCAGTCGGCGTCCACCACGATGATCAGCTTGGTCAGCGACATCATGTGCGCGCCCCAGATGGCGTGCATGACCTTCTGCGCGTGCTTCGGGTACTTCTTGTCGATCGAGACGATGGCGCAGTTGTGGAAGCCGCCCGACTCCGGCAGGTGGTAGTCCACGATGTCCGGCACGATGATCTTGAGGAGCGGGAGGAAGAAGCGTTCCGTCGCGCGGCCCAGCGGGCCGTCCTCGGTCGGCGGCCGGCCCACCACGATCGACTGGAGCAGCGGGCGCTTGCGCATCGTGATGCAGTCGATCTTCAGCGCGGGGAAGGGCTCCTGCGGGGTGTAGAAGCCGGTGTGGTCGCCGAACGGGCCCTCCGGGAGCGTCTCCCCCGGCTCCAGCCAGCCCTCGATCACGACCTCCGCGTGGGCCGGGACCTGGAGCGGCACGGTCTTGCAGTCGACCATCTCGATGCGCTTGCCGGCGACGAAGCCCGCGAAGAGGTACTCGTCGATGTCGCCGGGCAGCGGCGCGGTGGACGCGTACGTCACCGCGGGCGGGCAGCCGAAGGCGATCGCGACGGGCAGCCGCTCGCCGCGCTTGGCGGCCACCGCGTAGTGGTTGCGGCTGTCCTTGTGGATCTGCCAGTGCATCCCGATGGTGCGCTTGTCGTGGCGCTGGAGGCGGTAGAGGCCGAGGTTGCGGACGCCGGTCTCGGGGTGCTTGGTGTGGGTGAGGCCGAGGTTGAAGAAGGAGCCGCCGTCCTTCGGCCAGGTGAAGAGGGCCGGGAGCAGGTCGAGGTCCACGTCGTCGCCGGTGAGGACGACCTCCTGGACGGGCGCGGCATCGCCCTTCACCTTCCTCGGCGGCACGTGCACCATCGAGCCGAGCTTGCCGAAGGCCTCGCGGACGCCGATGAAGCCCTGCGGCAGCTCCGGCTTCAGCAGCCCGCCGATCTTCTCGCTGATCTCGCCGTACGACTTCAGGCCCAGCGCCTTCAGCAGGCGGCGGTCGGTGCCGAAGACGTTCATGGCCAGCGGCATCGCCGAGCCCTTGACGTTCTCGAAGAGCAGGGCCGGGCCGCCCGCCTTGTTCACTCTGTCGACGATCTCCCCCACTTCGAGGTGCGGGTCGACTTCGGCCTTGATGCGCTTGAGGTCGCCCTCCCGCTCCAGAGCCCGGAGCAGCGAGCGGAGATCGTCGTAAGCCATAGGGGCAAGTATCCGTCACCAACTACCCTTGAAGGGTCACCGGGGCCCTCAGCGGGCCCGCCGCCACTGCCCGGGAGTCGGTCCCACACCGTGCTGCGCTATCTGCCGTTCCTGCTGATCATCGCGCTGACCATCTACGCCTTCATCGACTGCCTGAACACGCCCGAGGAAGAGGTCAAGCACCTGCCGAAGGTGGTCTGGGTGATCATCATCCTGCTCTTCTCCATCGTCGGGCCGGTGGTGTGGCTGTTCGCGGGCAAGAAGCGGGCCGCGGCCGGCAGCGGGCGGGCGCGCCGCACCCAGTGGGTGGCGCCCGACGACAACCCGGAGTTCCTGAAGCGTCTGCGCGAGGAGCAGGAGAAGGGCCGCGACCAGGACAAGGGCTCGGACTGACGGACGGGGCGCGGGGGCGGCGGCCGGGCTGACGGGCTGACGGCTGACGGGCTGACGGGCTGACGGGCAAGGTCCCGGCCCGGCCCTCCCGGTCCTCCTACGCCGCGGCGGGGGACGCGTAGTCCCCGCGCAGCGCCGCCCGGTGGGCGCCGGTCCAGGCGGCCCAGTCGGCCGGCCGCCCGGCCAGCGCGGACTCCAGCAGCTCGAAGTGCTCGTGCCAGCCGGCCAGGCAGTCCAGCCGTTCGCTCGCGGGGCCGCCCCGCTCGTCCAGGAAGCGGATCACCGTCGAATCGGTCCCCACCGGCTCCAGGTGGAAGCGGATCCGCTCGTGTCCGGTGAGCGTGTACTCGACGACCCGCTCGACGTCCCAGGCCGTGACGTGCCCGGTGGCGACGGTCCCGGTGTGGGGCCACCGCAGGGTGACCGCCCCGCCGAGCCGGCGCTCCAGGACCTCCGCCGCGGCCAGCCAGCCGCGCAGCCCTTCGGGCGTGGTCAGGGCCGGCCACAGCGCTTCGTAGGCGTACGGGAGGTGCGGCTCGAAACGGATCCGCCAGCGGTCCTCGCCGCGGCTCTCGCTGGTGCCATGGCTCACAGGAGGCATGACACCAGCGTCCCACTCCTGCCGGTCAGACGCCCGCGTACGAGTGCTTGCCGCTGAGCAGGATGTTCACGCCGTAGTAGTTCCAGATCCAGCAGGCGAAGGCGAAGAGCGCGAGGTACGCGGCCTTGCGGCCCTTCCAGCCGGCGGTGGCCCGCGCGTGCAGGTAGCAGGCGTACGCCACCCAGGTCACGAAGGACCAGACCTCCTTGGGGTCCCAGCCCCAGTAGCGGCCCCAGGCGTCGCCCGCCCAGATCGCGCCCGCGATGATCGTGAAGGTCCACAGCGGGAAGACGGCCGCGTTGATGCGGTAGGAGAACTTGTCGAGCGAGGCCGCCGAGGGCATCCGCTCCAGCACGGAGGTGGCGAACCGCCCCGGCTTGCCGCCGCCCGCGAGCTTGGACTCGTAGGAGTCGCGGAAGAGGTAGAGGACCGTTCCGGCCGCCCCGAGGTAGAAGACGGCGCCGCAGAAGATCGCGGTGGAGACGTGGATCCACAGCCAGTACGAGTGCAGGGCCGGGACCAGCTGGTCGCTGTCGGTGTAGAGCCAGGTCACGGCGATGCCGAGGTCCAGCAGGACCGTGGTGACCAGGATCAGGCCGAGCCAGCGGATGTTCTTCTTCAGCGCGAGCAGCACCAGGTACGCGCCGACGGCCACCGTGGAGAAGGTGATCGAGAACTCGTACATGTTGCCCCAGGGGGCCCGCTGCACCGACATCGCGCGGGCGACGACGCCGCCCGCCTCGACGAGGAAGGCGAGCGCGGTCAGCGAGACCGCGATCCGCCCGTACAGGTCGCCCTGCTCGGTGCCGCCCGCGGCGCCGGGGCCGTCCGGCACGTCACGGGTGCCCGCGGCGGAGCGGGTGACGACCTTCGGCTTGTCGAGGACGGCCGTGGCGCCCCCCTTGCCCCGGACCTGCACGGCGGGGGCGGCGGCGCCCCTGGCGGGGGTCAGCGCGGCGGCCGTGCGGGCCACCTTGCTGCGGCTGCCGAAGGTCCACTCGGCGATGTGGGCGAAGAAGGCGAGCGTGTAGACCGCCATCGACGAATAGACCAGGTAATTGCTGATCTGAGCCAGGTTCTCGTTGGCTGCGGCAGCGAGCGGCGTCATCCGCGCTCTCCTTCGGGGTTTTCTTCGACAGGTTTCGAGGAAGCAGCGGGGCCGGCGGGCGTCGCGGTCGGCGCCTGCTCGTGCAGCGTGGCGGAGAGGTCCGCCAGCTCCTCCGGGAGCCTGGCGGACTCGCTGCGGCCGAGGCCCGCCATCTCGACGACGGTGACGCCGTCCTCGCCGGTCACCGCGCGGACCCAGATCCGGCGGCGCTGGATGAACAGGGATCCGGCCAGGCCCGCGATGGCGGCGATGGCGCCCGCGAGGGCGAGGCCGCTGCCGGGCTGGTGGGTGACGGAGAAGGTCGCCCAGCGCTCGATGCTCTCGAACTTCACGGTGCCGGCGCCGTCGGGCAGTTCCATCGACTCCCCGGGCAGCAGCATCTTGGCGAGCGGGTCGCCGTTCTCCTTCGTGAACTGCTTCATCTTGGAGGTGTTCAGCTGGTACACGTTCTGCGGCAGGCCCGAGTCCACCCCGAGGCTGCCGTGGAAGGCGTTCAGGGCGATCACCGGGAAGTTCGTGTCCGGGAACTGGGAGAGCATCGTGCCCTTGCCCTTGCCCGCGAAGGTCGGTACGAACTGGGCGGAGAAGCCGAGCTGCTCCTTCTCGCCGTTCTTGTTCCGGTAGCCGTCGGTGACCTTGATGGCGCCCGCGGAGGTGAGGTTGGAGTCCTGCGGCAGCATCGGCACGGCGTCCCGGAAGACCACCTTGCCGGTGGGGTCGGTCACCGACATGACCGGCGCGTAGCCGTGGCCGAGCAGGTAGACCTTGGAGCCGTCGACGGACAGCGGCTTGTTGACCTCGATCTCGGCCTTCGTGGGCTTGCCGTGGGCGCCCTCGCTGTAGGTGACGTACGCCTTGAAGTCGCGCGGGGTGCCCTTCTGCGGGCCGCTCTCCTCGTAGGTGGCGTCGAACTTGTCGAGGGTGAAGCTGAAGGGCGGCAGGTCGTCGGCGTGGAACATGCTGCCGGACTTGAAGTCGTCGTACTGGGTGAGCGTGTTCGAGAAACCGCCGCCGCGCAGCACGAGCTTGCCGCCCTCGGACATGAAGAGCTTGCCCCAGGCGAAGGCCACGAGCATCACGATGAGGGCGATGTGGAAGATCAGGTTCCCCGCCTCGCGCAGGTAGCCCTTCTCCGCGGCGACATGGCCCTCGCCGGCCTCGGTGCGGTAGCGGCGCCCGCCGAGCAGCGTCTTCGCGTGGGCGAGGACCTCGTCCGGGGACTTCTCGGTGCGCCACGTGGTGTGCGCGGGGAGCCGGTCGAGCCGGCGGGGCGCGGCCGGCGGGCGGCCCCGGAGCTGGCCGGTGAACTGCCAGGTGCGGGGCAGGATGCAGCCGATGAGCGAGACGAAGAGCAGGATGTAGATCGCGGAGAACCAGAAGGACGTGTAGACGTCGAAGAGCTGGAGCCGCTCCGCGACGGACACCCAGGACGGGTTCTCCTTCTTCCACTCGGCGACCTTCATCAGGTCGACGGAGTTCTGCGGGATCAGGGAGCCGGGGATCGCACCGAGGGACAGCAGGAAGAGCAGGATCAGCGCCACCCGCATGGAGGTGAGCTGCCGCCAGACCCAGCGGGCCCAGCCGATCACGCCGATGCCTACGGGGCCGCTGTCCTCGACGGGGGCGGTGGAGAGCTGGGAGCCGGCCGCGCCGAGCGCCGGCTCGGAGTCGGGCGACGCCTCGGTGGGCGCGTTGTCTGTCGTACTCATGTCCGTGTAGTCCTCAGATCCCCACCGTGAAGCCTTGGGTCCAGCTCTGCATGTCGCTGACGATGCTGTCCCACATTCCTGTGACGAGCAGCAGGCCGGTGAGGATCAGCATGCCGCCGCCGATGCGCATCACCCACGCGTAGTGCTTCTTCACCCAGCCGAACGCGCCCAGCGCCTTGCGGAAGGCGATCGCGGCGAGGATGAAGGGCAGGCCGAGGCCCAGGCAGTACACCACGGTCAGCAGCGCCCCGCGGCCCGCGCTCGCCTGGTCGATGGACAGGGTGTTGACGGCCGCGAGGGTCGGCCCCATGCAGGGGGTCCAGCCGACGCCGAAGAGCACGCCGAGGACGGGCGCGCCGAGGAGCCCCGCCGTCGGCTTCTTGTGGAAGCGGAACTCCCGCATCGTCAGGCCCGGGATCGCCCCCATGAAGAACAGGCCGAGGAGGATCACCAGTCCGCCCAGGACCCGGGAGATGATCTCCTTGTTCTCCTGGAGGCTCGCGCCGAAGTAGCCGAAGAGCGCGCCCGTGGACACGAAGACCGCGGTGAACCCGGCGATGAACAGGCTCGCGCCCGCCAGCATCCGCCCGCGCCGCGCCTCGGCGAGGTCGGCGCCGCTGACACCGGTCACGTAGGAGAGGTAGCCGGGGACGAGCGGCAGCACGCACGGCGAGAAGAAGGAGACCAGGCCCGCGAGCAGCGAGATCGGCAGGGCCAGCAGCAGCGCGCCGCTGAGGACCGTCTCGTTCACCCCGGTGGCCTCGGCGGCGAGGACGTAGTCGACCACCGGGTCACTGCTCCGCGAGGAGCGGGTCGATCATCGAGCGGAGCGTTTCCTCGCTGACGGGGACCAGGGCGCGGGCCGCGATCCGGCCCTCCTTGTCGAGGACGATCGTGCTGGGGATGGCCTGCGGGTTGAGGGTGCCCTTGGGGAAGCGGAGCATCAGCTTTCCGGCGGGGTCGTAGAGGCTCGGGTAGGTGATCCCGTAGTCCGTCTCGAAGGCCTTCGCGCTCTGCGTGCTGTTGTCGCGGGTGTTGATGCCGACGAAGGCGACGTCCTTGCCCGCGTCGGCGAGCTCCTTGGACACCTTCGCGAAGGCCGGGGCCTCGGCGCGGCACGGCGGGCACCAGGAGCCCCACACGTTGAGGACGACGATCTTGCCCTTGAGGGTGGTGGTGTCGAGGGCCTCCCCGGCGAGGGTCTCCCCGTCGAGCTTGGGCGCCTCGGTGCGCTCCCCCTGGGCGGCGGTGGAGACTCCGGCCTTGCCCGTGACGTAGTTCCCGCCGGCACTGCCGGAGGGCTTGCCGCCGCCGTCCGCGTCGTCGCAGGCCGTCAGGGTCATGACGCCGGCGACGGTCACCGCGGTCAGCAGAAGGGCGCGGCGGCCGCTGGTCGAGCGGCGGCGGGGGGCGCGGCTAAGGCTCATGTGAAAAGTTTCGCATGGGCGATATGCGGATCTACCGCACCCCCCGACGGGCCGGGAAGGTGCTGGTCAGGCGGCGGCGAGGTACGCGGCCCAGCCGACGCCGGGCGACTGGCCGGGGCCGAGGGCGCGGAGCTTGGCGAGCACCTTGGGGTCCTGGACGTCCAGCCAGTCGGTGAACTGCCGGAAGGATACGAGCCGTACATCCCTTTTGTCCGCCATGCCCTTGAGGGCTTCCTCCACGGCGTCCATGTAGATGCCGCCGTTCCACTCCTCGAAGTGGTTGCCGATGAACAGCGGAGCGCGGTTGGTCTCGTAGGCCCGCCGGAAGCCGCCGAGGTAGGTGGCGGTGGCCTGGGCGCGCCAGCCCGGGTAGCGGGCGGGGACGCCCCTGGTGGTGCTCTTCGACTGGTTGGCGAGGATGTTGTAGTCCATCGACAGCACCTCGAAGGAGTGCCCGGGGAAGGGCAGGGACTGCAGCGGCAGGTCCCACACCCCCGCCTTCTTCACGGGCCAGACCTGGAGGCCGCCGGGCGAGCTGGAGTCGTAGCGCCAGCCCAGCTTGCGGGCGGTCGGCAGCAGGTTGTCCTGGCCGAGCAGGCACGGGGTGCGGGCGCCGACCAGCTCCTTGCGGTAGTCGAAGGGCAGCGGGTCGAGGTCGGTGAAGCCGGTGTTCGTGCGCCAGTTGGTGACGAAGGACACGGCCTGGTCGATCTCGCTCTGCCAGTCGTCCGGGGTCCACTTGGCGACCGAGCCGGATCCGCCGCAGAAGTGGCCGTTGAAGTGGGTGCCTATCTCGTGCCCGTCCAGCCAGGCCTCGCGGACGTACGTGAGGGTGGCGCGGACGTTCTCGTCCTTGAGGTAGCCGATGTCCGAGGCCCCCACGGGGTTGTTCGGCGGCTGGTAGAGGCTCCGCTTCGACTCGGGCAGGAGGTAGAGGCCGGAGAGGGAGAAGGTCATGCCCGCACCGTGGTCCCTGGCGAGCTTGAGGAAGCGCGGGAAGAGCCCGTTGCCGATCTCGCCCGCGCCGTCCCAGCTGAACACGACGAACTGCGGCGGGGTCTCGCCCGGCTGGAGGGGCACGGGCCTGTCCGGCTGACGGGGCTGCGGACCGGTGTCCGCGGTGGAGCCGTCACCGATCGGCTTGGGCGCGGACGGACCGGAGGCGGTCGGCAGCGGGCCGGGCTTGCCCGGGCCGGAGCCGCCACCGCCGCCACAGCCCGCGATGCCCGCGGCCGCGGCACCCAGTCCGAGCCCGAGCACTCCCCTTCGACTGAAGTCGCGCATGTCACCGTCCCGTCGTCAGACTCAAAGCCCCATGCCCGGTCATATAAACGGACAATTAGCCTGAGTTTGTGCGCTGACACGGTGATTCCCGCGCGACTTGTATTTATTTAGGCAAAGCCGTAACGGATCGTCACAGAATGTGGATCACCGACGGGTGTTCTTCCACGACCCGTGCGCCCGCGGGCGGTGCGCCCGCGGGCCGTCCGTCCGCGGGCCGCCCGTCCACAGGCTGTGGATCAGGCGCCGAAGGCCTTGGACTTCCCCTTCACCGGCTTGGCCCCGGCGAGCAGGTGCGCCGGCACCAGGTCCCTGGCCGGCTCGCTGTAGCCCACCGACACCAGCCGGTCGCCCTGGTACGTGAAGGACGTCATGGAGGCGAGCGTGCACTGGCGGCGGCGCGGGTCGTGCCACAGCCGGCGCTTCTCCGCGAAGCTGCGCACGATCCAGATCGGCAGCTGGTGGCTGACCGCCACCGCCTCGTGGCCGCGGGCCGCGTCGCGCGCCGCCTCCAGCGCGCTCGTCATCCGGACCACCTGCTCGACGTACGGCTCGCCCCAGGAGGGCCTGAACGGGTTCGTCAGGTGCTTCCAGTTGCCGGGCTTGCGCAGCGCGCCGTCGCCGACACCGAAGGTCTTGCCCTCGAAGACGTTCTCCGCCTCCAGCAGCCGCCGGTCCGTGGCCAGGTCCAGGCCGTGGCTCTTGGCGATCGGCGCCGCCGTCTCCTGCGCCCGCTCGAGCGGGGAGGACACCACGTAGGCGATGTCCCGGCTCTGCAGGTGCTCCGCGACCCGGTCCGCCATCTGGCGGCCCAGCTCGGACAGGTGGTAGCCGTCCCGGCGCCCGTACAGGACCCCGTCCGGGTTGTGCACCTCGCCGTGGCGCACCAGGTGGACGACCGTGATCTCGCTGCTGCTCATGCGGTGGCCTCCGCGGCGGCCCGGGCCGCGGCCGGCAGCGCCGCCGCGATCCGCTCGACCGCCCGCTCGTCGTGGGCGGTGGACACGAACCAGGACTCGAAGGCGGACGGCGGCAGGTAGACGCCCTGCGCCAGCATCGAGTGGAAGAAGCCGTTGAAGCGGAAGGACTCCTGCTTCTTGGCGTCGTCGTAGTTGCGCACCTCGTCCTCGGTGAAGAAGACGGAGAACATGTTGGACGCGGTCTGCAGCCGGTGCGCCACGCCCTCCTTGCCCAGCGCCGCGGTCACCAGCCCCTGGATCTCCTGCGAGACCGCGTTGACCTTCTCGTACGCGGCGTCGTCCAGCAGGCGCAGCTGCGCGAGGCCGGCGGCGGTGGCGATCGGGTTACCGGAGAGGGTGCCCGCCTGGTAGACCGGCCCGGCCGGCGCCAGGTGGCCCATGACGTCGGCGCGGCCGCCGAAGGCCGCGGCCGGGAAGCCGCCGCCCATGACCTTGCCGAAGGTCATCAGGTCGGGCTTGACCCCGTCCACGCCGTACCAGCCGGCGCGGGAGGTCCGGAAGCCGGTCATGACCTCGTCGGAGATGTACAGGGCGCCGTTCTCGCGGCACAGGTCGGCGAGCCCCTGGTTGAAGCCCTCGGCCGGGGTCACGACGCCCATGTTGCCGGGCGCGGCCTCGGTGATCACACAGGCGATCTCGCCGGAGTGCGCGGCGAAGGCGGCACGGACCGCTTCGAGGTCGTTGTAGGGCAGCACGATCGTGTCGCCGGCCTGCGCGCCCGTCACCCCGGGGGTGTCCGGCAGCGCGAACGTCGCGAGCCCGGAACCGGCGGCGGCCAGCAGCGCGTCCACGTGGCCGTGGTAGCAGCCCGCGAACTTCACGATCTTGGCCCGGCCGGTGAACCCGCGCGCCAGCCGGATCGCCGACATCGTGGCCTCCGTACCGGAGGAGACGAGCCTCACCTGCTCGACGGGGGCGACGCGGGCGACGATCTCCTCGGCGAGCGCGACCTCGCCCTCGCCGGGCGTGCCGAAGGAGGTGCCGCGGGCGACGGCCGCCTGGACGGCCTCGATCACCTCGGGGTGGGAATGGCCGAGGATCATCGGGCCCCACGAGCACACGAGGTCGACGTACTCCCGGCCGTCGGCATCGGTGAGGTACGGACCGGTGCCGGACACCATGAACCGGGGCGTACCGCCCACGGCGCGGAAGGCGCGCACCGGAGAGTTCACGCCGCCGGGGGTCACGAGGGAGGCGCGCTCGAAGAGCGTCTGCGAAACTGGGGCTTCATACGGGTACGGGTAGCTCACACCAGCCATGGTCTCAGAGGCCGCGACAGACTTGCGGACGGGCGTTTCACCGCGCCGCCGCGGGGGAGGTCACTGCCATGATGATCAGGCTGCGTGGCGGGGGCCGCGGGGCCGGGGCGAGCAAGACCAGTCGGGTGGAGATATGCAACGCGGTGGTGGACCGGGCGAGGGTACGGACGGCCTCGACCCGCAGCGCGCCCGCGAGGCCCGCGAAGCCCGCCGCCGGGGCAAGCACCGCCGGCGCGCCACGGAGGCGGCCGACGCCGTCCCGGGGCCGGCGGAGGAGCCGGACGGCCTTCCCAGGGGCCGCGGCATGGGTGTGACGTACAAGTACTTCGGCGCCCCCGACGGCGCGACGGCGGCCCGCGTCCCGGTCACGATGCGCCCCGAGGAGCTCGGCGGCGACGAGCTCGGCATGGGCGGCCTGTTCACCAAGATCAAGCCGGAGACGGTGGCCGCGATGGTCCTGACCGGCATCGAGGGCATACCCCTGCACAAGGTGCCCCCGCTGGAGCTGGTCGTCCTGCACCCCGACTACGCGGTGGTCAAGCTCCCCATGACCGTGGTCGACCCGCTGCGCGGCATCGGCGAGGAATCGGTGGGCGCGGCCGCGTTCATCTGGTCGACCGTCCCGGACCGCGGCGGCCCGCGCGACGCGTTCAACGTCTACCAGCTCCTGCACGAGTGGCAGGACTTCTCCCACCGCCTCCACGAGGCGGGCCACCAGCCCTACTGCCTGGTCTGGCCCTGACCCTCGCCCCCGGGGCCGGCCCTCCGCGGGGCCGGCCGCACGGCGTCATCGCGTCCGGCCGGTGAGGACGCACACGTCCCGGTACACCGCGGGTAACGTGGCGGGTTACGTGGCGACCGGCCATCGGCGCCGGCCCGGTACGACCACGGGCATGGCGCACAGGACCAGCGCGGCCCAGAACAATTCCCAGGACGCGCAGCCCTCGGCGAAGACCCATTTCGAGCTGGGCGGCGACATCGACGACGGCGGTGCACATGTGCGCGGCGGGCCGGACGCCGGCTGCGCACCGGCCCGCAGGGCCGGTGCGCTCGGACCTAGTCGAAATCCGGCCATCTTTCCGGCTCTGCCAACCCTTGCCCCTCACACCGGAGTTCACCGGCGCGGGGCCGCTGGCATGAGAACGTGTGGTCGAAGACCGGTCCTCTGAGCGCTCTTCGGACTACCGATTTCCGGACGGTTCGGGAAAGGCGCTCTTTGTCCTGACGCGCGACCTGACCGAGGATGTCTGTTCCGCTTCGGGTCACCTGAGGTCGCTCAGTACACCGCTCACGTTGAGCACCTCATGGCACTCCTGCGCCTGACGACCGGTGGCAGGGGTGCCCGGCTTCGCACAGGTCACCTGGACGGTCACAGTCTGGCTCTCGGTGATGCTGATGGGGGTGACCCAGTGGTAGTCCTGGTTGCGGAACGTCTCCAGCGCGATCGTCGTGATCTTGCGGTCGCCGAAGCTGATGGTCACCACCCCCTCGTCGCCCTGGAAGTTGGCGACGACGATGTCCGTGATCCCGAACGCCTTGCCCGCGGGCACCGTGTAGGCGCCGGTCTCGGTCCGGCCGCCCCCGGTCTGCAGGTCGATGGTGGCCGAGCTCTGCTGACCCGCGGCGACGCCACCGCCGGTGCCGGCTCCGGCTCCGGCCCCGGCTCCCGCACCGCCCCCGCCCGCCCCGGGCTGGGGGCTCTTGCCGCCCCCGCCCGGCTGGTTGGCGCCGCCGGCCCCCGGGGCCTGCGCGCTCTCCTCCGCGCCGGCCGGCGTCGGCCGGTTCTGGACGGCCTGGTCGGCGGCCTCCTTGGCCGTGCTGCGCACGGCCGGGCGCACCAGCATGAACCAGGCGAGCAGCAGGGCGAGCAGCGCGGCCAGTACCGCGAGCAGCCAGGTCGGGAAGATCGGGATCTGGACGAACTCCACCTCGAGCGGGGCCCGTACGGGGTCCGGCTCGGCGCGCTCCGCGGCGTCCTCGCCCTCCCCGTCCGCGGCGTCGGCCACCTCGACGGTGAACGGCCAGGTCACCGGGGACCCGAACCACACCGGCGTGCCGGTGCGGACCCGCAGCACCACCTCCGCCGACTCGCCCGGCTCCAGCGCCAGGGCGGCGGGACGGAAGTCGAACTTCAGCTCCTCACCCGGCTGCGCGGGCGTGAATCCGAGCCGTACGGGGGCGTTGCCCTCGTTGCGCACGGCCAGTCGATAGCGCCCGCGCAGCCAGCCGCGGCGGCGTTTGGGAGCGCTCTCTGCCCGCAGCTCCCGGAACTCCTCGATGTGCACCGTGGTCTCGGGCACCCGCACGGACTCGGGCTGCTCGGCGGGCAGCACGCGCACGGCGAGCGGTACGTCGCCCGCCCGCACCTGCGAGGAACGCGGCGGCTCCAGGCGGATCGTCACCGTTTCCGAGGTGCCGGGGTAGAGGGAGACGCGCTCGGGCTCCACGGTGGTCCACGCAGCGCAGTCGCCGACGACCTCCAGGCGGTACGCCTCGACGATGTCGCTGTCGTTGCGGACGGTCAGGGTGGTGGATGCGGTACCACCGGGCGTCACCGACACCGGCGGGATGTCGAGATCGGTCGCGCCAGGGCTGGAAGAGGCTGCTGGGGATATCACCCCTCGACGCTAGGGCGGCGCCGCGCCCGCTTTCCATGGGCGCGGGGGCAACGCTCCGGGCAGCCCCGGTGCCCCCACGGGCTCCTCTCAACTCCTTTCACCGCACCACGTGTTGACCACACCTCCCCTTTTCGTGTCCCGACATACGCACCCGGAACAGGTACGCCATGCCTCAGCCTGACAACAACGGACCCGCCCCCTCGTACGGCGCCGGCCAACGGGTCACCGTGGCCGTGTACGCGTCGGACCCGATCCTGCGCGTCGGGGTCGTCCACCAGCTGCGCCAGCGACCGGAGATCGAGCTCGTCGACCACGCCGACGCCGACTACGCGCAGGTGTCCCTCGTGACCGTGGACAGCGTGGACGACGAGACGGCCGCACTGCTGTACCGGCTGCGGCACAACTCCGGCACGCGCACCGGCCTCGTGGTCGGCACCTTCGCCTCCGGCGACGCGCTCCAGCGCGCCATCGAATGCGGGGTCACCGCGGTCCTGCGCCGCGCCGAGGCGGACCAGGACCGGCTCCTGCGGCTGGTCCTGGCGATAGCGAACGGCGAGGGGGTGCTTCCCGGCGACCTGCTCGCCAAGCTCCTCGACCACGTCGGCAGCCTGCAGCGCTCCGCGCTCGACCCGCGCGCGGTGTCCCTGTCCACGCTGACCCCGCGCGAGGCGGACATGCTGCGCCTGGTGTCGGAGGGCATGGACACCGCGGAGATCGCGCGCAAGACCTCGTACTCCGAACGGACCGTCAAGAACGTGCTGCACGAGGTCATCACGCGCCTGCAGCTGCGCAACCGCACCCACGCGGTCGGCTACGCCCTGCGCAACGGGCTGATCTGACCGCGCGCCGACGCCCCGGCCGGCGGTCCGGCCGACGGGCGGGCCGGAAGGCGGGCGGTCCGGCAGGCGGGCGGGCAGGCAGGCAGGCGGGCGGGCAGGCGGCCCGCCCCCGCCGCTGCCCGAAAGCGCACCCGCCGCTTCCCCCGGGTCCGGCCCCGCGGCCCTGCCGGTCCGCGCCGGCGACCCGCAGGGTGGCGGGGTCATACGTAGATGCTGCACCCGACGGTGAGGTGGACCCTGATGGGCACGGGTGGATCCGGCGGCCGACGACCCCGCTGGGGGAGAGTCGGCGCGTCGCTGCTGCTGGTGATCCCCTTGCTCGCGGTGACGGCGGCCACCGGCCCCGGCGACGCCGAGGCGCGCACCGCCGCGGCCGACGCCGGCGACAGCCGCGTCGCGTACGCCGGTACGCGCCACCGCAGTCTGGGACGCGTGGCGACGGGCACGTCCACCACTCCCCTGTTCGGCGAGGGCCCGGCGCACCAGGACCTGCAACCCGCAGCGCTGGGCGACCGGCTGGTCTTCGCCAGCCGCCGCGACGAGCGGAACCCGCAGGTCTACCTGCGGTCCGCGGACGGCTCGGTACGCCGCCTGACCAGCGGCCTGGACGCGGCGCACCCCCGGCTGACCCCGGACGGGCGGGCGGTCGTCTTCGACTCGCCGCCGCCCTCCGGGTCCGGCGGCAACCAGCGCGACCTGTGGCTGGTGCGCACCGACGGCACCGGCCTGTCCCGGCTGACCGACACCCCCGCGAACGAGGAGGACCCCACCGTCTCGCCGGACGGCGGGCGTCTGGCGTACTCCAGCGACGAGGACCGGGCCGCCGGACGGCAGGTCCACGTACGCCCCCTGCGGGGCGGAGCCGCGACCCGGGTCACCGACCCCGCCAACGGCACGGCCACCGAGCCGGTGTGGAACCCGGTGGACGACGCGGCGAACCGGAACCTGATCGCCTACACCGCCACCGGACCCGCCGGTCCCCGCCTGCGGTGGACCGACGGGCGCGGCGACGGGCCGCTGCTGGCGGGTGCCCAGGCGGGCTGGCGTACCCACGGGGCAGCCTGGCTGCCCGACGGGAACGGGCTGCTCTTCCTCAGCCCGGACCGCACCTGCGACTGCGAGGGCGACTGGGACCACGTCTTCCGGGTCCCCGCGCACTCCGAGCAGACGCCCCAGGTGGTGCTCAGCGAGGACCGCGAGGTCGGCTCGCCGACCTGGCTCGGGCCGCTCCAGGGCGGCGGCACCGTGGTCGAGCGGATCTCGGCGGCCGGCCCGCGCGCGGTGACCCTGCAGGACGCCCGGATGGACGGCTCCGACCCCCGCGACCTCGGCCTGACCATCCTCCAGGAGGACCCGGCGGCCGACACCAACACCGACCCGGCCAAGGACCCCCTCTTCCAGCCCGCCCCCGGCTCCGACCCGTGGACCGAGCGGCAGAACTACACGCCCGACGGGCGCAGGATCGTGCTGACCCGCTTCGAGAACACGCCCGCCGGCCGGATCGAGCGGATCTGGATCGCGGACGCCGACGGCTCCCACGAGGCGCCCCTGCCGCTCGGCGGGCGCGGCCCCAAGGACTGGGACACCGACCCGACGTTCTCCCCCGACGGCAGGTCCCTGGCCTTCACCCGGACCTCGCCCGGCGGCGTCGGCGCCGCCGCCGGCCCCTCGCGCATCCTGATCGCGGACGCCGCCACCGGCGCGATCCGCGGCGAGATCACCCCGCCCGCCGGGGCGCCCCGGGGCGGGGACGCCCAGCCCACGTGGTCCTCCGACGGCACCGCCCTGGCCTTCACCCGCAACCTCGTGATCAACGGCAACGGCGGCAACAAGCACGTGTGGACCGTGCCCGTGAACCGCCTGGACCAGCAGCGCGACCTGAGCGCCACCCTCTGCCCCGGCGCCTGCGAAGTCATCGACGACAGCCCGGCGTTCTCCCCGGACGGCGCCACCATCGCCTTCAACCGCAAGAGCGGCGGCGGCCGTATCGACGAGCGCGCCGGCATCCTGCTCGCCGCCGCGGCGGGCGGCGCCTGCCGGGTCCTGCTGCCCGACGCCGCCCGCGACGTGCCGGGGGCCTGCGGCCGGGAACTGCCCGAGCCCACGGACAAGGGGCCGTTCCAGCCCCGCGACGCCGCCTGGACCGCCGACGGCAAGAGCCTGGTGCTCAGCGCCCGCGGCTCCCGGGCGCCCAACAGCCCGGAGAAGCTGAAGCTGGTGGACGTGGCCTCCGGCGCGCACCGCCTGCTCGTCACCGGGCCGGCGGGCCGCCAGAAGGAACCCAGCGTGCAGCAGTCCGTGGACCTGGCCGTCCGGGCGCCGGACAAGGCCGCGCCGGTCACCGTCGGCAACACCGCCACCGTCCGGGTCGACGTCGTCAACCAGGGCCCGGCGGCCTCGCCCGGCACCCGGCTGACCGTCGCGCCCCCCGCCGGCGTGGGCGTCACCGAGCTCACCGCGCCCGGCGCCACCTGTGACGCGGCGGCGCTGACCTGCGCTCTGGGCGTGGTGCGCCCCGGCACGACCGTCCCGGTGACCGTCACCCTCACCGGCCTCACCCCCGGCGACCAGCCCGTGGAGTGGTCGGTCACCGGCACCGTCCTCGACCCCCGTCCCAGCGACAACGCCGACCGGACCGTGGTCCCGGTGCGCGAGGCGCCCGTCCCCCCGACGCCGGACCCCACCCCGAACCCGCCGACCCCGGCCCCGCCGGTCCCGACGCCCGCGCCGCAGCCGCCCGCACCCCCGGCGGCGGGCCCCGGGGTGCGCGTCACGGCGCAGCCCGAGCCCGGGTACGTGGGCGGCCGCGTCGTCGTCACCTACACCGTGAGCAACGGCCGCAACGCCCTGGCCACGGGCCTGCGGCTGCGCATCGGCCTGCCCGAAGGCGTGCCCCACGACGGGCCGCCGCCGGGCTGCGACCAGAGCTGGGTGTGCGCCCTGCCGGACCTGGCGCCGGGCGCCCGGACGGTCCTGCGGGTCGTCCTCAACCCCGACAAGGCGCTCACCGGCCGGGTGACCGGCGCCCTCACCACGACCGGCACCGACGCCGACCTCGGCGACAACACCGCCGAGCAGCGGGTGCGCGTCCTCCAGCCGCGCATCGTCGCCGTGCCGCCGATCGGCAAGCCCGGCTTCGTCACCTCGGTGCGCGGCGAGGACTTCCCGCCCGGCGCGCCGGTGCGGTTCACGTGGAAGCCGGGCATCACGGCGGCTGCGGCGCCGACCCTCCCGCGGCGCGACGGCACCTTCACCGGCCAGCTGCTGATCCTCGCCAAGGACCAGACCGGCCCCCGCACCATCACCGCGAGCGGCCCCGGCTTCTCCCCCGTGCAGACCGACTTCCTCGTGGTCAGCGGTACGGTGCAGCCGCCGGACGAGGTGACCCGCCGGTGATCCACGAAGTCGACGAGGCGCTGCGCCTGCTGCTCGCGGAGTCCGGCCTGGAGGCCTCGGGCGTCGAGGTGGTGTTCGACGCACCGACGCGCGACTGGGCGGCGCGCCGCAGCGCGCCCACGGTCTGCGTGTTCCTGTACGACATCCGCGAGGACCACGCCCGGCGCGGCAGCGGGGCGGGCGAGGTGTTCGACGCGGACGGGTTCGTCGTCGCGCGCCGCACGCCGCCCCGCTGGTTCGACCTGACGTACCTGGTCACCGCGTGGGCGAGCCGGCCGCAGGACGAACACCGGCTGCTCTCCCAGGTGCTGGCCCGCCTGGTGTCCACCGACACGCTGCCCCAGCGGCTGCTCGGCGGCACGCTCGCCGAACTCGGCCTGCTCGTGGACGTGGACGCCGGCGGCACCGGGCTGGACGCCCCGGCCGCCTCCGACGTGTGGTCGGCGCTGGGCGGCGAGCTGAAGCCGTCCCTGGGACTGCGGGTGAAGGCGCCGCTGGCCGGCATCAGCCAGGTCGCCGCCCCGCCGGTCACCGAGGGGCTCGTCGTACGCTCCGTGCCGCAGGCCGGACCGGACGGGACCGGGAGCCCGCGCCGGCTGCGGTACGCCGAGCTGGACGAAGCGGGGCCGGAGGGCTTCGGCGGCTCCCGGGAGCGGCCGCGGGTCCCCGCGCGCCGCAAGCGAGGAGAACGCCAGCCGTGACACACACCCTCGAACCGGCCCCCACGGCCCCGGCCGACATCGTTCCGGCCCCGGCGGCGGACCAGATCCCGGCCCCCGCCGGCCCGGATCCCCACCTGTGGGAGCGGCTCCAGTGCGTCGAGGAGCGGGTGCGCCGTGCCGTGGCGCTCCGGCGCGCCGTCGACCCCGACCCGGACGACCCCTACCGGGGCCAGTACCTCACCCCCGACGCCGCCGCCCGCCTCCTGGACGCGCGGCACGACCCCGGCCCGCCCGAACCCGCCCCGGCGGACCCCCCGCCCGGCTCCCCGCTCGACGTCCTGGCCAGGCGCTTCGCGCTGGCTCCGCTCGACCTGGACCTGCTCCTGGTCGCCCTGGCCCCGGACCTGGACGCCCGCTTCGAGCGGCTCTACGGCTACCTCAACGACGACCTGACCCGCCGCCGGCCCACCGTCGGCCTCGCCCTCGAGCTGTGCGGCCGCACCGGGGCCGCCGCCGCGCGGTTCCGGCTCTCCCCCGCCGCTCCGCTGGTCGCGGGCGGGCTGCTGGAGGTGGCCGAGCCCGAACGGCCGCCCCTGTCCCGGGTGCTGGCCGTCCCGGACCGGGTCACCGCCCACCTGCTCGGCGACACCTCGCCCGACCCGCGGCTGGCCGAGGTACTCGGCGGAGCGGCGGACGACCCGGCCGTCGACCCCGCCGAGCTGCACCGGGCCGTCGCCGCGGCCCGCAGCGGCACCGGCCACGTCCACCTGCGCACCCGCGGCGGCGATCCCGTCGGGCTGGCCGCCGCCGCGCTGCGCGCGAGCGGGCTGAGCCCGCTGGCCCTGGACGCCGCCGCCCTGGCACCCCACACCCCTGCCGTGGCCGAACTCGCCCGCGCCGCCGCCCGCGAGGCCCGTCTCACCGGCGCCGGGGTGCTGCTCGGCCCGATCGAGGACCTGCCCGACAAGCCCGACGAGCGGGCCCGCGTCCTGCGCACGCTGTGCACGGTGCTGCGCGGCCTCCCCCTGTTCACGTACGGCGCGGGCGGCTGGGAGCCCGCCTGGGCGGCCGACACCCCCCTCACCCTGACGGTGGCGGCCCCCGACCCCGGCCGGCACGTCACCCGCTGGCGGCTCGCCCTGGAAGGGGCCGCCGGGGAGCACGGCACGGCCGGGGACGCCGACGCCCTCGCCCGGTCCGTGTCCGCGCACCGGCTCGACGCCGGGCAGCTGCGCCGCGCGGCCGGCACCGCGGTGCGCACGGCCGCGCTCGACGGCCGCCCGGTCTCCCCGGAGGACCTGCGCAGCGCCGTACGGGCCCAGAACGGCGCCGGACTCGCCCGCCTCGCCCGCCGGGTGGAGCCCGCGGTGACCTGGGACGACCTGGTGCTCCCCGCCCCCACCCTGCGCGGCCTGCGGGAACTCGCGGTGCGCGCCCGCCACCGCGACCAGGTGCTCGGGCAGTGGGGCATGCGGCCCGGCGGCGGCCGCGGGCGCGGGGTGATCGCCCTGTTCGCGGGTTCCTCCGGCACCGGCAAGACCATGTCCGCCGAGGTCGTGGCGGCGGACCTGGGCATGGACCTGTACGTGGTGGACCTGTCCACGGTCGTCGACAAGTACGTCGGCGAGACCGAGAAGAACCTGGAGCGGATCTTCACCGAGGCCTCGGCCGTCAACGCGGTGCTGCTGTTCGACGAGGCCGACGCGATCTTCGGCAAGCGCTCGGAGGTCAAGGACTCCCACGACAAGCACGCCAACATGGAGTCGGCCTACCTGCTCCAGCGGATGGAGTCCTTCGACGGCATCGCCATCCTGACCACCAACCTGCGGGCCAACCTCGACGAGGCCTTCACCCGCCGCCTCGACGTGGTCGCGGACTTCCCGGTACCCGACGCCGCCCAGCGCCTGGCCCTGTGGGAGCGGTGCCTGGGCGAGCGGCTGCCCCGGGCCGGCGACCTCGACCTCGCCTTCTGCGCGGACCGGTTCGAGCTGGCGGGGGGCTCCATCCGGGCCTGCGCGGTGACCGCCGCCTACTCCGCGGCGGCCTCGGGCGGCCCGCTGACCATGTCCCAGGTGGTGACGGCCGTCGCCCAGGAGTACCGCAAGCTCGGCCGGCTGCTCCTGGAAGGGGAGTTCGGGCCGTACGTGGGCCAGGTCACGCACGTGTGAGCCGGGCGGCGGCGGACCGGCCGGGCGCGCTGCCTGGCCGGTCCGCCGCCGGCGACCGGGAGGGCAGCCCCCTTGCCCCCGGCCAGGTCCGGAGGTCTCTGCCAGGGGCGACGGCCGCCGGAAAGGCTGTTCAAGGACCTGAATACGAACCTGGATCCGGACCTGGACACGGTCCCGGACACGCAGCAGCAAGACGAAGGAGCGAGCATGCCGACGTACCTCACCCCGGGTGTGTACGTGGAGGAGGTGCAGTCCGGTGCTCGCCCGATCGAAGGGGTCGGCACCGCCGTCGCCGCGTTCGTCGGATTCGCCCAGAGCGGCCCGTTCCACGAGCCCACCCTGGTCACCAGCTGGGACCAGTACAGCCAGCACTTCGGCGGCTTCACCGAGGGCACCTACCTGCCCCACGCGGTCTACGGGTACTTCGCCAACGGCGGCGGCGCCGCGTACGTGGTCCGCGTCGGCGGGTCCGGCCAGGACACCTCCGCACCGGCCGCCGGCAGCGGGCGCCCCCAGCTGCGCGCGGGGGAGCCGGTCGAGCTCGGCGGCTTCCTGATCGCGGCGCGGCCGGGCGTCAGCGGCGTGTCCGTGGAGATCGCCGACGCGGACGGCGAGAACCCGCCCGAGGACCGCTTCAAGGTCCTGGTCCGCCAGGGCGAGCAGGTGGCCGAGACCTACGAGGCCTCCGCCCGCAAGAACGTCAAGGGCTACCTCGTCACCCAGGCCCGCGCCTCGAAGCTGATCGAGGTCACCGAGCAGCGCACCGCGAGCCAGGTCCGGCCCGCCGGCCAGACCGTGGCCCTGCCCGACAACGCGGCCGCGGCCGCCGTGGCCGGCCAGGGCGCCGCGTCTCGGCTCGACCCGGCCGAGTACGTCGGCGACGCGGCCGCCCGCACCGGGTTCGCCGGCCTGGAGACCATCGACGAGATCACCATGGTCGCGGTCCCCGACCTGATGAGCGCCTACCAGCGCGGCGACATCGACGCCGAAGGCGTGCGCACCGTGCAACTCGCGGTGATCTCGCACTGCGAGCAGATGGGCGACCGGGTCGCCGTCCTGGACACCCCGCCCGGGCTCTCCGCGCAGCAGGTGCGCACCTGGCGCAACGACGAGGCGGGCTACGACTCCCGCTACGCCGCCCTCTACTACCCGTGGGTGCGGGTCTTCGACCCGGCCGCCGGGCGCAACACGACCGTCCCGCCGAGCGGCCACATCGCCGGCGTGTGGGCGCGCAGCGACGCCGAGCGCGGTGTGCACAAGGCTCCCGCCAACGAGGTGATCCGCGGCGCGGTGGACCTGGAGCTGCGCCTGAGCAAGGGCGAGCAGGACCTGCTCAACCCGATCGGCGTGAACTGCGTACGGGCCTTCCCCGGCCGGGGCATCCGGATCTGGGGCGCCCGCACCCTCTCCTCCGACCCGGCCTGGCGCTACCTGAACGTGCGCCGCCTCTTCAACTACCTGGAGGAGTCCATCCTCCTGGGCACCCAGTGGGTGGTCTTCGAGCCGAACGACGACCGGCTCTGGTCGAGCATCCGGCGCAACGTCACCGCGTTCCTGACCGAGGAGTGGCGCCGCGGCGCCCTGTTCGGCCGCACGGCGGCGGAGGCGTTCTACGTCAAGTGCGACCGGGACAACAACCCGCAGGAGTCGATCGACCAGGGCCGCGTGGTCTGCGAGATCGGCGTGTCGCCCGTCAAGCCCGCCGAGTTCGTGGTGTTCCGGCTGGCCCAGTTCTCCGACAGCACCAGCCTCGTCGACGAGTGACAGCCGCGGCGGCCGGTACGGCCGCGGGGGCCGCAGCAGCCGTATCAGCAAGGAAAGGTGAAGAACAGTCATGGCAGAGGGCGATGCTCTTTCCACCCATATCTTCGGCGTACAGCTCGGTGGTTACCTGGTCGAATCGATCCAGGAGATCAGCGGACTGACCGTCGAGGAAGAGGTCGTCGAGGTCCGCCAGGTCAGCGCGGAGGGCAAGCAGATCATCCGCAAGCAGCCCGGCGCCCGCCAGGCCGGCGAGGTGACGATCACCCGGGGACTCGACAAGA
The DNA here is from genome assembly GCF_040652335.1 of Streptomyces sp. NPDC048270. NCBI lineage: Bacteria > Bacillati > Actinomycetota > Actinomycetes > Kitasatosporales > Streptomycetaceae > Streptomyces > Streptomyces sp. NPDC048270. Next base: position 137,764 of record NZ_JBEZLV010000019.1, read on the forward strand.
GCAGCGAGTTCACCAAGTGGATCAAGGAGACCCTGAACAACGGGGCCGTCGACACCGCGCGGCAGAACCTCACCATCGAGATCAAGGACTCCACGGGTGCGACCGTGCGCCGCATCCAGCTGATGCAGGGCTGGGCCTCCAAGTGGGAGGGCCCCTCCCTCAAGGCGGGCGAGTCCGCGGCGGCCACCGAGTCCGTGACCATCGTGTTCGAGGAGATCATCGTCGAATGAGGCGCCGTACGGTCACCGCGGGCAGCCTGGAGGAGATCCTCCAGGTCACGGCGCCCACCCAGACCCCGGAGCAGGCGGCGGTTCCCCCGGCCGCCGCCGCTCCGGCCCCTCGCGAGGACCACGGGCTGCGCACCGAGTTCGAGTTCGAGCTGCCGCGCGGGTACGTGGACGAGGCGGGGACCGTGCACCGGCACGGCTCCATGCGCCTGGCCACCGCCCGCGACGAGCTGCGCCCGCAGATCGACCTGCGGGTCAAGGAGAACCCGGCGTACCTGAGCGTGGTCCTGCTCAGCCAGGTGATCACCCGGCTCGGCACGATCACCGACGTGCACGCCGGGATCGTGGAGCGGATGTACGCGACCGACGTCGCGTTCCTCCAGGACTTCTACCGGCGCGTCAACAGCGAGGGGCACACCCGCGCGGCAGTCACCTGCCCGCACTGCGAAGGCGGCTTCGAGGTCGACCTCTCCGGTGGGCGCCTGGGGGAATCGTGACGTACGCCCTCCCCCGGCTCAGGGAGGAGATCGCGTACATCGCCTACCACTTCCACTGGCAACGCGACGAGATCCTCGACCTGACCCATGGCGAGCGACAGGAGTGGGTCACCGAGATAGCTCGTATCAACACCCGTGTGAACGAAGGCGGTTGAGCACATGGCATGGCGGGACAGGCTGCGTCGGCGCGCCGCCGTGCCGGACGCCGCGAAGGGCAGCCGGGCGGCGTCCCCCGGCGGGACGGCCACACCCGGCGGCGGGACGGCAACGCCGAGCGGCCGGGCGGCTGCCGCACGGGAGACCGGCGTACCGGGCGACTGGGACGGCGGCTGGCGGATGACCGCGGCGCCCCGGCTGACCGTGTCACGCGCACCGCTGGGCGTCAGCGACGGGCTGGCCTTCCGGTCCGGCCTGGCCGCGTGGCGCGATCCGTCGTTCGACACCGGGCTCGCCCACGCCGTGCTGCCGTCCGCTCCGGCCGGCCTGGTACGCGGGGTCGCCCGCCCCGCCGCCGCCCGCCCGGCCCCAGCCTCCGCCTCAGGCTCCCGCGGCGGGGGTCCGCTGCTGCTGCGTGCGCTGCGGAGCCCGTCCGGGGCCGACACCGCACCGGGGCCGGCGCCGTCCGAACCGGCCCGGCCCGCACCGTCCGCCCGCGGCGCACAGGGCTCCTCGCGGCGCGACACCCCGCAGATCTCGCGCCGAGTGCGGCCCGGCACCCCCGCCTCCGGCGCCACGCCGCCCGGGGGCCGCGTCGCCGAGACCCCCTCGTCCGGCGCCCCCTCGTCCGGCTCCGCGTCGTCCGGCGCTGCGTCGTCCCGTGCTGCGTCGTCCGGCGCTGCGTCGTCCGGCGCACCCTCGTCCGGCTCCGCGTCGTCCGGCTCCGCGTCGTCCGGCTCCGCGTCGTCCGGCTCCGCGTCGTCCGGCTCCGCGTCGTCCGGCTCCGCGTCGTCCGGCGCTGCGTCGTCCCGCGGGCCCTCGTCCGGCGCCGCGTCGTCAGGCGCCACGTCATCCCGCGCCGGGTCGTCCCGCGCGCCCTCGTCCGGCGCCGCGTCGTCCCGACCTGACGGCCCGGCTCCGCACGGACCGGCGGTGGCCGGGGCCGCGCCCGCGTCCGCACCCGCGGTGGGCCCGGGCCCGTCCGCGCCGCCCGGCGCCGCATCGCCGTCCCGCAGCGGCGATCCCTCGCGTTCCGCCGCCGACGGAGGCACGGCGCCGGGCCCGGTCGTCGCCCGTACCACCGCCCGTTCCACCGCCCGTGGCGGCGGCCGGGAGGCCCGGTCCGGCACGGCGCCGGCCGGGGGGACGCCGGGTACCCGCGGCCTGACGTCCACGCACTCCGCGGCGGCCGTGCTCGGCACACCCGCTCCCGCCGTGCAGCGGGCCGAGGCTCCGGGCCGCGGCACAGCCGAGGCCGGCCGCACGCCGACGCCCCCGCGGTTCCCGCTGGTCCGCCGGATCGCCGTGGTCCCCGGAGTACCCGCCGAAGCCTCTCCGGCGGCCCGGGCGGCCTCGGCCGGGCGTACCCCCGCGTCCCCGACCCCGTCGCCGTCGCCGTCGCCGTCCGGTGCATCGGCCGCCCCGGCCGTCCAGCGGGCCGCGGCCCGCACGTCCGGTTCCGGCGCACCGGCCTCCGCCGCGGCCGCCGCGGGTGCCCAGGCCGGTCGTACCGGCGGGCAGTCGCCCGTTCCCGAGGCCTCCGGCAGCGCCCGTACCACCGTGGTCCGGCCGCGCGCCGTCGGCCGCGCGCTGACCGTGGCCCGGGTCCCTGCCGCGCCCAGGCGGCGCGTGTCCGTCGTACGTCCCACCCACCCGCCGACGGCCGCGTCGCAGTCGGCCGGGGCCGGGGCCGGGGCCGACTCGGGCGTGCCCGTGCAGCGCGCGGAAAGCCGCGCACCGCTCGGTGCCCCGCTGACCGGACCGCCCTCCGCGGCCACGCCGTCCGCCCGTCCTTCGGCGACCCCTGACGCCGTACCCGCCCCGGCCATGCCCACGGTCCAGCGCCACACCGAGCCCACGGCCGACAACCCGAACCGGGGCCCGGCCGGCCCGAAGACCCCCGCGCAGCGGGCCCAGGCCCCCGCACCCCGCACCGAACCGCCGGCCCGCCCCGCCGCCGACGGTCCGGGCCCGGCCGAGCCGCATTCGCCCGTCCAGCGGGCCCACACCCGCGCCCCCCTCGGCGCGCCCCTGACCGAACTGCCGTTCACCGCCGCGCCGTCCACCGCCGCGCCGTCGACCGGCCCGGCCGCCGACCCCGGCACCGCTCCGGCCATGCCCACGGTCCAGCGGCAGCCGCAACCCACCGCGGACACCGCGGGCCCGGCCGAGCCGCATTCGCCCGTCCAGCGGGCCCACACCCGCGCCCCCCTCGGCGCACCGCTCCCCGAACTGCCCGCCACCGCCGTGCCGTCGGCCCGCCCGGCAGCGGCGACCCCCGACACCGCACCCGCCCCGGCCCTGCCCACGGTCCAGCGGCAGACGGCACCCTCGGCCGGCGGCCCGAACCCGGCCCCGGCCGACCCGAAGACCCGCACCCGCGCCCCCCTCGGCGCACCGCTCCCCGAACTGCCGCCCACCGCCGCGCCGTCGGCCGGCCCCGGCCGTGCTCCGGCCATGCCCGCGGTCCAGCGACGGGCAGAATCCGCGGCCGACCGTCCGGATCCGGCCGCGGGCCGTCCCGCGCCGCGCATGCGCTCCGGGCTGGGGGCACCCCTGCCCGCACTGCCGTCCAGCGCCGCGCCGCCCGCCTCGTCCCGGTCCCGGGCGTCGTCCGTCCACACGCCCCTGCTGGGCCCGGGCGACACACAGCACGGTGTCCCCGGAGCCGTCCAGCGGGCCGCCACCGCCTCCCCGGGCCTGACGGCCAAGGCCGCTCCCCCGGGCGGCGGCCCGGTCCCGCTCGTCGCGGCCCGCCCCGTCACCGACCGGAGCGGAACCCCGCCCCACAGCCCCGCGCCCGCGCCCCGCACCCTCCAGCTCCTGGCGGCCCGCCCCCTCCCCCTCGACACCCGGGACATGGGGAGCGCCGCCGCCCCCGCTGCACGCCCCGCGAGCCGTCCGGTGGTCGCGGCCTGCTGGCCCGCCCCGTCCTCCGCACCGCGGCCGGTCCAGCGTGCCGCGGCCACGGGCGGGCCGGTGCGTCCCGCCGCCCTCTCGGGTCACCCGGGCCACGCCCCCCGTCCCGTACGCGCCGTACCGGCCGCCCCCGCGCTGCCCGTGACGGACCCGCTCGCCCCGCCGCTCGTGGGCCGGCCCTCCCCGGCGGCCACGCCGCCGGCACAGCCCGTCCCCGTGGTGCGGCCCCGGGCGCCGGCCCCCGCCGTCCCCCCGGCAGCGACCGGCTCCACGCCACCGCCGGGCCCACCGCCGGGCCCGCCGCCGGTCCAGCGCGCCGCGGCCGGCGGCCGGAGCACCCCGGGGCCGGTCAGCATCCAGACGGCCGCGCCCTCACCCGCACCCGGCGGCGGCCGGCGCCCGGCCACGACCACGACCACGGCCGCGGACCGGCCGCGCGACGCGGCTCCACAGGTCCCCGACTCCGACCTCGACGACCTGGCCCGCCGTCTGCTCGACCCGGTCGCCCGCCTGCTGCGCACCGAGTTGCGGCGCGGCCGCGAACGCGCCGGCCGGCCCTTCGACGGACGCCGTTGAGCGCGCCGGGAACACGTACGAACGAGAAACGGACCACGGACCGATGACGGACAACATCTTCGCGACCAGCGTGTTCTTCCGCCTGGCGATCGGCGGCAACGACCTGGGCGCCTTCCACACCTGCTCCGGCATGGGCGCCGAGGTCGAGATGGAGAGCTACGCCGAGGGCGGCAACAACGGCTTCACCTGGCAGCTGCCGGGCCGCGTGACCTGGTCGAACATCACGCTCACCCGGCCCGTCACCACCGACACCGCGAAGATCGGCCGATGGCTGGACGAAACGCTGCGGCGGGTCGAGCCCAAGGACGGGGAGATCGTGGCGCTGCGGCCCGACCTGAGCCGGATCATCAGCTGGCAGGTGTTCGGGATCGTCCCGGTCCGCTGGCAGGGGCCGTCCTTCGACCCCGCCAACTCCGCCGCGGCGATCGAGACGCTGGAGATCGCCCACGCGGGCCTGCTCCCCTCCTGACCCGCCTTCCCGACCCGCCTTCCCGACCCCGCCCTCCCGACCGCCCCCACCCTTTCCTCCCGCCCCCGCCCTTTCCTCCCGCACCCACCCGCCGTCCCCGCTCCGGAAGGGAGCCCGCGCCATGGCCTCCTCGGCACGCGCCAGCCGCGCCAGGGCCCAGCTCACCCTCAAAGAGCCCCCCGCCTCGGTCGGCGCCAAACCGGGCGGGACGATCGCCAAGCTCGACCTCCAGTTCAACCCGTCGACCCTGCAACTGGGCAAGACCACCGAGTGGCGGCGGTCCCCGTCGCGCATGGCGGGGCAGTCGGCGCTGCCCGAGTTCGTGGGCAGCGGTCCGCGCACCCTGAGCCTGGACGTGTTCCTCGACGCCACCGCCACCCACGACAACTCGGTGGAGCAGGCCGTGGAGAAGCTGATGAAGGCGTGCGTGCCGACCCCGGCCAGCCTCGGCCGCAAGAAGCCCGCCAGCCCCTGGGTGCGCTTCGAGTGGGGCAGCGCCCGGACGACCTCCTTCGACGGGGTCCTGTCGAACCTGTCGGTCTCGTACACGCTCTTCGACGTGGACGGCAAGCCGCTGCGCGCCACCTGCTCGCTGTCCATCGAGGAGGCGAGCGTCGACCCGCCCGGCCAGAACCCCACCTCCGGGTCGCGCACCGCCCGCAGCACGCACACCGTGGTGGCCGGCGACAGCCTGGCGATGCTGGCCTGGCGCGAGTACGGCGACGCCACGGCCTGGCGGGCCATCGCGGAGGCCAACGGCATCGACGACCCGATGGCGCTCGTCCCGGGCACCGAGCTCGTGGTGCCGGGCGTACAGGACCACGAAAACGGCGGCGAGGAGGAGCAGCGGTGAGCGGATCCGAACCCGGGGGCCGGTCGTTCGCGGCCGACCCGATCGTGGAGTCGCCCGGCGAACTACCCCCGGTCTGGGCCGCGCAGCTGGTGAGCTGCGTGGTGGACGAGAACGTGGGCCTGCCGGACACCGCGGTGCTCACCTACCGCGACCCCGACCACGAGTTCCTGCGCGCCACCGGCATCACCATCGGCACCCCGCTGCGGGTGTCGGTCACGACCGTGAAGGGGCAGGCGCGGGAGCGGCTGTTCAACGGCGAGGTCACGGCCCTGGAGATCGACCGCGACCGCACCGGCTCGTTCACCGTCGTCCGCGCCTACTCCAAGGCGCACCGCCTCCAGCGCGGCCGCAAGGTCGTGGCGTACCGGAACATGACGGCCGCGGCCATCGTCCGCAAGGTGGCCGCGGGCGCCGGACTGGCCGTCGGGAAGGTGGAGGCCGCGCCGGTCACCTACAAGCAGCTGTCGCAGGCGAACGTCTCCGACTGGGACTTCCTGCAGTACCTCGCCTCCGAGAGCGGCGCGCAGGTGCGCATCGACGAGAAGGGGCTGCTCCAGTTCACCCGGCCAGTGAAGGCCTCCGGCGCGCCCGCCCCCTCGACGTCCGCCACCCGCGATCCGATGGTCCTGGAGTACGGGCGCAACCTCCTCGCCCTGCGCGCCGCGCTGTCGGCCGCCGACGGCGCCTCGAAGGTGCAGGTCCGCGGCTGGGACGTGACCACCAAGCGGCCGCTCGTCGCCGAGCAGCCCTCCGTGGTCAGCGACACGGTGGTGCCCGGCCTCAGCCCCCGGCTCGCCGCACGGTTCGGCGCGTCCGCCGTGGCCGTCACCGACACCCCGTACCGCACGCAGGCCGAGACCATGGCGGCCGCCAAAGCGGCGGCGGCGCAGACCAGCGCCGGTTTCGGCGAGTTGGAGGCCGTGGCCGAGGGCAACCCGATGCTGCGGGCGGGCAAGCCGGTGGCGCTCGGCAACGTGGGGCAGGCCTTCTCCGGCCGGTACACGGCGACGGCCGTGCAGCACGTACTGGAGCCGCACGGCGGCTACCGCACCACCGTGTGGGTCAGCGCCAGCCCCGACCGCTCCCTGACCGGCCTGGTGACCGGCGCCAACGCGCCGGGCCGCGGTCCGCGCCTCCCCGGCCTGGCGACCGGCGTGGTCACGGACGTACGCGAGCCGAACGGCTCCCAGCGCGGCGCCGTACGCCTGAAGTTCCCCTGGCTCGACGACACCTACGTCACCGACTGGGTGCGCACCGTCCAGTGGGGCGGCAAGGGCGGCGGCGGCATCGTGAGCCCCGAGGTCAACGACGAGGTCCTCGTCGGGTTCGAGCAGGGGCTGCTCGACAGCCCGTACGTCATCGGCGGGCTCTACAACGGCGTGGACCAGCCCTCCCCGCACGACGTGCCGCTGATCGACAAGACCAGCGGCAAGGTCAACCGCCGCTCCCTGGTCTCGCGGTCGGGCCACCGCGTGGAACTGCTGGACGCGGCCGCCCCGGGCCCGTCCGGCCTGCGGCTCGTCACCGGGGACGAGCGGCTCGAAGTACGCATGGACGACCGGCGCGACCGGATCGAACTCACCGTCTACGGGGGGCGGAACCGGCCGCTGACCTCCGTCCTCCTGGACAAGACCGGCATCACCCTGGACGCCGGGCAGGGCACCGTGAAGGTGTCCGGCCGACAGGTCGACATCGACGGCACGGCCGGGGTGAGCATCGGCGGCCGGTCGGTGAAGGTGTCCGGCACCGCGGACGTCACCGTCAACGGCGGCCTGCTCGCCGTCCTCAAGGCCCGCCTCATCCGCATCAACTGAGCCCGCCCCAGCTGAGCCCCCTCAGCACCCTGCCGCGCCCCTTCCCCCCTCCCGAGGAGCTCCCGATGCCAGCCGCAGCCCGTACCGGCGACCCCACCAACCACGGTGGCCGGCTCGCCACGCCGCCGCCCGGCGCCGCCGCGGCGGTCGCGACGGTGCTGATCGGCGGCCGGCCCGCCGCCGTCGTGGGCAGCCTGCACGTCTGCGTGGTCCCGCCGCACGCGGCGCTGGGACCGGCCAACGTGATCGTGCCCAACCCGGCCGCCCTCACCGCGGGAACCGTGCTCATCGGCGGCCTGCCCGCCGCACGGGCCCGCGACCAGACCGCCTGCGGCGCGATGGTCCTGACCGGCGCCCCCAACGTCCTGATCGGAGGCGTGTGATGAGCGAGCGGTTCATCGGACGCGGCTGGGCCTTCCCCCTGCGCGTCGGACCGACCGGCGGGATCGCCATGGTCGAACGGGAACGGGAACTGGAGGAGGCCATCCGGCTGGTGCTGGGCACCGCGCCCGGCGAGCGGCCGATGCGGCCCGAGTTCGGCTGCGGAGTCCACGAGTACGTCTTCGCCCCCGGCGACGGCGACACCGCCGGGCGGGTCGCCCAGCAGGTGCGCGAGGCGCTGGAACGCTGGGAGCCCAGGATCGCGGTGGACGAGGTCGTCGTGGCCTTCGACTCCGTCGAGGCGGGCACCCTCTACATCGATGTGCACTACACGGTGCGCACCACCAACGACCGGCGCAACCTGGTCTTCCCCTTCTACACGATCCCCTCCGAGGAGGGGGCCGAGGAAATGGTCGCGGACTGATGGCCCTGCCCTCCCCCAACCTGGACGACCGACGGTTCCAGCAGCTCGTCGACGAGGCGAAGCGGTACGTGCAGCAGCGCGCCCCGGAATGGACCGACCACAACGTCTCCGACCCGGGCGTCACCCTGATCGAGACGTTCGCCTACCTCGTCGACCAGCTCCTGTACCGGCTCAACCGCGTCCCCGACAAGAACTACCTGGCGTTCCTGGACCTGTTGGGCATCCAGCTGTACCCGCCCTCGGCCGCCCTCGCCGACGTCGACTTCTGGCTGTCGGCTCCCCAGCCCGAGACGGTGACGCTGCCCGCCGGCACCGAGGTGACCACCGCGTCCGGCGAGAGCGAGGAGGCGGTGGTCTTCGCGACCACCGACGACCTGCGCATCGTGCCGAGCGAGTTGACGCGCCTGGTCACCTCACCCCGCACCGGCGACCTCACCGACCGGACCGGCGCGCTCGCCGAGGGCCGCGACATACCCTGCTTCCAGCCGACCCCCGAGCCAGGCGACGCCCTGCTGTTCGGCCTGCCCACCGCCGTGCCGCGGTGCGTGGTCGCGGTGCGCCTCGACAGCCGCGTCGAGGGCGTCGGCGTCGACCCGCGCCAGCCCCCGCTGGTGTGGGAGGCATGGGACGGCGGCCGGTGGCAGCTCTGCGAGACCGACTCCGACAGCACCGGCGGCCTGAACCGGCCCGGCGAGGTCATCGTCTACGTACCGGCCGGGCACACGGCCTCGCTGATCAGCGGGACCCGCGCGGGCTGGCTGCGCTGCCGGGTCACCGCGCCGGAACCGGGCCAGCCGTTCTACTCGGAGTCCCCGACCGTGCGCGAGGCCTCCGTCTTCACCGTCGGCGGCACCATGACCGTGGAGCACGCCGAGCGGGTCTCCGACGTACCGCTCGGCACGTCGGAGGGGGTGGCGGGCCAGGCCTTCCGGCTCGGCCGCCCGCCCGTGCTGCTCGACGGGGAGCCGCCGGTGGTGGAGGTGTCCTCCCCCGAGGGGTGGCAGCGCTGGGACGTGGTGGAGCACTTCGGCCGCTCGCGGCCCGGCGACCGGCACGTGCGCGTGGACGCCACCACCGGCGAGTTCACCTTCGCGCCGGTGCTGCGCGAGGCCGACGGCACCCTGCGCGCGTGCGGCGCCGTACCGCCCAAGGGCTCCCAGATCCGGGTGGCCCGCTACCGCACCGGCGGCGGCCCGGCGGGCAACGTCTCGCGCGGGGCGATCTCCGTACTGCGCAGCTCCGTCCCGTACGTCGCCCGCGTCGTCAACCGGGAGGCGGCGCGCGGCGGGGTCGCCGGGGAGACGATCGACAACGCCAAGCTGCGGGCGCCGGAGAGCCTGCGCATGCAGGAACGCGCGGTCACCGCCGAGGACTACGAGATCATCGCCCGTCAGGCGGCGCCCTCGGTACGCCGGGTCCGCTGCCTGCCCGACCGGGACGGCGGGGCGGGCCCGGGCGCGGTACGCGTCCTCGTCGTTCCCGACGCGGTCGCCGACGAGGGCGACCGGCTCCGCTTCGAGCAGCTGATCCCCTCCGACCAGGTGCTCGAATCCATCACCCGCACCCTCGACGAACGGCGCCTGATCGGCACCCGCCTCGTCGTGGAGCCGCCCGTCTACCAGGGCGTCACCGTGGTCGCCCGGCTGTCGGCCGCGGCCGGGGACGCCGACCGGGTGCGCGAGGCGGCGCTCGCCGCACTGTTCCGCCACCTCAACCCGCTGCGCGGCGGGCCCGACGGCACCGGCTGGCCGTTCGGGCGGCCCGTGCAGTACGGCGAGGTGTTCGGCGTCCTGCAACGAGCCATCGGGGACGTGCTGGTGGAGGAGATACGGATGTTCGCCGCCGACCCGATCACAGGGCGGCGCGGGGCTCCGGTCGACCGGATCGACATCGGCGCGGGCGCGCTGGTCTTCTCCTACCAGCACCAGGTGGTCGTGACGGAGCCGGAACCGGAGGTGCGCGGATGAGCCGGGCCGCCGTGCCCGGCCTGCCGAGCCGGCACCCGCTCGGCGGGCAACTCCCCGCCCTGTACGCCGAGGACGACTTCGCCCAGCGGTTCACGGCGGGCCTGGACACGGTCCTGGCCCCGGTGTTCTCCGCCCTCGACAACCTGCCCGCCTACTTCGACCCCCGGCTGGCCCCGGCCGACTTCCTGCCCTGGCTGGCCTCCTGGGTCGGCGGCGCCGACGACCCCCGGTGGCCGCTGGAGCTGCGGCGCGAGGCGGTGGCCCGGGCCGTGGAGCTGCACCGCCGGCGCGGCACCCGGCGCGGCCTGACCGAGGCCCTGCGCCTGATCCTGGGCGTATCCGCCGAGGTCAGCGGCGACGGCGCCGCCACCTGGTCCCGCACCCCCGGCACCGCCCTGCCGCCGGCCCCGGCGGAGGAGGTCCTGGTCCGGGTCTGGCCGCACCGGGAAGGCGACCCCCACCCCGTGGACGCGGACCGGGTCCGCTCCCTGATCCGCACCCTGTGCCCGGTCCACACGATCTGCCGCGTCGAGGTCCTGCCGGGACCGCCCGGAGGCGAGGAAAGGTGACGACGACGATGCGCGCGTGCCCCGTATGCGGCGTGTCCAACACCCCCACGGACGACTTCTGCACCAACTGCGGCACCTACCTGGGCTGGTCCACCCCCACCCACCAGCGCCACACGCCCCCACCGCCGCAGGCCACGTCCGACGAGACTCCGGCCCGAGAGGCCCCGGCCCCGGAGGCCCCGTCCGGGGAGTCCCCGTCCGGGGAGGCCCCGTCCGGGGAGGCCCCGTCCGGGGAGGCCCCGTCCGGGGAGGCCCCGTCCGGGGCAGGCACGGGCCGGGCGGGCACGGACCAGGCGGGTACGCCCCGGGCGGGCACGCCCCACAGCGGCACGGCCCCGACGCACACGGCCCGGGCGTCCACGGGCCGCGAAGGCACGACCGACGGAGGCATGACCCGCGCCGGCACGGGCCCGGCGGGCACAACCCCGGCAGGGGCGGACTGGGAAACCCCGCCCCCAGCGGGCACGCCCGGCGAAGGCACGGCCCACAGGAGCACGGACCCGGCAGGCACGGACCCGACGGGGACGGACCGCGAGCCCACGCCCCAAGCAGGCACGCCCCGCGAAGGCACGGCCCACGCAGGCACGCACCCGGCAGCCACGGATCCGGCAGGGACGGACCGCGAGACCACGCCCCTAGCAGGCACGCCCCGCGCCGGCACAGCCCACAGGACCACGTCCCCGGTAGGCACGGACCCGACGGGGACGGACCAGGAGACCACGCTCCAAGCGGGCACGCCCCGCGAGGGCACAGCCCACAGGAGCACACCCCCGGCAGCCCCGGACCCGACGGGGACGGACCGCGAGACCACGCCCCAAGCAGGCACGCCCCGCGACGGCACAGCCCACAGGACCACACCCCGCGACGGCACGGCCCCGGCAGGCACGGCTGACGCAGGGGCGGGTACGGGCTGGGAAGACACGGCACAGGGGGCCTCAAACCCGGCGGCCACGGCCGTGAGGGGCACGAACCAAGGGACCCCAACGGCCGCCGGCACGGCCCCGGCGGACACCGTCCGGGAAACCACCCCCCAAGGGGCCCCAGCCCCCACGGAGTCGACCCGGGAGTTCACGGGTCGCGAAGACACGACAGAGGGGGGCACGGCCCGCCCCGGCACGGCCCGGGAATCCCCCATCCGAGGGGGCGCGCCCCACGCGGCCGGGGTCGACAGGGACTCGGCCCGCGAAGGCGCGAACCAGGGGACCCCAGCCCCGGCAGGCACGGACCACGAGGCCACGGCCCATGGGGGCCTGACCCGTTCGGGCACGGCACAAGGAGGCCCAGCCGGAACCGGCACGGCCCCGACTGGCACGGCCCCGACGGGGACCGGCCGGGAAGACACGGCCCATGACGGCACGCCCTGGACGGCCACAGCCCCAGGGACCGCGCCCCGCGAGGGCTCAGGCCAGGGGGGCACAGCACGCGCGGGCGGAGCCGACAGGAACTCGGCCCGCGAAGGCGCGGCCCAGGGGACCCCAGCCCCGGTAGGCACGGACCACGAGGCCACGGCCCATGGGGGCCTGGCCCGTTCGGGCACGGCACAGGGCGGCCCAGCCGGAGCCGGCCCGGCCCCGGCCGGCACGGCCCCGACGGGGACCGGCCGGGAAGACACGGCCCATGGCGGCACGGCCCGCGAGGGCGCGGCCCGCGCAGCCACGCCCCAAGCAGGTTCGCCTCAGGCGGGCACGGGTCGGGGGGCCACGGCTCCGGAACGAGCGGGCTCCCGCCCTGCCACCGGCACGCAGTCGGCCGAGCCCGGACCGGCCACGTCCGCCGACGCCGTGCCCGGCCGGCCCGGGCGCGTCGACGCGGAAGCGACCCTGCCCCCGCAGGCCACGGCGGAGCCTCGCCCGGCCGCGTCCGCCGGCGCGGAAGCCACCCGGCCCGCGCAGCCCACGGCGGAGCCTGGCCAGATCGGAA